>JALOCD010000119.1 GCA_023228025.1 Prolixibacteraceae bacterium | reverse complement strand
TCACCAGAAACAGATAAACATGGTTATAATCAGCAGAATAGGGACTTTATCGTCAGGAAAAGTTGGATATATTTGGAAGGAATGCCTGTAAGGACAACAGCATAAAGATTTTCTTTCACAATGATAAGACGAAATCCTGCGAAGAACTTTATAGGAAAGCCGTATGCGGGAAAACCGCACGTACGGTTTGACGAGGGGGTAGGGAAGGTTATTTTACCTTCCCCGCTCTACTCTACTGCATTCCTTTGGGGCCTTTGTGGTGAGATTTAAATATTTAACCACGAAGGTCCCAAAGGTTCTCACAAAGAACGCAAAGGGTGAAATAACCAATACCTTTAACGACATAATTTTGTGATTAGTTAAAGGAACTGTTAGCATTTCGGAGTTCTTTCCATAACTTTTGCTAAGATAGTATCAAATCAAATTAATATTCTACGCGATTAAAAAATTCCTAACTTTACAAATCTAAAAGCTTTGGATGCTTAAGTCTACAATGGATTTGGTGAAGTAAATAACCTTTGGTATTCTGCCTCAGGTTATCCCTTATTTAAACTCAGGTATATTCTTACCGGAGTTGTTTTCATGTTTATACATTTATTAACGGATTGAGACTTGGCTTAGTCTTCATTGTGTGCTTGGGCCAGTGTTCCCAATAAAATATAATCATCATGAGTAACGAAAATAAATCAATTCACGAATTTGACTTCAATTTAATCTGCGAATATTTCTCAAACTTAGAACGTCAAGGGCCTGGTAGCCATGAAGTAACCATTAACGCTTTGGGTTTTATCGGTAATCTTACAAGCGAATCCCAAATTGCCGATATTGGTTGCGGAACAGGCGGTCAGACAATGGTGCTGGCACAGCATGCGCCGGGAATTATTACAGGAATCGATTTGTTTCCCAATTTTATAGAGCTGTTCAACGCTAACGCTGAAAAGCTAAATCTTCAAAATAGGGTACAGGGTATCGTATGTTCAATGAACAATCTTCCTTTTCAGAAGGAAGAATTGGACCTGATCTGGTCGGAAGGGGCAATCTATAATATTGGTTTTGAAAGAGGGTTAAATGAATGGCGGAAATTTTTGAAAGTAGGAGGCTATGTTGCCGTTACAGAAGCATCGTGGTTTACGGAAGAAAGGCCTGCCGAAATCAATGAATTTTGGATGGATGCCTATCCTGAGATTGACACCATTCCAAATAAGGTAGCCCAGATGCAAAAGGCCGGATATATTCCCGTTGCGACCTTTATCCTGCCAGAAAACTGCTGGACAGAAAATTTCTATGCTCTACAGGTTTCGGTTCAGGAGGCATTTTTGAAGAAATATGCAGGAAATAAAACAGTCGAAGATTTCGTCGCAAACGAAAGGCATGAAGCTCAATTGTATGACAAGTACAAAGCGTATTATGGCTATGTGTTCTATATCGGGAAGAAGATTTGAATAGTTAATAAAGAAGAATTGTTCCTATCATTCAGGACAATTCTTCTGTTTTTAGCAAGCGCCTATACCCTTTATTTCTCCTTCCTCCATGCCCCATGCTCTATGCCCCATGCCCCATGCTCTCTGCCCTCTTTTGTAAGTATTTATTGAACCAGTTCGAAAAGGTAACCAGATAGTTCATGATATCAGACAAAACCTTGTGAGTTCCACCTCTGTGTAACTCTGTGTATTTTCTCTGTGCAACTCAGTGTAACCTTTTTCAGGATTAAAACTCAGATGTAAAATGAAATTTGATCTTCGGAAAATCCCTTTGAGCCATATCCAGAATAAAGGCTGAATCCGCCAGAAATACATCCCTGCCTTGCTTGTCAGTAGCCATTTTGTTGTATTTCCGTTTCTTGAAATCATCCAAGACTGCTTTGTCCTCACTCTCGATCCAACAGGCTTTGTAGAGTGAGATGGACTCCCAGCGACATTTGGCGTTGTACTCATGTTCGAGCCGGTATTCGATAACTTCGAACTGCAGGGCACCAACGGTTCCGATAATCTTGCGACCATTTAGCTGACTGGTAAACAACTGTGCTACACCTTCATCCATTAACTGATCTACCCCCTTGGCCAATTGCTTGGAGCGCATGGGATCCGCATTCTCAATGTAACGGAAAATTTCTGGCGAAAAGGATGGGATTCCTTTGTAATGGAGGATTTCACCCTCGGTTACTGTATCGCCAATCACAAAATTTCCGGTATCGGGCAGACCGATGATATCGCCCGGAAAGGCATTCTCAATCACCTCTTTTTTATCTGCCATAAAGGCTGTCGGACTGGAATATTTGAAGGTCTTGGCAAGACGGATATGCCTGTAATTCTTGTTGCGTTCAAACATTCCCGAACATATCTTGACGAAGGCAATCCGGCTACGGTGGTTGGGATCTATGTTCGCATGAATTTTGAAGACAAATCCGGTAAAGGTTTCTTCCAAAGGATCAACCAATCTCTCTTCTGATTTCTTTGGTCGGGGAGAGGGGGCTAGTTTGACAAATGTATCGAGCAGTTCCCTTACGCCAAAATTGTACAGGGCGCTTCCAAAAAAGACAGGGGCCAATTCACCGGCCAGGTAGGCATGGTGGTCAAATACAGGATAAATCCCTTCCACCATCTCAAGGTCCTCGCGAAGCACGATAGCGTCATTTCCAATTAATTGATCCAGAGCCGGATCATTCAGGTTTTCGAAACTGATTCCTTTTTCTATGTCGGTGATGCTGGGATTGAACAGGCTAAGGCTACTGTCATAAATATTGTACACCCCTTTGAATTCGGGGCCATTGTTGATGGGCCAGCTCAAAGGCCTGACCTTGATCATCAATTGTTTTTCGATGTCGTCAAGGAAGTCAAAAGTATCACCCGAAGGACGGTCCATTTTGTTGATGAAGACGATCACAGGTGTCTTGCGCATTCTGCAAACACCCATCAGCTTCTCTGTCTGCGGTTCCACACCTTTGGCTGCATCAATAACGATGATCACACTGTCGACAGCCGTCAGGGTACGAAAGGTATCTTCCTGAAAATCCTGGTGACCCGGAGTATCCAAAATATTGATCTTGTAACCGGAGTATTCGAAACCCATCACGGAGGTGGCAACGGATATTCCGCGCTGCCGCTCAATCTCCATGAAGTCGGAGGTTGCCCCCTTTTTGATTTTATTACTTTTTACAGCCCCGGCAACGTGGATGGCGCCGCCAAAAAGCAGCAATTTTTCTGTAAGTGTGGTTTTTCCCGCATCCGGATGACTGACAATACCAAACGTTCTCCGACGCAGAATCTCTTCTTTTAATCCCATTCTATAATATTAGGGGGGCAAATTTAGTGTAAAATTTGATGAATTGTCGATTAAAGCTGAATCACAAATTGGGATCAATAACTTATTACACAGAGTTACACAGAGAAGCACAGAGTTACACGGAGAGAAAAATTTGTTTAGAATAATTATTGAGCCTAAAATGTTTGAATTGTTAAAAGTCCAAAACCCTTCAAACTTTATAAACAATTTAAACTCTTCAAACAATTAGTAATTGTCCTCTGTGTAACTCTGTGCTTCTCTGTGTAACTCTGTGTAATTTTTTAATATGGAAAATTTCGATCTATTCTTCGATGATCACAATTTTCTCAATCTTATCTCCCTGACGGATCACATCGATTACTTCAACACCCTCATAAACTTTGCCGAAACAGGTATGGTTACGATCGAGGTGGGCAGTGTTTTTTCTGCTGTGGCAGATAAAGAATTGTGATCCGCCAGTGTTTCTTCCGGCATGGGCCATCGACAAAACACCACGATCGTGGTATTGGTTCTCTCCGTCCAATTCACATTTGATGGTATATCCGGGTCCGCCAGCGCCGGTACCTTTTGGACAACCACCCTGGATGACAAAATCAGGAATAACCCGGTGAAAGGTCAGTCCGTCATAAAATCCCTCTTTGGAGAGTTTAACGAAGTTGGCAACTGTTCCCGGAGCGTCTTCATCGTAGAAATTTACTTTCATGACACCCTTTGCTGTATGAATCTCTGCTTGTGACATATTTTGTTTTTTTGTTTTTGCAAAGATACCTCTTTCCCAAAGATTTTTCTGCCATTTACCCTATATTTGTCCCACATTATTGCTGATAGCACAGAAAAATTTGATTGAAGAACCTTTCGCCATATTTAAACCGATCAAAAACAGATAAGATGATCCGTACGATTGGATCCATTTTCGCCCTTATTTTTTTGCTCATTTTGAGTGAAGGATGCACTGTTTCCCATCAAACCAGATTGGCTGCAACCTCTTTCGACAATGGTGAATATTTCAAGAGCATTGCTGCCTATCGGAAAATTTATACCAAAACCAAAGGTCGGGAGAAAAAGGCAGCCATACAACTTAAGATTGCGGAGGCCTTTTACAAAATAGGCCAATACCGTCAGGCTGAAAGCTATTTCAAGAGCGCCATTTTTAAGGATCCTTCCGATGCGACCATCCTGCTAAGGTATGCTGAGGTACTTAGGTCTAATGGTAAATATGATGAAGCAATTAAAAATTATCAAAAATTTCTGGGGTATCTACCCAAAGATGAACGCGCTTTGAATGGAATAATATCCTGCAATACGAGCAAGGAATTGATGGGTAGACAGACACAATATAAAATTGAGAACCTGAAGGAGATCAATTCACGGTTTTCCGATTATGGTGCGGTTTATCCGGGCCTCATTGTGACAGAGCTTGTTTTCTCTTCCTCCAGGGATGATGCTACCGGGAAAAAGAAGAATCCCGTAACCGGAGAGTTTAATGCCGATATTTATCGGGCGGTCTACAATGCGGAACAAAAAAAGTGGGATAATCCAAAGCGTATTGATGAATCGATGATGATCAATACCGTCGATGAGGAAGGGGCCCCCGCATTCGACAAAAGCGGAAATACCATCTATTTTACGCGTTCTATCTCTGAGAAAGGCGTAGATGCTAAAGTTGGTATTTTTGAATCTACACTCGTCAGTGGAAGCTGGAGCCGACCGGTAAAACTCTCCATTGGCAACGATAGCCTGCTGGCCGCACATCCTTCGGTATCCCGCGATGGCAACAAAATCTATTTTGTATCCAACAGGCCCGGTGGATTCGGCGGCAATGATATCTGGATGGCAGAAAAAGTAGGGGAGAGCAAATGGGGCGAAGCCAAGAATCTGGGTCCGCAGATCAATACAGCAGGCAATGAAATGTTCCCTTTCATCCGCGATAACGGAGAACTCTATTTCTCATCCGATTCGCATGTAGGTTTAGGCGGACTTGATATTTTCAAGGCATCGCCCATCGAAAAAGACCAATGGAAAGTCGAAAATATGGGTGTCCCGATCAATTCGACGGGCGATGAATTTGCCATCTCTTTCTATCCTGGTGAAGAAAAGGGCCTTTTTACAAGTTACCGCGAAGGAAGTCGCGGGGATGATATCTACTCTTTTATTCTTCCACCGAAAAGCTATGGCGTTGAAGGAGGGTTGTACAACAAGGAGACGGGCGCCCAGGTTGAAGGGGCTTCGGTTCGCCTAATTGGTACGGATGGAACGCAACTGCGCATGAAATCTGACAATGCCTCTTTCCGTTTTCAACTTAAACCGGGTGTTGAATACCTGATCACCGCTTTTAAAAAAGGATTTTTGAATGCCAAGGCATCGCTCTCGACGGTTGGAATGGATCAAGGCAAAGCATTTTCTGTAAGGATGGAGCTAGTGCCTGTAGACCAGCCGATTAAAATTGATAATATTTTTTATGAAGTCGGGAAGTGGAATCTTTTGCCTGAATCAATAGCATCCCTTGATACGCTTGTCTCACTTTTGAAGGAGAACCCCACAGTTACCATCGAATTGATGGCCCACACCGATTGCCGTGGCAATGATGCGGATAACCT
Source organism: Prolixibacteraceae bacterium (assembly GCA_023228025.1). GTDB lineage: Bacteria > Bacteroidota > Bacteroidia > Bacteroidales > Prolixibacteraceae > CAINVV01. Next base: position 6,479 of record JALOCD010000119.1, on the reverse strand, counting down.
CATTCTTTCACAAAAAAGGGCGCAATCGGTAGTTGATTATCTTATTTCCAAAAGTATTCAGCAGGAAAGGCTCACAGCCAAAGGTTATGGGGAGAAGATTCCCAAAACTGTTGATGCCAGAATGGTCAAGGCAAATGCATTCCTTAAAAAAGGTGAGGTACTCAGTTGTCAGTTTATCGAAGCGTTTAAAAAGGAGGAAGAGCGTGAAATATGCCACCAACTCAACCGACGCACCGAATTCAAGGTAACCTCCTCGGAGTACAGGGAAAAGTTCAAGGAACAATAAAGTTGAAAGTTGAGAGTGGAGAGTTGAGAGTTGGGAGTGGAAAGTTGAGATTTTTTTAATTATCTGTATTTCATGTATTTATAATCCATATAATTCTATTCTCAGCTCTCTACACTCCATTTTCCATTTTCAACTCTCAACTTTCCACTCTCCACTTTCCACTTTGTTGGGAAAAAGTTGCTATTTTTGCGCCAGTTATGGATTCCAATCAAAGATACATTCGCAGGGGGGTTTCTGCATCCAAAGAGGATGTGCACAATGCCATCAAGAATATTGATAAGGGATTGTTTCCCAAGGCATTTTGTAAAATCGTGCCCGATATTCTGGGCAACGATCCGCTCTTTTGTAATGTGATGCATGCAGACGGAGCCGGTACAAAGTCTGCATTGGCCTATATGTACTGGAAAGAAACCGGCGATCTTTCGGTATGGAAGGGTATTGCCCAGGATGCTATCGTGATGAACCTGGATGATCTAATCTGTGTTGGCGCCATCAAAAATATCCTTCTCTCTTCGACCATCGGGCGCAACAAACAGTTGATTCCCGGAGAGGTCCTTTCAGCCATCATTCAGGGTACTGAAGAGTTTTGCAGTGAAATGCGGGACCTGGGCATTTCGATCTATCCCACCGGAGGCGAAACAGCCGATGTAGGCGATCTGGTCAGGACCATCATCGTGGATTCAACCGTTACATGCCGCATGAAAAAATCGGATGTCATCTCAGCGGATGCCATTCGTCCGGAAAATGTGATCATTGGCCTGGCCTCGTTCGGTCAGGCTACATACGAGACCTCCTACAACGGAGGCATGGGCAGCAATGGCCTTACCTCAGCCCGGCACGACGTTTTTTCCAAATACCTCGCCGCCAAATATCCTGAAAGTTTTGACGCTTCTGTGACTGAAGAGCTTGTTTATTCGGGTGGACTGCGTCTGACCGATATGATTGATTCCATTGGCGTGGATGCCGGGAAAATGGTGCTCTCCCCAACCCGCACCTATGCCCCGGTTATTAAAAGGGTTTTGGATAGCTGCCGAAAAAATATTTTTGGAATGGTACATTGTTCCGGCGGTGCCCAAACCAAAGTGCTTCATTTTGTGGAAGATGTGCATGTGATCAAAGATAGGCTTTTCGATATTCCCGAACTTTTCAGGGTCATTCAGCAACAAAGTGGCACCGACTGGCACGAGATGTACAAGGTTTTTAATATGGGGCACCGCTTTGAAATCTATGCTGACGCAGAGGCCGCAGGGGAGATCATCTCTATCTCAAAATCTTTCGGCATTGACGCTCAAATCATTGGCCGTGTAGAACCATTTACAGGTAAAAAAGTGACCATCGAAAGTCCATTCGGAACCTTCGAATATTAGCTTCATCCTCTTGCTTGTGCCAAATCCCGTAATCTTTAATTTGTAATCTTTAATTTGTAATTGAATCAATGTCAGATAATTCACTTCTCGAAAAATACGAAGGCATCAAAATACGTTTTGATGAAGTAAGCCAGCAGATATCGGATCCGGAAATCATGAAGGATATGAAGCGATACGTCAAACTCAACCAGGAGTACAAACAACTGGATGCTTTGGTGCAATCCTTTACACGATACAGAAATTATCTGCAGAATATTGCGGATGCCAGGGAGATTCTCGAAAATGAGACCGACGAGGACTTGCGCGAAATGGCCCGCGAAGAGATGGAAGAGGGCTCTCAAAAGGTGACTGCTTTCGAGGATGAGATCAAACTATTGCTGGTACCGGCCGATCCTGAGGATAGCAAAAACGCCATTCTGGAAATTCGTGGCGGAACGGGTGGCGATGAAGCAGCCATCTTTGCCGGCGACCTATTCAGGATGTATTCCAAATTTTGTGATAGGATGGGATGGAAACTGGAAGTGACCAATACTTCTGAAGGAACTTCGGGCGGTTACAAAGAGCTGGTTGCCAAAGTGACAGGAAAGGATGTCTATGGAATATTGAAATACGAATCAGGAGTACACCGCGTCCAACGGGTACCCCAGACCGAAACCCAGGGTCGTATCCATACATCAGCCTCCACTGTTGCTGTATTGCCTGAAGCTGAAGAGTTTGATATTGATCTGAGGGAAACCGATATCCGCAAAGATACTTACTGTTCTTCCGGACCGGGCGGCCAAAGCGTCAATACAACATACTCTGCCATCCGGTTGACGCACATTCCTACCGGGATTGTTGTAACCTGCCAGGATGAGAAATCACAGATCAAAAACCTGGCCAAGGCCATGTCGGAGCTTCGTACCCGGATCTACAACATGGAACACCAGAAATATCTGGATGAGATCGCCTCCAAGCGCAAAACCATGGTTTCGACCGGCGACCGTTCGGCAAAAATCAGAACGTACAACTATCCGCAGGGAAGGGTGACCGACCATCGTATCGGACTGACACTATACAATTTACCAGCTGTTATGGATGGCGACATCGGTGAAATCATCGAGAAGTTGCGGTATGAAGAGAATGTAGAAAGATTAAAAGAAACAGAACTATAAATTAATTACAAATTACAAATTAAAGATTAAAAATTACGGTCATTAATCATTTAATGCCTTTATTTACAGTCACTTAATTTGTAATTTCTAATTTGTAATTTTTAATTTATGAACAGGTTAGCGCTTTTCGAACAGATCAAAAAGAAACGGTCGTTTTTGTGCGTTGGATTGGATTCCGATATTCAGAAGATACCGCAGTTTTTACTCGATACTTCTGATCCGATCTTCTATTTTAACCAGAAGATCATTGATGCGACGGCAGCCTATTCTGTGGCATACAAACCAAATCTTGCATTTTACGAATCCAATGGCCTGGATGGTTGGAACAGCCTGGGTAAAACCGTGCATTATATTCGCGAGAAGTATCCTGAAATCTTCATCATCGCGGACGCGAAACGTGGGGACATCGGAAATACATCTTCCATGTATGCCCGAACCTTTTTTGAAACATTCAATTTCGATGCAGTGACCATAGCGCCTTATATGGGTGAGGATTCGGTAATGCCATTTTTGGGATATCCAGACAAATGGGTAATCCTGCTGGCCCTTACCTCCAACAAGGGCGCCTTTGATTTTCAGTTTGAGGTAAATCCAAATGGGGAAAAACTCTTTGAGACGGTCTTGCGTAAATCACAAAAATGGGCTGATTCCGACCAGATGATGTATGTGGTTGGCGCCACCAAAGCGATAGAACTCGAAGGAATCAGAAAGATCGTTCCTGATCACTTTTTGCTGGTTCCGGGAGTTGGGGCCCAGGGCGGAAGTTTGAGTGAAGTCGCCAAATATGGAATGAACGACCAGTGCGGACTTCTTGTGAACTCTTCCCGTGCTATTTTGTATGCTTCGGGAGGTACAGACTTTGCGGAAAAGGCTGGTGAAGCAGCTTTGGAGGTACAAAATGAGATGAAAATACTTCTGGCAGAGAGAGGATTAATTTAGAATGTATAAAATTGTTTTTCCAAACTATTGTGGATTTTACTTTGTGAAACCTTAGTGACTTGGTGTCTTTGTGGCAAGAAAAAAATAGCCACCAAGGCTCAAAGGCACTAAGGCTTCACAAAGATTTTTGTAGACAATTTCAACTCAAAAAAAAAATTAAAATTTTAAACAGTTTCCTAGTCTGTTTTATATAAAACTATAATTGCTAGACGTTTATGTTTTGTAGTCTTGTTTCATTTTCTGAATAAAGTTCAAAATGAAAACGTTACAGAACGTTAAAAGATATTTTCTTCCTGATATTTTGAGCAGAATAATTACTTTTGTTTTGATTTTGTAATTAAAATAGAAAGCATGGTTGGTAAATTGTTGACTTTGATTCTGGGGTGTTTGCTTCTTCTTGAAGGGAACACTTATGGAGCAAACCCACAACAGGTCAAGGAAAAATCAAAGACATATCCCTATTTGGCTTATCTGCCAAATGGGTACAAAGAATCTATTGGAAAAGAGTGGCCATTAATTATTTACCTTCACGGTAGTTCTTGTAAGGGTAGCAACCTCGAACGATTGAAAAAATATGGTCCCCCCTTCTATCTGGATCGCGGCATGCAGGTAAATGCCATCGTGATTTCTCCGCAATGCCCATCAAACCGGAACTGGGTATATGGCGACTGGTTTGAATCATTTTACACTGAAATTTTGGCGAAATACCATGTTGATCCTTCCCGCGTTTACTTAACAGGAATGAGTTTAGGCGGATTTGGAACATGGAACCTCGCCTCCAGATATCCACAATATTTTGCGGCCATCATGCCTTTGTGCGGTGGCGGCAGGCCTGACATGGCAGAGTCCATCAAAGATTTGCCTACCTGGGTTTTCCATGGTGAAAAGGACAGAAGGGTCAGGTTGAACAGGTCGGAAGAGATGGTAGAAGCCATGCAAGAAATGGGTTCAAGGCCCAAGTTTTCTGTATTGAAAGGCGAGGGGCACGACATCCACCATGTTTACTCTGAACAAAATGTTTATGAATGGCTGCTGGCACAACATAAGAGTGTCTATGAAAAATTGGTTAGTCTGAATTTCTGGTCGCCAAAAACCGATTCTGTTATTTCACAGAAAAGGGAAGAGCTTATCAAAGAGGTTCAAAAGTCCAGCATTGCAGAGAAGTTCATTCTTAAAAGTCAGGCACAGACACCAACCCCGACAGAATCTGTTAAAACATTCCTGTTGAATTTCTTCAAGCCGAAACCATTTGAGCAGTCCTCCTTAAAGTAGTGACTAAAGTGACTAGCGTGACTAAAGTGACTAGAGTGACTGTGTTCTCTGGTCATTTTTGTTTGGAGTCCCTAACTTTATTAACTTTGGAGACTGTTTAAAAATATTACACAGAGAAAAATTGTCTATTAATCGAAAATATAGGGTTTATAGAAATTTCTGCAATTAGGTGATTTCAAGAGAGAAACCCCGGAGTTACACAGAGTTGGAAAATCGCAAGCGATTTTTCTCTCTGTGTAACTTCTTGTTTCCTCAAGCGTATTTTAACTAAAGCGAGAATTTCAAAGCCATTTTTAGTTTAATGATGGAGTTATAAATACTCTGTGTAAGAAATTTAAACAGCTTCTTAGTCACTTCCATAAAAAATAGTTATGACCCGAACCTATAACTGGGGCATCCTTGCACCCGGGAACATCGCTTCAAAATTTGTTGCTGAACTGCAGGAAATTAAGTCCGCAAAAGTATTGGCGGTAGGATCGAGGGACTTGGCCCGGGCAAAGGAATTTGCTGATGCAAGGCAAATTGAACGATGTTATGGTTCCTACGAAGAACTCGCTGCCGATCCTGATCTGGATATTATTTACATCGGCTCACCACATCCATTTCATGTGGCACATACCAAGCTTTGTCTGCAACACAAAAAGGCAGTCTTGTGCGAAAAGGCATTTGGAATGAATGTCCGGGAGGTTAAGGATATGATTGAGACTGCTCAACGGGAAAAGGTATTTCTAATGGAAGCCTTCATGACCCCTCACCAACCTTCCTACCGTGAAGCCCGTAAGATACTTGATTCCGGTTTGCTGGGGGGAATAAAGCACCTGCACGGCTGGTTTGGGTTCAACAAATCCCCCTATGATATGAATGGAAGGCTTTTTAATCCGGCGCTGGGTGGTGGTGCTTTGTTGGATATTGGTCTGTACCCGCTTTTTGACGCTTTGTGGTTTTTGGGCCAGCCGCGAAAGGTTGAGGCTTTCGCTGATTTGACACCCCAAAAAATTGATCAGTCGGTTTCTGTTTCCATGCAGTTTGACGGCGGAAAAACTGCTTCGCTTTTTGCCTCTTTTATGTCATCGGTTGGAGTGGGCACAGATATTTTCTGTGAAAAAGGGGCCCTTCGGTTGAGGAGGAGCAGCGCCTTGCATCAAACAATGGAAATTCTTCTTCAGGGTGAAGATATACGAACTTTTGAATGGAATGAAGCTACCTGCGGATTAAAATTGGAAGCGATTGAAGCGATGAAATGCATGACGGAAAATCGGTTGGAGAGTATCGTAATGAGTCACCAAAACTCACTCCAACTGGCAGAAAACCTCGATTTGATCAGAAAAAAATCGGGAATTTCTTATCATTTATAATTAGTTTTTAACAGATTGCTGTGAAATATTCACTATTTTCTATAAAATACTGAATTGATACAATATTGTAATCTTGGCAGATGAAAAAATGTAAATAATTATCTTA
>JALOCD010000118.1 GCA_023228025.1 Prolixibacteraceae bacterium | reverse complement strand
AAACATAACTGATTCTTTGGTCGCTTCTTTCATGATCTTTTTGTCCCAAAGCTAAACCATCAAGCATAAGTGGTCAAGATGGGTTGGTCGGACGGATACCTTTCTTAAATGGTAAAATGATTTTTGTTCCATGAAAATATTCAGGCAGATGCCCATTAGTTCGTTCAGGTATATTGTGATCAATAATTGTAATATCAAAGCCCGATGAAATAATCCGTGGAGTGTCGGTTATTGAGTAAACTGATTTAAAGCCAATTCCAAAGCGTCCGATTGCATTGGGTTTATCTTTTTTTTTCTTGGTTATCTCCAAAGTTTGAAATAGCTCTTATGTCACTGAAGTCAAAAAGTTTTGGTGCATCATGCGAAAAAATAAGTTCATTCTCTGTTAATTCAAATGAAACAATTTTTGCTCCTTCATCTTCTGCATTTTGCAATAACTCAGTAATAAAGTGTGTCGGACTACCGTAAAGAGCAGCAAGCAACTTATGAGAGTTGTCACCATCCTTTTTCATTAAACGGACTTTCTCTTTTCTGTCCTTTATTAGTTCGTCAAGTTCATTCATTGTATTGAATTAATGTCAGTTTTGTCGTGTTCGTTCAAAGGTTGCACTGTCGCCATAGAATGCCGCAACAACGTTCCGCAGCTACACGCAGGGCGGGATTTTAACAACCGAACTTCCTGCAAAGTGAGCATTTCAAATATCTACTTCCCTTTCAACAAAGTGCCGAAACCCAACCTGCGGGTAGCTTGCTATTGCGGCAGGCATTTATTCAAATTTAAATCGTTTTGATTCATCATCCAATCTTTGCATATATTCTTCAAGATTCTTTTTATTATAATATTCTGTAGCTTTTAATACACTGGTCAAGTCCACAAAAATATCTTCGCTAAATTCTGCGTGGCCATTAGATACTTTTTGTTTTATTTCAATAATAAAATTTTGAAGAGTTTTTAAAGATATTCAATCTCATCATATGTTAGGCTAATTTCCCTTTCAAAATTTTGGTCTTGTCTATCAATGTGGGCATAAAATTTGTCTCTTAACTCAACGAGTCTTTTTCTAATATCTATAATCTTAGGAGAATTAAAATCATCAGAATATTTTCGAATATCTGATAGTGATATCATTGAACGAAATTCAAGATTTTTATAATTATTAATTAGTCTATTCAATAGGCCATATATGTTAAAGTGTTGATTATTATTGTCATTTTGATAGACCTTGCATAATTCAATAATGAGAATATACCAACTTGTGTAAGTTATAAAGGATAAGAATCTTGAATCACTAAATCTTGTTTTTTCATATTTTCTTATCTGCTTTAAGCAATTATAATACTCAAATGAATTCGTGTAAATTAACCAAATCTGGTTAATTTCTTTATCAAGTTTTGTTTTTCGATAAATGCTCATGTCATGTTATTATGCTTGCTGCTAAAATTCCTTAATATGCGCAACAAACCTTCCCTCCTACATTGTATTTTGGATGTATAGTCGAAGTTATGTCACGGTTTGCAGGCATGATAAATTTACATAATTGTTTTTAATATGAATGTTGTTTTTGGAAATTTATTTTTGTAACCCGCAGATTGTTATGTAGGTGCAGGAATCTTTGGGCTTTTAACCGGAAGTTTTGGGATCAAATGCATCGCATGGGGGGAGCAAAAGACTTCCTGTGCAGGAGGAGCCGCCCGGCCGGGCGGCTGTACAACCGGGGATGGAGGAAGATTGGTAGACGTCCGGCCGGACGTCTCTACTTGGAATCGGAGAAGCGTAGAGTCGCCCGGCTGGGCGACTTAAATATAAAATAAGGATCTCTGTACAGCCGCCCGGCCGGGCGGCTCCTCCCGCCTCCTATCGCATCTCAAAAGAAGAAAACCTCAGCTCGCCTCCAGCACCACCGTTTTCGCTACCCTGTCCCAGGCCACCCGGTTCAATTGGTTTCCAAGGAACCACAAGAAACCGAAGGCGAAGCAACTGGGCAACCTGACCGCTTCACGGAGAAGAATAGAGAAGAAACCAGCTTTTTGGTCCGTCATGCTTACGACTTGCAGGTTCAAAGCAATTTTGCCGATGGTTTTGCCCATGAAATAGGTCAGCAAAACAAAATAGAGAAGATAGACTACCAAAAAATACCAGAGATAGGTGAGGTCAAAATCGCCGGGAGAGAGATTTTTGTAGAGGGCAAAGATCAGGACAAACAACAGGAGCAGTATATTGACGTCGATGGCAAAGGCGATGAACCGTTTCCAGATGCTAGCCACGATGATCTCTTCGCCTGAAGGTCCTGTCGCCCTGATCCTATTGTCTTCAATTTTGGTGTTTTGCCGGATAAATGTATTGAAAAGATAGACCAACAAGGGGATCATGATGGTGGAGAGGATCCATTGCCAGTAACTCTTGACAAACTGTCCGATCGTAAAGGGCAAATTGGCCTTGGCCGAAATTTCGAAGGATTTTCCCGGCACATACCTTGTCAGGGTGGGGTTGGTTGGATCAACATTGGCAAGTCCGATGACGATCCTTAATCTTTTTACCCCTGCCGTCTTCGCCACAACCTTCCAGGTCCACAACGTAAAGGTTTCATCTTCCAGCGCCTGCTCTTCCGGTTCAACAGCATCGATTAGCATATCACTTTCCATGGCAACCAGTTTGACTTTCACCCTGTTGGTCAATTCGAGGGAGTCAATTTTAATGGTGCCTGTGCCCTGGAAGTCTTTTGTCAGGTTGTAAGTTTTGTTTCTGGATAACCGGGCTTCGATGATAGCAGGTTTGCCAACGACCAGGTAATCGGGATTGTTGTAGGCAATCTGACCGATTACCTTTGCAGATAGGGATTTTTCAATGTCAGGCTGTGCCTTATCCATTTCGGGCATGGCTTTTTCGGCCTTGGGTTGGGTCATATCAGGTGAATCCCCGATGGAATAGCGGAGCTCCTTCATTTCACTTTGGGACGAAGAGCCGCAGCCGGCAAGAAGAGTTAAAGCAATTAACAGGTAAGTGAGTTTTTTTAGCATGATCCGGTTCGTTAAATGGTATCAAACTTGTTACAATTCGCTAAAAACAAACAATTGGACCCGGGTTTGGGTATGAGGGAGGCGTCCGTTATGGGGAGCAGACAGGATAAAACTACCCAAGTTTTTTCAAATATCAAAATTACGAAAAGAAAATTTCTTGCTCATGTAGTTTGATACATAGGCAAATGCAGTAGTGAGTCCTGGTTTTAATGGGAAGTGGCAGAGTCATGATTTGTACGACCTTATTTTTCCAGCTTTTAACCTTAGTAGAATGACGACATAACTACCTGACTTAAACCTTATTATCTTATTTTTATGCCATAACTGCAGCATCTATGGGCTAATTCAAAATGCACCATATAATAAGGTAATAAGGTTAATTCAATCAACTCTCTCATTCTATTAAGGTTAAAAGCTGGAAAAATAAGGTTTTCAAATCCTTACATTCCAATTTCATTAATTTCTAAGAAAGTCAATAATTTCTTCCGAACACCCCTATTTTGAAATCCGGATCACGCTCCATAAATCAATTCTTTTGTTTCGTTAATGCTCTCTATGAAGTATGGATTGAACAGGGTTTTTTCTGTTACGATATCGATGTCCCTGCCGAAAAGTTCCCTGAGTTTGTAATGGAGTGAAATATAGTGATTTCTTCAAAGATTGTCTTTCTTTAAGCTTGCGAAGCCATTGGCTACAAGGGAAATCTAATTGTGAAATGGTCTTCCAACCGCCCAAACCATGGTAACCCTCGTCAGCAAAACCGTGAGCAGCACCAACCCTGCTCCGCCTATCAATGTAATCCCCCATAACATCGGCCTGGTTATTTCGAAACTTAGATGCAGCATGTGTTGAACCTCCGAACCAACCCCATCGCCGGCCAGGCCAACAAAACCGGAGGCGCAACAGACGAGCGTCATCACCAGGGCGGTGAAAAGGGATAGCCGGTTGATTTGTATTGAAATTTTGGCGCCGGCGATCTCCTGATTTTGAAATTTCCGGCCAAAATAATAGCCTGCCACGATTCCGGCAAAAGGGTTCAGGACGGGAAGCCCCATCAGGAATCCGAAAAGCATCACGTTGTAAAACAGATAGATGAAAATGGTATACCAGGTTGGGAGTTCATATTTCCTGTTAAGCCATTTTTTCAGATATTTCAGGTCGATGGCCAATCCTGTTACGGAGGCAGTGAGAAGATAATAGGGGATATGGGCCTCATTCCGGTCGAGGTAGAACCATCCGATGAAGGTGAGGAAGAGCAACAGGATAGGGAAAAATCCTCCGATGATCAGGCCAAAGAGGAGACTGTCGATTTTTTTCATGGCGCTGTTTGCGGATTGGTGGTCTATTTAAATATTACACAGAGTTACACAGAGGAGCACAGAGTCACACGGAGTAAAAATGAAACCAAACCCCAAGAATTATTTCATCACTTGATTTTTATTCTCAGCTCCATCAGTTTGATCACGTTTTCGACATCAGATTGGTTATTTACAACAATCCCAATACCGCTACCGATTTTGGTTTTTTTGGCGTTTCTGTACTCTTCTTTGATTGATTCAGGCAGATCGCTGGCCAGGATGGTCGGTTCGGCTTTCGCCCCAAACCAGAAGCCCACGTGGAAGGTGTTCTCCAAAACGCCAATCCAGCAGATGGTTTTGGTTTTTTTAATGTACCTGAAGAGCCAGCATTTGCCGTCGTTGTAGAATTTCCATACTTCGGAGATATCGGTATGATGCTGATAAAGATGATCGGAGATTATGAGCCATAGCTTCTGTTTCTCTCCAAATCGCTCAAACAAAGATTCAGTGGTGGGGATAACATTCGGATTGGTCAGCACGATTGGTTCCATGGTCAAAGGATATTATGGTTTTCTGCAAATCACGAGTATCAACGTCAAAGGATCCTGTCCGGTCATGAATTTGATTGGCTCTTCCACCTCCCTGCATTCAACCACTCCATAACCGGAAAACTCCTTCAGGGCGGTGTTTGTATCATAAAAATAAGCATTTATCCCTTTCATGATTCTGAACCGGTCCTTGCTAAGAAGCTTTCCCGTTCCATAGTAGGGCATCTTTTTTGAAGCCATTGTAAAGACCATTAATCCACTGCTTTCAAGCTGGTCGTAACATGCTTGGATAAACCTTTTCCGCTGAGGCCTGTTCAGCAAATGAAGCAGGGCGTAACAAAAGATACCGCCAAATTTCTGGTTGTCGAATGGCATGGAGCTCACGGAACCGTGGTGCAGGGTGCAATTTATCCCATTGGATTTCGCCAGTTCAATCGCGGATCTGGAGATCTCAATACCTGTCACTTTAAATCCGGCGTCGCAGAAAAGTTTTGCATTTCGGCCATATCCGCATCCCGGAATCAGGATATTGGTTATCCCGTTGGTTTTGAACAGATCAAGTGCAAGCTCAGCAGAATCTGATGGCTCAAATTTCCACATGGCGCCTTCTGCGCTGTATTTTGATTCCCAGTAGTCCATATGATCTTGGTTGGTGGTGTTTAAAATGTTACACAGAGTTGCACAGAGGAACCATAGAGTTACACAGAGGAGAAATCTAACTTTTAATCAATTTTATTAACCTGAAATTACCATTCCAGTCGGCCGGTTCATCCGATAGGAGGGTTAATCCGCTGTGGACGATGATGGTTTCGGCGTTGCACGACAGGTTCGTTACCAGGAAATTGGAAAAGAGGTTGACGAAACCGCGACGGAGGGAGATTGTCCTCCCTTTGGGGACAAATTTGTCATAAATCACTACGGTTCCACCCGGTTTAAGTACCCTGGATGCCTCGCTGATACAGACCATCGGGTCGGGAATGACGGCCAGGATCAGGTGCAGGATGACCTTGTCGAATGTCTGGTCTTCAAAGGTGAGGGCCATGCCATCCATCACCATCGCCTGCACATTTCGTTTCAGTTGGAGGTTCCTTTTCTTGATCCGCTCTACCATGGAGGGGGTCAGGTCGGTGGCGGTTATTTCGCAATTATCCGGTAGAAATTCTAGATCCAGTCCTGTACCAGCCCCGACGATCAGCACCTTGTCCCCGGGTTTTACCTCCAGCGATTCGATTGAACGTTTTCTAGATTGTTCGAAAATCCGGGCTACCGAATCATAAACCGGCGTGTAAAGGGTGTAGCGGATCCTGTTCCAGGCGTTGGTGTTAATCTTCATGGCAGACTTAGAGATCGTAAATTTTAATTTTTCTTAGTGAAGCCTTTGTTTCTTTGAGCCTTACTGGCAATTTTTTCCTGCCACGAAGGCACTAAGACACCAAGGTTTCACTAAGATCTTTGCAATTCGGATTTGGTTTTGTGTCCATTTGTGTTATTTGTGTCCATTTGTGTTATTTGTGTCCATTTGTGTTATTTGTGGTTATTTGTGTTATTTGTGGTTATTTGTGGTCAGGGCTTGGGTTTAGTTTGGCATATCTGAATTCGTTATGGATCAGTCCGTTTTTTATCACCGACTTTTCGAAGACCCCTTCCAGTTTGAATCCTGATTTTTCAAGAACTCTCTGCGATGCTTTGTTAAAGTCAAAAACACCGGTAAAAATCCGTACAAGATCCAATTGACCAAACCCATATTCGGTCAATAAACCAACTGCTTCTGTAGCTATTCCCAGTCCCCAGTAGGGTTCGCCGATCCAATATCCAATTTCAGCGCTCAGCCGGTAAACATCGGTCTGTTTCACCAGTCCGATGCAACCGGCAAGTTCCCCTTGGTATTCAATGGCAAAGGTTGTTGTTGGTACATCCTGCCGACAGAGACGAATAAATTCAAGGGCATTTTGTTCGGTATAGGGAGAGGGCAAAAGGTCACGGACATTGTCCCATATTTTCTTGTTGTTGCAGAGTTCGGCAAGCCGGACCTGATCCAACTCACTAAACTCCCTTAATCGGATGTGGCCGTTTGTAAGCTCTGCCATAGGATATATCTTCCGGGGATATGCAATTACCTTTGCCTGCCTTCCCTTTCTCGTTTTACCTCTTTGTTTTCCCTAATTTTTACATCATCAGCCCGTCTCATGTTTCTCTGTACCTTAACCGGTCGTCCGACCTCCTTGCCATAATACTTCATGGGTTGTGCGGGTTGTGTAGGCTCGACCCTTCTTTCCGGGAAGTTACGCCTTACCTCATTTTGCTCCCTGTTTTCGAAGCGGTTGTTCTCTTCCCTCCGTTCGTCCCTACGCACTTCGTTTCTCCTTTCGAACGAGCGGTTTTCCCAGTCCGAGCGACGGTTGTAGACCACATCACGCTCATTTTCATTGAACCCGCGCAAAGGTCGGTCGCGATCGCGGTAGCGGTCCCTGTAGACAGTACGGTAATAATAGCGCGGGTAATGGGAAACATAATAGTTGAAGTGTCTCCATGGCTCAAAAACACGGGCATTCAACGCGACAATGAAACAGTTGTCAAGATCGAACCATCTGTATACGGGCGGCAACGTCCTGCCAAACATCCATTCCCCGTCTTCCATGTAAATGAACTCCCGGTTCATGACATCGTAATAACATTCTATATCTGGAAAGTAATAGTAACGTACGAGATTTGGGTTGTCGTAATAGGGAGCCCAGGATGGCAGATTGAAATTTATGCTTACCTCTGCCCTTTGCGCGACAGTTGGCGTACTGCAACTCGAAAGGAAGACAATAAAAATGAGAGCAAGGCCGCTCATGTTTTTCACTCCACGACTGAATATTCTGTGAATATTTACTTCTGTTTGTTTCAATAAAGTTTCCATTGTTTTTGTTTTTAGTTCACTTTATTTTCCGGTCCCGGGTTCTCGCGGAAAGCCAAGTGTTATTACAATCAAATTTAAATAATGCAAATGATACTTCTTGTTGGGCAACCGTTAAATAAGTAAAACCATTGATAAGAAAAGTAAAATGCTACTTCAAATATCCCATACGAAATCCTGTAATACAAAAAGAATCAACGAAATAGATCTTTTCAATTGTCAAATGCACATTTCCCACTGTGAACTTCGAATTATTCTTTGTCTGTATAATATCGTACCATGGGCCTGTTTTTTGAACTCCTGTCTGCTATTTCAAAACCGGCCCGTTCGAAGGATTTGTACAGTCCTATCCACGCAAAGGAGTCGGGTAGAGTCTCCTTGGTGGGAATCGTCGGATAGGCTTCTATGATTTTGATCCCGTTCCCTTTTGCGTACCTGATCACCCCTTTCAGCAATTCAACCGTAAGGCCTTGTCGTCTGAACGCTTTGGCTACAAAAAAGCAGGGTACCGACCAAACTTCCTGGTCATCTATTCGTTTGTGAACCCTTGATCTTTCCAGCTTGATAAAATGTTCGCGGGGGGCAAAGGCGCACCAGGCTATCGGTATCCCATCGTAAAAGCCAAGAATTCCGGTTGGGAAATTATTCATGACCAGGTTATTCATTGCCTCCTTATTTCCGTCATTGGCTTTGCCTTCAATATAATCCTGTTTGCTTAGCCGGTAATACATGCACCAACAATGTCCGCAGGCTCCCCTGGGGCCAAATAGTTGCACAAACTTTGACCAATTCTCCCTGGTTAAGGGTTCAAAGGTTAACTGATTTTAAAAATTCACTGTCGGGTTTCGCTAGTTTCTTCATTTTTTGTTGATTTCTATAAAAATAGCTATCCGTTTAAATCCGATCTATCCACTTATGTTGGAGGTGATTGCAACACTGCATGTACAGGAATCATGGCAGGGCTGATTCGTAGGCCCTAAGGATGGATTTTCTCTCCTTTTGCCAGCATTTCCAGAAGAATCTTCATCCGTTTTTCTTTGATGTCCTGGTTTTTGGCGGATTGAATTCTCCAGCAGATAGCAAATTTGTTTACCTTGTTCAACGACTCAAAAAAGGCGAGGCTGTCCGGTGTTTTGGCCAATTCGTGTAACAGCTCTTCCGGAACTTTCATGTTGCCCGGCGAATCGTAGGCGCTATCCCACCTACCGTCGGCTTTGGCGGCTTCGATGGCTTTGAGTCCGGCAGGGTGCATTTTCCCCTCCTTTTCCAAACGGGCCACGATCCCGATATTTCTTTTCGACCACATGCTGCGTGCCCTGCGCGGGGTAAACCGCTGAATGTAGAAATTTTCGTCTCCCCGTTTCAACTGACCGTCGATCCATCCGAAACAGAGCGCCTCATCCAGGGCCTCGGCATACACTACCGTGGATCTGCCCGATCCCTTTTTGTAAAACTGAAGCCAGATTCCATTGGAG
This sequence comes from Prolixibacteraceae bacterium, assembly GCA_023228025.1. Lineage (GTDB taxonomy): Bacteria > Bacteroidota > Bacteroidia > Bacteroidales > Prolixibacteraceae > CAINVV01. The sequence goes on along the minus strand of JALOCD010000118.1, from coordinate 3,210 downwards.
AGGGCATGGTTTTGTTCGAGCCATTTTCGCCACTCAGATTGGGAACTGAAAGCGAGAATTGGTTGTTCTGTTTTATTTTTCGTCGCCATAAAAAATCACCTATATGCAGTTATATTAAATTGAGAGTCGATCCTGTTCCCTTTGATTCCTTTGTGTTATCCTTTGAGGCCTTAGTGGTGATTTTTTAAATTTTACCACTAAGGACACAAAGGGTATCTCAAAGGATAACACAAAGGTCAAAAATTATTTTCTTAACCAGGGAGGATTTGATTTTGCGGCCTCCTTGTATACCGGACAACTTTCGATGTGGGCGCCAGGCAGATAGCCGGCGCTCATCATGAATTCATTCACAATCTCACCGCCGGTAAACCGAAATGTCTGTTTGAAAAGCTTCACCCATTCCTCTTTTGAGCGGGGATGGTTCAGATCCAGCCAATTTTTGAAAGAGCCAAATTCACTCTTCAACCGTAAAAGGACGTTCGCGTTGTGTATGGTGGCATCAATCTTCAGGCGGTTGCGGACAATGCCTGCATCATTTAACAAGCGCTGCCTGTCAGCTTCCTGGTAAGCAGCCACAGCAGGGATGTTGAATTGGTGAAAGGCCCTCTGAAAATTTGTTCTTTTGTTGAGGATGGTTGTCCAGCTTAAGCCGGCCTGGAAAATTTCAAGGATCAACAGTTCAAACAGTTCATTGTCATCTTCAATCAGAAAACCATATTTCTGGTCGTGGTAGATCCGGTGAACGTTGGATGGATCGTGGTGTTCAACAGCTTCACAGTACGATTTTGGTTTTTCCATGGATCATGAAAGTGTTTGTTTTTTCATAGAGTTGGTATCTTTTCTGCCATCCGGATTAATTCGGTAATTGTTCTCCAATTTCTGGTTGTAGCTTTGAGTCCCAATTTGTTTTCCAAAAAGCCGTTGGTGAGTTTCGATTTGCTGTATCCATCCGGACAAAAGAGATAGATCGCACTTCCAAGAAGTCTGTACTGGACAGGGTGAAAGTTTTCATTTTTAATTTTATCGAATTTGTCCGGATCAGGATTTGCTGATAATAAAGTCACATGCAGTTGTGCTGTATTTTCGGGTATTTCAAGGATAAACGGGTTACTGGCGGCAATCGACGTCAATTCACTCTCCCCTTTTACGATAACGGGAACCTGAAGGTTAAACATTTCCAGAATTTTCTGAGAAATTCTGGATTCCAGTTCCTCGGGATTGGCTTTCTGATACCTGAAAACAACATTGCCACTTTGAATGTAAGTTTGGCAGTCGGTAAAACCTAGGTCAAAGAACAACTGTCGCAGATCATTCATCCTTAGAACGCGGTTCCCTCCGACATTGATTCCCCTGAGTAGTGAAATGTAGGTTTCCATGTGGGATTTAGCTATTGGCAACCAGGTATTTGTTTACAACATGTCTTAACTCATTGGCGTTGACAGGTTTTGTCAGGTAGGCATTAAAAATCTCGCCATACTTTTCCTTTTCGATTTCCAGGGCATAGGCAGTTTGTGCAACGACAATCTGATCGGGACGAAATTCCCGGATTAGTTTGGTTGCCGTAACGCCATCCATAAAAGGCATTTTAATATCCATAAGGATCAGGTCGATATCCGGATTGTTTCGGCAGATTTCAACAGCCTGTGTCCCTGATGTAGCTTGTAAAAATTTGAAATCCATGTTTCTTATTAGAATGGTAAGATAGATCATGGAATCCTCATCATCTTCTGCAATCAAAACCGTCTTCTTTGGATTTTTAAGTTCAACCTTGGGTGTAATAGGTTCAATTATTGCCGTTTCGATTACTGGTTTCTTCACCCGGGGAAGTGTAAAATAGAAGCATGAACCAACATCAACCTCAGACTCTAACCAAATCTCACCACCCAGCATTTCAACATATGCCTTGGATATAGAGAGGCCGAGCCCGGCCCCTTCGAATCCTCTGGAAAGGCTTGAGTCGGCCTGCATAAAGCGGTCGAAAATGATGTTTTGTTTCTCCTTTTCAATGCCTATTCCTGTATCCCTGATAAAGAATTCGAAATTTTCACCCTTCAACTCACCGCCAAATTTGATACTGCCCTTTTTGGTAAATTTTATTGCATTTTTGACAAGATTGGAAAGGATGGAAAAGAGTTTGTCCTGGTCGGTCGAAACAATGGCCTCTTCGGAATCGATCTTCTTCTCCAAAACAATTTCCAGGCCTTTCTGGGCAGCTTCAGTTTTGAAAAAATGATAAAGGAAGTCGAGTTTATCGTTGAGGTTGGTGTAGGTAATGCTTAATTCCATCATGCCTGATTCGACTTTAGAGATGTCAATAAGGTCGTTGATGAGGTTTAGCATCCTGGCTCCACTCTTTTCGATGAGATTGATGTAGGATTGTTTATCTTCTCCCGTGAGATCTTGTTCTTTTAGTAGTCCTGCAAAACCCAGAATGCCATTCATTGGAGTGCGGATTTCATGACTCATGTTCGCGAGAAAGGCTGTTTTTAGGCGGTTACTTTGTTCGGCAAGTTCTTTGGATTTAATTAATTCCATTTCAGCTTTTTTCCTTTCAGAGATATCACGCGCGATGGAATGAAAAATGAACTTGCCATTTTTCTGCTCAGTATTGGTGCTTATCTCGACCGGAATTGTCCTTCCATCTTTTGTAACATGTTCTGTTTCAAACACTGTGTGCTTCCTTTTGAGCAAGTCTTGCATGAGTGAGGCCACCATGGATTGCATTCTTTCGGAATTGATATCGGCAGAACTTTTTGTCAGCAGTTCTTCTTCACTGTAACCCAGACGTTGACAGGCAATTTTGTTAACCTTGACAAACCTGTTTGATTTTCCATCTTCCATAGATTCGGAAATAAAGACTGCATCATCGATACTGTCAAACAGCATGCGATAGGTTTCTTCCCTCTCTTTTAGCTCCTTTACCACAAGATCGTGTTCAAGAATATAGCCGTCGAAATGCGCTTTTAGGGAGTTGTACGATTCCTGCAAGTCGTTTAGTTCCTGCTGTAAGTCTCGTTCCATTGAGTTTCGATAGATTGGAAAATGTTAGGCATTGTACACTTCAACCCAAATTTAGTTATAAATTTTGTAACTATTCAGTGACTACTTCGCATTGAGCGATCAGCCGGATTATTTCGAAAGGGTTCTGGTTATTCTTAATAGCGGTATCAATAACCGAGCGGATGGTTGCATAGATATTAGCTCCTTCAT
>JALOCD010000116.1 GCA_023228025.1 Prolixibacteraceae bacterium | reverse complement strand
CAGCAAAATCAATGCCTACAACGATTTTGGCAAAAAAGAACAGGTTACGGAAGCCGAATTCAAAAATGTGAAAATTACATCCGGTAAAGTCGATGCAACCATCCCTTCCAAGTCTGTGGTATTGATACAGTTACAGTAGCTTTTATAAATAACTGACGGGGTGACTCAGAGTCACCCCGTCAGTTATTCGTTTTTCTCCGGAAAAAACGTTAACTTGTAGATAGGAATTTCAAACTTCTTAAATCTGCATTGAAATGTTTTTTCAAACCGACCACCTTTACCACATTTACAATCAAGGCAATAACAGACAGAAAATTTTCTTCAGCAAAAATAATTATTCGTTTTTTCTGCATAAAATTCATGATTTTATTCTCCCTTACGGAGATTTGCTTGCCTGGTGTTTAATGCCAAACCATTTCCACATAATGATTTATGTTCACACTTGTGAAATAGTTCAAAGGAATGGGAAAAGGAGAACATTAAATGATTCAATAGGGATTATGCTAAGATCATATGCTCGTGCCATCAATAAGGAAATAATCAGAACTGGTTCGCTTTTCAGGGAAGAGACGAAAGCAGCATGCTTAACAGAACCCAGTCAAATCAATACTTCGTGGTATACCAAAGGGCGCATGAAGGAGGTGATCCTGGAAAATCCAGATGTTGGCTATCCAAATATATGTTTCAACTACATTTTACAAAACCCGGTTCGAGCCGGGTTGGTACATTCACCTGCGTCCTGGATTTTTTCCTCATTTTCGGAATACATTGAATACAATTCAAACAGTACTCTTAACTTCAAAAGAATCAAAGAGTTTGGACTCAATTTTCTTCATCTTGACGGGGTGACTCAGAGTCACCCCGTCAAGATGAAGAAAATGAGAAAAAAATGATTTCCTTCTTAGCTTTTCTAAATGATTGTTGTACTTTTGCCACTGCTGAAAATAGAAACCAGTAATATGGAAGAAGGCTCGAGTAAAAACAAATTATTTATCCTGATGTAGTCGGGACGATCGGCCTTTGTCTGTCCTCCTGAGCTAACTCATAAAAAGCAAAGGAGGCTTGTATGACTTCAACAGTCCCATTTTTTCTAAGCCGCATTATAGGTGCAAAAGTTTTTGATCCAGAAAGAAATTTTGTTGGAACGGTAAAAGATTTGTTGCTCAGCGCAGATCTCACCCCTAATCAGGAACCCATCGAGAGACCTGTTGTCCACGGTATTACGCTCAAAATAAAAAATCAGGTCAATCATTTTTCATTCGACAATTTCGAGGTATCCAAGAAAAACCGGAAACTCCTGGTATTGTGCAACAAACTTGAAGAGCTCCCGGAAAACAAAAAAGAGGAGAGCATTCCTTTGGCTGCCCTGGTCCTTGACAAACAAATTGTGGATCTGAATGGGCGCAAAGTTGTTAGGGTCAACGATGTAAGACTGGTAACCATCAACAGCATTACCTACGCCATTGCTGTTGATGTTGGTATAGAAGGATTACTTCGTCGCATTGGGATTGCCCAGCCCATCAAGTTTCTGTTTTCCCTCGTCAAAGCCAGCGTTCCGTCAAAATTCATCTCCTGGGACGATATGGAGGCGATCGACTATTCCAATTTGAGCATCAAGCTTAACTCAACCTATTCCAAGCTCAACACACTTCACCCTTCCGATCTGGCCGACATTATTGAAGATCTGGATAACCGTTCACGCCAGTCGGTCTTCCTTGCACTGGATGAAGAGATGGCTGCCGATGTACTGGAAGAGATGGAGCCCAAAGCCCAGATCAAAATCATCGAAGGCATGTCGGTCGAAAAAATGGCCGATGTTTTGGAGAAGATGCCAGCGAACGAAGCGGCCGACATCCTCGATTCGCTCGAAGAGGAGAAGGCGGAATTACTGTTGAACGAGATGGAGGCAGAATCCTCTTCCGAAGTACGCGAACTGCTGGAATATGAAAACTATGAGGTGGGTAGTATCATGACCACCGAAATACTAGCTTACCAGGAGGAAACTACCGTTGAAGCTGTATTTGAAGATTTGCGCGTTAACAAACCCGAAGCGGAATCCCTCTTTGGATTCTTCGTTGTCAACAAAAACAATGAACTTATTGCCACCTTCTCTTTCCGGGACCTTGCAGTCTCCCAGCCTGAAGTCCGCATTTCATCATTTATGAATGACGATCCAATCTATTTATATGATGAGCAAAAGATGGATGATGTGGCTGAACTGGTTTCAAAGTACAATCTATTAACGATCCCGGTCATCAACAAAAATCACCAACTTGAAGGTATGGTTGTCATCCATGACGTCATTGAAGACCTTGTTAACAAAAGGAGGACAAACAAAAAATAAGAGGGCTCAGGCATGCTAAAAGACAAACACAAAAGATGGTCCCTTTATAAGAAAATCGGAATTTTCCTTGCAATATTAGGACCAGGAATCATCACCGGAAGTGTTGACAATGACGCCGGTGGTATTACAACCTACTCTGTAGCAGGTGCTTTGTACGGATATAATCTGATCTGGACGCTGATTCCCTCTTTTCTGGTATTGATTGTGATCCAGGAGATGAATGCAAGGATGGGTATCGTAACCGGGAAAGGGCTTGCAGATCTTATCCGGGAAAACGCAGGAGTAAAAGTTACCTTTTTCATTTTCATTGGTTTACTGATAGCCGACATTGGCAATACAACTACCGAGTTCGCCGGTGTTGCAGGCAGTATGGAGGTATTCCATGTAAGCAAGTATATCTCCGTCCCGGTGGTCGGATTTTTGGTCTGGATACTTGTCGTCAAAGGCACATACAAAGTAGCCGAACGTATATTCCTGGTGTTCAGCGTCTCATTGTTGACCTACGTCATTTCTGCCATTATGGGCAAACCCCATTGGGACGAAATTGGGCACAGCATAATTCATCCTGATTTTCCAGTCAACGGCAAAAGCCTCGCAATGGTCTTAGGGATCATCGGAACCACCATCGCCCCATGGATGCAATTCTACATGCAATCATCAGTGATTGAAAAAGGGCTAAAAATGAAAAACTATAAATATACAATGATCGACATCATAGTCGGTTGTATAGCCACGGTGGTTGTAGCGTTTTTTATCATGGTTGCCTGTGCATCCACATTGTATGAAAATAAGATACCAATCGACGAAGCCAAAGATGCTGCCCTTGCATTGCAACCACTTGCAGGACAGTTCGCTTCTCAGGTTTTTGCCTTTGGATTGTTTGTTGCCTCTATCTTCTCGGCTACGATTTTACCACTGGCAACCGCCTTTTATGTTTGCGAAGCATTCGGATTTGAGGCAGGAATCGATAAAAAATGGGATGAAGCGCCTGAATTTTATGTACTTTACACTTCGATTCTGGTCATCTCGGCTGGAATCATTCTGATCCCCGGTGCTCCTCTTATTGCCATCTCCTTGTGGACACAAGTTATTAACGGAGTACTTTTGCCTGTGGTATTGGTTTGTATGATTTTATTGGTCAATAACAAGAAAATCATGGGGGAATATGTTAATAAGCCCTTTAACAATATTATTGGCTGGAGTACCGTTATTGTTTTGGTTATCCTCTCTTCTATGTTGATTTTGTCCCCGATCTTAAGGATGTTTTAGTAAATAATTCTAAAATCAATTCAGTTTTCATTGAACGGAAAAGGGATTTGGGTGTATATATCCCTCTTTATGCTTAGATGCTTTTTATTTTGATGTAAGTCGATTTAGCTTTGAATTAGTAAATAGACAATTAGTAAAAATTACATCAATTAATAAGTAGAACAATGAAAAACGTTGCATTTAAATTATCAGGATTATTCCTTTTGAGCTCGCTGGTACTGAGCTGCTCAAAAACAGAAACTGATTCTTCCCAAATTCCCCTTAAAGATGCATTGACCAGCAGTACCCAGAATCTGAATAGTGCAATAACAGACATTTCGTCTTTACAGGCATTTCAGCTCTTGAGCGTCAGCAGTGGATCAACACTGAAGTCAGGAACGATGATGTCAACAACCACCGGTTATGGTGCGCTCATTCCATTATCCCTTGTAAAAGGTGTATATGATTACAAGGCGTTAAAGACGGAAGAAAGCAATCATTATCCACTTATCAGATTTTTTACAAAAAGTGCCTCTACCAATAACATGGTGGTGAATTTACCCCTGAGTAAACTGAAAAACCCGCATGATATGAGGGAATATCATAAGGCGGATTCAACACTGACCAACAATTTCTCCATTTCTGTATCTGATTACCACAACAATTACAACAATTACCATGATTATGACTACCTCAATGTTGCTGATATAACCATTGATAATGTAAAAGCCGGCGGTTTAAGTATCAAATCCATTGTTAGCCCTAACCATAATACCCAATATGCCTCCCAGTTCGATTTCACCAATGGATATACCGCAAAATATCTGTATTCATCCGGCGATACGACAGTCTCAAGCTTTACTATCCTTAAAGCCGGAGGCATTTTATATCAAGAGAAATTGCTTACAATCAAGAAAGATACGGCTAAATTTGGTCGCGAACACCAATATATACTTACCATTGGTAATGTGAAAATTGTTAGAAAGCATGGATCACCCGCTGAAATTTATGTCAATGGGGTACTTGATCCAAAGGCAGTTGTTACCATTATTGACAACGATGAAGATGAAGACTCTGAGCATTCTATCACCAACAAACGGGATATTCAGATTACCTTCGCAGATGGGACTGTCTCTACTGTATCAGCTTTGATCGGCAAATCAATTACTGACATCTCTACCCTGTTCACTTCACTTCACCAGGTATACTTTGCAGCATACGTAGTCGACTGGATAGCCTATGACATTTATTACAAAAGGTAAATAGTTCACGTTTCATTCAAATAATAGCTCAATTAAAAATCTTCTGCGGATATTAAGGGTATTTCGCGGGAGATTTTTTTTTGTCTGGTATTGATGCAAAAAAAAAGATCTGAGGAGAATTCCACGATTCACAAGAACAATCATCCCCGCTTCGTTATTTGAGGATGGGGTTTAAGTTGAAATAAGAATATTTTTTAGCCTCCCCTACCTTCAAAAACCTTCTGCTCAGTACCGGTGTCCCATGCTCGGGGGTAAATTCGGCCACCAGCAGATAACCTCCCGGTTGGGTCGGCAAAGTAATGGCTACCGGGATATCTGTACGCAAATAAGAGGGCAATTTCACCGGCAAAACTTGCTCCCCGCTAATTTTACCTGATGCATCGTAAACCTTCAGTTTAACTGTACCCATAACAGGCTTAGGTAAATTGTTGATTCCTGCCAGGTTGAAGAGCAGTGTAGACCCTGGCTGGTGTGGATTGATGTATTTGGTATAGCGTTCGTCTGTCAGATTGATGTAGGTTGCAGCCGGGGCAAAGGCATGACGGAACCAATCGAGCGTAGGTGTGGGTTTCAAATCCTTGATGTTGCCCTCAAACCAATCGCCCGTATAGCCGAAATTGTTTGCCAGATAGCAAAATGCCAGCACCCCTGCAATGGTGGGCTCGCTTCGAAGCCACTCGGTTTCCAGTTCCATCCAATAGGCCTGGAGTTGCCTGCTTTGTTCGGGCGTGGAGTTTTTCCCCAGGTAATAATCGTATACCTCAACCGTCAATTTGCTGGGTTTGCCATTGCGCCACAACCAGATCCAGCCATATTCGTTCACTAGTTGGACCGTGCTCGCATCCTGAATTTCCTGTATCCTGGCCGGTTTGAAATCCAGGTTACCCAATGGATAAAAATTATCTTTGGATGCGGCTCCCTTCTCCCTGATGCGTCCCTGGTAAGGGTGAGGTTCGTCCATTTCGTCGAGTGGCATCTCCTCCGTTTTCATATATCCTGAATCCCATATCCGGGTAGGATCCAGTTTCTTCAATTCGGGGATCAGTATGTTTCCGATGTAATTGTCCCAATTTTCATTGATAGCGTCCCAGATGGCGATGCTCGGGTGACTGCCGTCCGTCCAGAGCCAGTCGGTGTACTCTGTCCTGATCTGATCGTCCCAACCGTGATTTTGCCAATAGAGCCATTCATTTTGGAAAAGCAGGCCATACTCGTCAGCCATGTCGTACCAGAAATCGGGTACGATGCCTACACAAACGCGCATGGCATTCCAGTTGAGCTGTTTGGGGTAATCGACGAGCAACCGCTTTACCCACGCTTTGTCCCAAACGAGGTTTCCGCAATCGGGATCTTCAAAAAAGCGCTGGAGGGTCACATTCGTTCCCCTCAGGATGTATTTTTCACCATTGAGATAAAAGAATTTCCCCTTGCGGGTGAAGTCGCGCATCCCGAACTGTTTGCTGTATGTATCTGCTACTCCATCGCTGTTGCGGAGTGTCGCGTTTGCAAGGTAGAGGAAGGGATGTTCGGGCGTCCATGCCGAAAAGCCGGATACCGGAATTTCCATCACGACTTCAGTAAGATTGTCCCGCTTGGTCGAAATCCTGATACTTTTGCCTGCGACGACCTTCCCTGTCAACTTCTCAGCCAGGGAAATATCGAGGGTAGCAGAATCTTTCATGGCATCGCCTACGAAGATTTGCGCCGGAATTAAATTTCTAAGCTGTGCCTTAACCGTCACTTTTTTTCCTGCAACAGACGGTAAAACCAGCAATCTGTTGATTCGCACTTTCCCGGTAAACGAGAGCAGTACATCATCCCAAATTCCCGGCAGGTAATGCTCTTTCTCCTTGTCCGTTCCACCGGCAGCCGCGGCTGGAAGCCAAACCCTATCGCCCACTTTGATCAGGATCTCGTTCTCGGCGCCATATTTCAGGGCATTTGTTACTGGAAATTCGACAGGCGTATAACATGCCATCGAGGTACCCATATCGGTTCCATTTATGTAAATCTGGGTCACATACTGACTTTTTTTCACTGTGATCATCCCCTCATTGCCTTCGAGTTCCTTTGGAATGAAGACCATCTTCCGGCACCAACTGTACCTCGGGGTATAATCGATGTTGTAGAGATTGTGCTGATCTTTTATCTCAACCTTGTCGGGCCGCTTGAAAAATTTGTCATAATCCTCAATTTTTGGCTCCGCGAGATGCACCAATCCCGGAACCGGGATGGTCCTTGTAAACTTCGCTGGGGGAAAGGCATTCACCGTCTGATCGAATTGCCAGATGCCATTTAGGTTGATCGTAGTACGTCCCTCCCGGGAGGCCGAAAAAACAAAAAAAGGAAGACAAAGCAGTAGCAGTAATAGATAATTTTTCATTTTTAGTAGTTGAAAGTAGTTGACAATGGATAATGGACAATTGAAAGAATGATATAATTTGGAATTAGTGAGTTTTACAAAGATAAAGATACGATGTAAATTATTCGCTAATTAAAGCAATAATCAGGGTCAAAATTGGAATCCAATTTTATGATATTTCAATCAATTAACAATATACGACATTATCAATTGTCAACTGTCAATTTTTCTCATGATAGCCACTGGTCCATCCAATCATCCCCTTTGCAACCGGTACTGTGCCGGTGAAATTGAGGTCTGCTTTTTAAAGATACGCGAAAAATAGGAGGCGCTCCTGAATCCTGTTCGTTCGATAATCTGACTGTGCGACAAATCTGTAGTCAATAGCAAAAACTGCGCCCGCTCGATCCGCTTGCTGATGATATAGTCACAGGGCGCCAATCCGGTGATCGTCTTAAAAACGCGCGAAAAATGATCTTTGGAGAAACAGGCAATGCAAGCCAGCTCTTCTACCGTGATGTTCTGTTCCAGATGATTGCGGATATGTAGGAGAATAGGTTGAATATTGTATTTCAGCATATTGGCAACCGGATAATTTTTGCCTATTGCCAAAAACCGCGAAAAAAGCTGCTTCATTATTCCAAGTGTTTCGAGATGCTGGGCCGCTGTTTGATACTCAACTTTTTTGTTCATCCAGGGCTTGGTCTGATACACACGCGGGTGATGGTGAGGCAGTTGAAGATCTGGATTGATTTGAACAATTCTATTCAAAATCTGATAATCCAGTTTGCAGGCGACCAAATGATTCGTTATGGAAAAAAGATTGTAAACATTCAGGCCGTTGGGTTGGTCCATGCTGAAATGAATGTAATAATGAGCAAGACCCTCCAGAAAATGGTAACTGCATGAGGTAAAACTGGGTATCAGGTAAAGTTGGCCGGCCTCCAGCGCAATCCTGTTATTTCCGATTATCAGCGAACCACACCCTTCCGTGATCAAATAGATTCTCGTAAATGGGCTGATGATATCTTCATAGTCTGAATCTTGATCAAAGCGCAAATATGCAACATTATGAAGATGGAATGAAAGAGATTCGATGATTTGCTCAAGATACATATTCTTTCAGATGAGAGGTTTATTACGATACAATTTCAAAAGTAGAAAAAATAGCCGTCATAATATCACGGAATAGTGCAAATAATTACCTGAAATGTTCAACGTTAAACCGATCAAAATTTGTTGGTTTACCCTGGTGAATAGCCAAACGGTAACACGCTCCTTACAGCTCTCAAAAACCAAACAACAAAAAAATGAATATTGGAATCTTAACAGGAATTCTACTGATTGCCCTTGGTGCATTTTCATCGGGTAGTTTTGCTGTCCCGTTCGGGAAAATCAAAGGATGGGGTTGGGAAACCTACTGGATGGTGTTTAGTATTGGCGCCTACATTCTATTCCCCTTCATTGCCTGCCTTGTATTTGCACCCGGCTTCCTAATAATTATCTTGTCGACTCCATCCTCTACCCTGCTTACCGTCTTCCTGCTCGGTGCGCTCTATGGCGTTGGAAACCTCTCCTTTGGACTGGCCCTACGTTACCTCGGATTATCGTTGGGGTATGCCTTGTCTTTAGGGTTGATGCTAGCCATTGGCACACTGATCCCTCCACTGATCGATGGTCGCCTGCAGGTGATGATGCAGGGCAAAGGAGGCACTCTATTGATCTTGGGAATTGTCGTTGCCATTGTTGGCATAGCGCTCTCGGCTTGGTCAGGAATACTGAAGGATAAGACCATGTCGGATGCCAAAAAACAGGAGAGCATCGGAGAATTCAATCTGGTCAAGGGAACCATGGCTGCCATTTTGGTTGGCTTTACAGGATCTGCCATGTCGCTTGGGTTCGAACAGGGAAACCCCATCTCCGCGATCGCCGTCCAACAGGGAGTCGACCCGCTTTTTGCGATGATGCCGATGGTGGTGGTGCTTTTTGCAGGCACATTTGTCACCACCCTTGTTTGGTGCGCATACCTTGGCAGGAAAAACGGTTCACTGATCAATTACGGTAAGGCGGAGACACCCAAAATACTGACACTCAATTATATATTTGGATTACTTGCCGGTTTTCTTTGGTTCAGCCAGTTTATTGTCTACGGCATGGGGAAAAGCAAGATGGGCCCTTACACCTTCACCTCGTGGGGAATCCTGATGGCCCTCACCATCGTTTTTGCCACGGTATGGGGGTTGCTCCGCAAAGAGTGGAAAGGCGCGCCAGCAAAAATCTATGTATTAATGATCCTATCGTTGTTGATTATCATTGCATCGTCATTCCTGATCGGGATAAGCGGAACGGAGTAAGCAAGGATAAAGGATAAAGGATAAAGGATAAAGTAAAAAGTAAAAAGTAAAAAGGATAAAGGGAGGAACGCTCCAATCAGCATTAGTTTTACTTCCCAAAAGCCAATAGCTAACAGCCAATAGCTTAATGATAAGTGATTTACCAAAGAATTATCAAAAATTAAAATATACAACAAATAAATGACCACCTCAAGCGAACATATTTTAGCGGCCATTCGGCACCAGCCTACCGGGAAGGTGCCGGTCGACATGAGCGCCACACCGAGTTCAGGCATCTCTGCAATTGCTTACAGTAACCTGCTCAAACATCTTGGCCGTACCGATTTGCCGATACTGGTATACGATGTGGTGCAACAGTTGGCCCAACCCGACATCTCCATTCTCGACCAGTTTGGCGTCGATGTACTGGACATTGGGCGCACTTTTAATGATCAACCCTCCGACTGGATTCCAACAACATTGGCCAACGGTGCTCCCGCTTTCTATCCAAAATGGTTTAAACCGTCGGCTTTGAATGATGGCTCCTTTGCCACTTATGATACAGACGGCAAACGGATGCTATCAAGAATGCCCGTTGGCGCCACCTTCTTCGATCAGACCTACTTCCCATACGTGGATGGCTATCCTGAATCATATGAAAACCTGGATGCAGAAATGGGACGGATCATGTGGGCCCGCGATGTGCACAGCCCCTGGGACCATGCCGGGGAGGATGATTTTTGGATCCAGCTAAGGGAAAGAACACTCAAGCTGAGGGCAAGCACAGACAAAGCACTGCTGGTGGTTTGCGGATGCAACCTCTTCGAATGGGGAACTTTCCTGAGAAGGATGGACAACTTCCTGATGGACCTGATGTGCGATACCGAAAATGTAGAGAAATTGCTCGACCAACTGCTGGTAAGACATTTGGCTACGCTCGAAAAGGTATGTAATGCAGTGGGGGATATCGTCGATATCATACGATTCGGGGATGACCTGGGTATGAGTTCGGGTCCATTCATGGATGCCGAAACGTACCGTACCCTTTTCAAGCCTCGTCACAAAATCCTGTGCAACTATGTGAACTCGCACAGTAAGATGCATACCTACATCCATTCGTGCGGTTCGATTTCGTTGTTGATGCCTGATCTGATTGAAGCCGGAATTGAGATTTTCAATCCTGTGCAGACAAATGCCTATCAAATGGAACCCGATTCCTTAAAAAAGAAGTTTGGCAAAGATTGTACCTTCTGGGGTGGTGGTATTGAGACGGTTGGAACACTCAATGTAGGTACTCCTGCACAAATCAGAAAACAGGTCCTCGAACGGCTTAACATCTTTTCTCCCGGTGGTGGTTTCGTTTTCAACACGGTTCACAACATACTGCCCGATGTACCGCCAGAGAATATTGTGGCAATGTTTGATGCGGTGAAGGAGTTTAATAAAAGATGAAAATTAAAAATTACAGATTAAAGATTACAAATTAACGGCTTTGTGAAATCCTTTGTGGCCCTTGTGGTGAATTTTCAATAATTTTACCGCGAAGGTCTCAAAGGGAAACACCAAGGATTTGGCAAACTAATTATTCAAATTACATACAAATGAGAAAGATGCTATTGTTTACAATCCTGTTCGTTTCATTTTTGACTTCAAACGGACAAACGCCCACCAACAACAAACAAAAACTGGAGGAGTGGAAAGATGCCCGGTTTGGGATGTTTATCCATTGGGGACCTGTATCACTCAAAGGCACTGAGATCGGCTGGTCGCGCGGTCGCGAGATCCCGGTAGATGAGTATGACAACCTCTACAAAAAATTTGACGCCCCCAATTTTGATGCCAACAGCTGGGTGACGGTTGCCAAGGCGGCAGGAATGAAATACATCATCCTAACCACCAAGCACCACGACGGATTCTGCCTTTGGAATACCCGTCAAACCGAATTTAATGTCATGAATTCGCCCCTACACAGGGATGTTGTGAAAGAACTGGCCGAGGCATGCAAAAAACAGGGGATCGCCTTTGGCACCTACTATTCCACTACCGATTGGCACCATCCCGAATTCCCGTTAACCAGTCCTGGAGGGCAGGTAGCCAGGACCAAATACGATCTGGATGCCTATACCGGTTACCTGAAAAGGCAAGTTGCCGAACTGTTGCTGAACTACGGTCCGCTGTTTGTTTTGTGGTTCGATGTACCGCAGCGTTTTGACGCGATACGCGGTCAGGGGGTGATCGATTTTGCCCATACCATTCAACCCGATATCATCATCAACAACCGTACCGGGGCCAAAGGGGATTTTGATACGCCGGAGCAACGGGTCGGCGGATTTCAGAACGACCGTCCATGGGAGACCTGCATGACCATCGCCAACCAATGGGCCTGGAAACCAAACGATGAAGTAAAATCGCTGGAGCAGTGCCTGCAAAGCCTGGTAAGGTCGGCCGGAGGTGATGGCAATTTGCTGTTTAACGTTGGGCCAATGCCGGATGGAAGGATTGAGCCACTTCAGGTTGAAAGGTTGAAAGAGATGGGAAAATGGCTTCAGGATTATGGACGTACCATTTATGGGACACGCGGAGGCCCATTAAAACCAACCGACTGGGGAGTAAGTACCCGGAAAGGGAAGACAATTTACCTGCATATCCTGAAATGGACAGGCAACAATCCGAAAATTACAATTCCAGATCTGGGCATGGAAATTAAGAGTTGCAGACTGGCTAAGGGGGGGGAAATCAAACTTACCAGGGAACCGGTTGGATACACGATTGAATTTTCAAAACAAGATTTGCAGCCTATCAATACCATTGTAGAACTTGAATGTGCAGAAAATGTGATGGCAATCAAACCGATCGTGTCAAATTCGAATTCACTCTCCTATTTAAAGCCGTTGAAAGCCTCTTCAAATCCTTCAGGTCACTGGTCCAATCACCAGTGGGTCGAACTAAATGCTGTTACCAATGGTGACTGGTCCGGAGCATTTTGGGAACCTGAAGAAAAGGATTTGAATCCCTGGATTGAACTGGATCTTGGTAAACCTCAGAAGATTTCTCAGGCATTTATATATGAAAGAGGCAAAAACAT
>JALOCD010000093.1 GCA_023228025.1 Prolixibacteraceae bacterium | reverse complement strand
ATAGAATCGTTTGAAAAGCAAGTTTTTATCTACCGGATGATCGGGCCCGGTATTTGAAATCCGGAGAAATTTCTCACCGAGTTCGACTACAAGCTTGCCCCCTTTGACATTGTGCCTGACCGCATTTTTCACCAGATTAACGATTAACATTTCAGCCAGATATGGGTTCATCCTGATCATGACATCATGATGGAGCAGCTTGACCACCTCCAACTTTTTGGATCGGATAAGGTCTTCGAGATTTTCGAGCAGCGAATTGACAATCAACTCCGGACTTACATCCTTATATTCGGGAAATTGCTTGTTCTCAATTTTAGCCAACAGAATCAGGGTACTGTTGTACTTCGATAACCTGATAGATGCTTCGTAGGCATCTGCAAGGGCCTTGTACTGTTTTTCGCTCATATCACCGGATTGCAATAAAAGTTCAAGCTTTGAATTGATGATGGCGAGTGGCGTCTGTATCTCGTGCGATGCATTCTCGGTATACTCTTTCAGGTTCAGATAATCATTTCTGATCCGTTCGGTCATCGTGATCAAAACCCGGTTAAGATCCGCGAACTCCTTCACATCAGAATCCTGTAAGGTAAACTCTTCGTGTGTATTCAGGTCATAACGGTTAATCTTTTCGATGGTATCATAAAAGACCTTCCAGACCAATCTCGAAGAGTATCTGTTAACAACCAACAAGGTAACAATCAACAATATTACCAGGCCTGTCATTGTCATGATAATGCTGACAATCAGACTATCCGTCTCTTCCAGCGATTTATAAATCTGAATATAATATGGCTGTTTGTTCACCGTCTCGCTGAAGCCAAGTTGTCTGAAAAGCTGGTAACGCTGTTCTTCTTTGTTATAAATCAGCGTGTCGGCATAGCGGTCATGTGGGATGGCTTTATCAACCGGGGTGACAATCACCATTTCATTCCTGTTGGGAGGCTGACTAACAGATGAATGAGCCTCTTCCATTTGACGAACGATGCTGTTTTTCCGCTTCTCCATCTCATTGTTGACATTGCGGTCGACCTGGATACGCAAGGAATAATAGAAGACTATGACCCCGAAAAGATAGATAAACAGGGAGATAGACAATAAATTAAGCGTTGTTTTGGTTAAGAGTCTCAAGTGATATCGAATTTATAACCCAGTCCGTAAATAGTCTTGATGTAATCCCTGCATCCTTTCTTCAGCAACTCCCTCCGAAGATTCTTGATGTGGGTGTAGATAAAGTCGTAGGAATCGGCGGCATCCATGTGGTCGCCCCAAAGATGTTCAGCCAAACCTGCTTTGGTGATGATCTTGTTTTTGTTCGAAATAAAAAAGAGCAGCAGCTCATACTCCTTTTTGGTTAACACCAGTTCCTCGTCCAGTACAAAAGCCCGGTGCTCCTCCGGGATTAGTTTTATTTCGTTCAATACCAACTCATTGCTTCCATTAAAACTTATCCGGCGATGGATTGATTTCAAATGGGCATTGAGCTCTGCCAGGTGAAATGGTTTGGTAAGGTAGTGGTCAGCGCCTATCTCCAGTCCTTCGATTCTGTTGTCCAGAGAATTCCGTGCCGAAACGATAATAATACCTACCGTGATCGATCTTTTCTTGATCAACCGGATAAGATCGAGTCCGCTTCCGTCCGGAAGATTGATATCCACCACCATACAGTCGTACTGGTAGAGTTCTATCTTCTCAACGGCCTCTTCGAAGGTGTAAACGACTTCGCACAGATGACCTTCCCCGTCGAGGTATTCGACGATGGCATCCGACAAAGTTTTCTCATCTTCAATGATCAGGATTTTCATATGGCAAGAGACGCTACAAGATAGGATATTTAACTTCTTTATATATTAAAACAATTCAACCGGATTAATATTGAGGAAATCTTCCACAGGTAATCCGCCTGTTCCAACCAATAGCAGCTTATCAGGATGGAACTTTTGGTCAAAGAGTTTCATTCCGACTGGAACATAACCTCTTCCACTTTTTATTTCAAGTGCAATTGTACGTCCATTTTTCTCCAAAACAAAATCCACTTCCTGATTTCCTTCCCTCCAATAATAAACATTGAATCTTTCTACCAAGGCATTATTTATCAAGTGCGTTCCAATTGAAGATTCAACCAAACGACCCCATTTTGCAGGGTTTACCACAACATCCGTGTACTTGATATGATCCATTGCACTTAACAAGGCATTGTTATAAACTTGAAATTTAGGACTCGATGATCGCTTCCTTATTACATTTCCAGCATATTTCTCGAGTCCGGCCAACAAGCCTGACTCTGAAAGCAAATCGAGATAATGAGACAATGTAGTTGTATTTCCTGCATCCTGAAGTTCACCTATCAACTTCGTATAGGAAAGGATCTGACCCGAATAGAGTGAGCCCAATTCAAATAATCTCTTCAACAAAGCGGGCTTAAGTACCCTGGTCAGCATCAATATATCTTTTGAAATGACCGTTTCAATCAGCGAATCTTTCACGTAATTTCTCCATCGGTCTACATCGCCAATAAGTGCCGCAGAACCAGGATAACCACCAAAATAGATGTATTGATCGACATTCCAGTCAAAAGCTGCACGCATCTCAGGATAGGACCAATGTCCCATGTAAAATGTTTCGAATCTTCCGGCCAGCGATTCCGTCAATCCTTTTTGTATCAACAAACGGGAGGATCCCAAGAGTACTACTTTGATATTTATATTTTCATAGGTATCCCTGTCCCACTGCTGTTTGACCAGTTCACTCCAATTTTCAATTCTCTGGATTTCATCGACAACCAAGAGAAACTCCATCGAACTTGCGGCCTTCATTTTCAATCTGGCACTCTCCCAAATCTGTTGTAACCATGTATTGTTCGCATTCGATATGGCATCGGCTGACTCATACAAATATCCGACAGTCATTTTCTGTAAAAGTTGTGATATCATCATCGTTTTACCAACTTGCCTTGGCCCCATCACAACTTGAATAAACTTTCTTGGCTCTTCTATTCTTTTCTTAAGTCCTTCTATGTGTGAACGTTCAAACATGTTTCAAATTTTTACTCAATAAACTGAGTAATTTTACTCAATATTATGAGCAAAACTATTCAATATTTTTGAATTAACTCAGAGACTGTTTAAAAAATATTACACAGAGAATAATTGTCAACTAATCGAAAATATAGGGTTTATAGAAATTTCTGCAATTTAGGTGTTTTCATGAGAGAAACCCCGGAGTTACACAGAGCTGGAAAATCGCTTGCGATTTTTCTCTCTGTGTAACTCGTTGTTTCCTCAAGCGTATTTTAACTAAAACGAGAATTTCAAAGCCATTTGTAATTTAATTATGGAGTAATAAATTCTCTGTGTAAGAAATTTAAACAGCTTCTCAACAAAATACGTGATTTCTTACAAACCATCCTGCTTCTCTGTCTGAATATGCCCGGGATCCTGGGGTTCGGCATGGATGTTCACTTCGCTGCGTTTGATGCGGGAACCAATTTCGTTTTCAATTTTGTCACAAATTTCATGGACCTGTCGGAGGCTCAATTCAGGGTCCAAGTGAACATTTACTTTGACGAAAGTATCGGCTCCTGAGGTCCTAATTTTTAGACTATGAAAATGCTTAACCTCAGCGAATTCAGAAAGGGTTTTCTTCACCAGATCTACGGTATCTTGTGGCGCCTTATCCAATAATACATCGACAGACCTTTTTCCCAACCGGTAAGAAACAGACAATACAATCACTGCAACTCCCAATGCAGCAATGGAATCGGCAAAAAACAGTCCAAAATTGGCGCAAATCAAACCCAAGAGGACAACCGCGGAACTCCATATATCGGTCGAAAAATGGAGCGCATCCGCTTCAAGCGCCTGACTGTTGTATTTCTTTGCAACCCTTCTCAAGGCCCTTGAGCGCGAAACATCTATGACTATTGAACTGACAACAACAATGTAACTCCACATTCCAACTTCAATATGCGTTTTTCCGGTAATCAACCGGTTTGATGCCTCATAAATGATCCAGATACAAGTAATCAGCAACAAAAATGTTTCGACCAAGGCTGAAAAATTCTCAATCTTGCCATGACCGTAATTGTGCTGTTTGTCTGCTGGTTTATCGGAAACACGCACGGAAAAATAGGTAATCACAGCGGCTACCAGATCAAGCCCTGAATGCAACGCTTCGGAAAGAATTCCTAGGCTTCCGGTTAAGAGTCCAATAAGTAACTTAGAGCCAGTTAAGAAAATCGCTGCAAAAACCGAAAACAGCGCAACATTCAACTTTTCCTGCTGCATAAATGGGAATTTTCAGATGAGGGTTTGTCTAAATCTGACCTAAAGTTACCTCAATTTAGTCAAAAAAAATAGATATTTTGATTTGATTAATAAATTTATTAACTTGGTCTCTTGTTGAAACTTAATACACATTTCCCATGATTGAAACTAGTCATTTTCATCCCATGTTGGTTCATTTCCCAATTGCTTTGGTAACTTTTGGATATATCGCGGAATTGGGTTCAATTTTCATAAAAAAAGAGCTCTTCCTTTCCAAGATCAGTTTGTTTTTATTGGTTTTCGGAACTCTTTCTGCTGTTGCTGCTTATTTAACCGGTCAACTTTTTACAGCCGATATGTCTGGGGCTGCCGAAGAAGTAAGAAAATGGCATGAAACTTTAGCCTTAATTACCATGGGATTGCTTCTAATGACAACCGCTATCAGATCATACTATTGTTACAAAGGCGATTGCGAAAAATTCAAATGGTTTACATTTTGCCTTTATTCGATTGCGACCATTTCAGTCTCAATTACCGGATTCCTTGGTGGTACGCTTGTTTACAATTATATGATGCCCCTTTAGTTTTAGAATAATTCACCACGTTAAAACATGTAATCATGAGAAACATTTTATTCTTTTCAATCGTGGCCATTTTCGCATTGTCAAGTTGCAATGAGGCCAAACCTGTAAAAACCATCGAAAACCTGAAAGCCGGCATCAAAGGCGAGACTACAGCCAGCGCTAAGTATGCAGCCTTTTCAGTGAAGGCCATGGAAGAAGGTCACGAAGCCATTTCCAAATTGTTTGCGGCTGCTTCAAAAGCGGAAGCAATTCATGCCGCCAACCACAGGAAAGTCCTGGAAGGACTTGGCATGAAAATGGATGATTTTAAACCCGAGTTTGAAGTTAAGACCACAGCAGAAAATCTGCAGGCAGCCATTGATGGTGAAGGGTACGAAGTAAGCACCATGTACCCTCAGTTTCTGACAGATGCAAAAGCCGAAAAAGTTGGCAAGGCTGAAAAGTCTTTCAATTGGGCTGTTGACACTGAGAAGAAACACCATGACTTCTATGTCAAAGCACTTGAATCCTTGAAGAATTCAACAGAAAATGCACTTCCTGTCCAGTATGCAGTTTGTCCGGTTTGCGGAAACACCTACGACAACGCCAAACTCGATCCCAAATGTGCATTTTGTCAGTCAGGGCAGGAAAAATTTCTTACCATCTGATGAGAAGGGCTATGACAAAAAGAGAGGGCGGAACCGCCCTCTTTTTTTGTCGCTGAAAAATACACAATTAAAAGTTATCCACTTTCCGGTAGGCTTCGATCAGGGCCAGTTCACCCTCCCTGCCTTTTATGCTGCGTCCATGTTCCATGCAAAGTACATCGTCGTAACCCTTGGTATGGATGTATTTAAAAATATTCATAAAGTTAATTTCCCCTGTGCCCGGTTCTTTCCTCCCGGGATTGTCGCCAAGGTGAAATGCTGCAATCTCACTCCAGGAAGCTTCGATGTTTGGGATCAGGTTTCCATCCGTAATCTGCTGATGGTAAAGGTCATCGACAATTTTACAGGCCGGACTGTTTACTCCCCTGCAGATCGCATAAGTCTGGGCCATTCCGGTTAGAAAGAGTCCCGGATGGTCGCGCTTGTTAAGCGGTTCCAAAACAATGGTCATGCCTCCCTGCATGGCGATATCACTCAGTTCACGCATGATATCAATCACATTGGCTGTCTGATATCCCCAATCCATGTGCTCATTGTAGCGACCCGGAACCATCAATGCCCATTTAAGTCCCGTCCTCTGACAAACCTCAACCCCAGCTTTCACCTTATCGACCAGCATTTGACGGATATCATTGTCTTTCAAAACCATTGACTCCTTGCTGAAATCAGCGTAAAGGACAAACGGGCCCATCTTCATGTTCAAACGGTTGATTTCGGCAACAATCTTAGCCTGATCCTCAACGGGTTTGTTCATAAAACCATTGTCGAACATGGCCCTGAATCCCTGGTCGTTACAGAATTTTATCTGGTCGATCGTATCCTTTCCTGCCAATTCATTGAAAGTTCCAAAACTTGGGGCATACCTCAGTTTGAAGAATGCGCTGTTGGATTGTTTTACATCCTGAAATTCAGGTATGGCAAATGCGGCAGAACCAAGGCCGGTGAATGCCAATGCAGCCGTTGATTTTTGTATAAAATTTCTTCTTTGCATGTTCGTTAGTTTGGTAAAATTAGAATACGACCTTTAGCCTCCATGAGAATAAGACACACGAAGAAACGTCGGAATATGGGACAAAATTATCAGTAATTTTCTTTTGGAACGATAATCCACATAATAAGATATGCCAATATACCGGTTCCGGCGAAGAGGACGGCGAATACAAACGCCAGCCTGATCAAAGTGGAATCAATGGCAAAATAATCAGCCAATCCACCACATATACCAGCTATCATTTTGTCTGTAACGGATCTTTTTAGTCTCTTGGGACCATTTTGTTCAATTATCTGCATGACTTATGAAGTTAATTATCAGAATCTTCATCCAATTTATCCAGTTCGTCCTCGTAGTCGAGCTCAAGTTCCATAAACTCTTCAGCCTGCTCCATCAGTTCAGACTTTAGCTCGGCACTTTCAGGCTCTTCATCAATCCAGTGAATCTCCTGATCGACATTGAATCCTTCCAAATCACAACCAACGATGAAACGAGGCGGCTCGGTGTGAATAATAAAAATCGTGTCGGGAAGAACTTGGGAATTGTCAGCAAGTAAAAATTTTGGAAGCATCGCTTTATGTTTTTTGTTAAGTCAACCTAAGGTTGGATCATAGATCAAATATAAAAATAATTCGAAGAGTTTCAACTGCATCCTCGTCTGCTATTTTAAGGAAAGTTAATCAACCTGCTTTTTAACTATCAGTCGATAAAAAACTGACATATTAGCATGATTATGAGTTATTTATGACTTTTTGTCATAAATATTTCGAAATACAAATGTCATTTTGTCCAGAAAAAATCCATCAATTTTTTTAACTGATTGAAAATTAAAAGAAAACAAATTGCAGTTCAAAGATTGGCACATCTATTGAATTATGCAGGTCGTACCACAACGGTGTGGCAACAAACTTAAAATGTTAACTAAAAAATAGGAGGAATTTACCATGACATTGATCAGAACAAACAACAGATTTTATCCATCCGTTTTTAACCAACTGTTTAACAGGGAAATGGTGGATTGGAGCAACGCCGGATTTTCATCAGACGACAGCACTTTACCGGCCGTAAACATTCTTGAAGACGACAACCGTATTCAGATTGAAGTGGCTGCACCCGGAATGAAGAAAGAGGATTTCAAAATTGATCTGGAGAATAATCGTTTGACCGTTTCGGCTGAAGTTTCAACCGAAAATTCAGAATCAGGAGAACGCTATTCCCGCAAGGAATTCAGCTATCGTTCATTCCGCAGGTTGTTCAACATTCCTGTTGAAACCATCAATGGCGATCAGATCCAGGCGACCTACAAAGATGGCATTCTGCTGGTCACGCTTCCCAAACGGGAGGAGCTTAAACCAAAACCGGCAAGGGCCATTGAGATCCAATAAAAAAGAGGGGTGCTTTGGTACCCCTCTTTTTTTATTGGATCTGCTATCTTTGTAAAAAAATAGCGACATATGTTCGATGATTCAACCATCTGTGCCATCTCTACTCCTGCCGGAACAGGTGGCATTGCCGTCATCCGGCTCTCCGGGAGCAGGGCAATCACGATCGTTGATTCTGTTTTCAGATCTCCTTCCCCAGGCAAGAAACTGGCTGATCAGGCCGCCAACACACTCCATTTTGGCTCAATCTATAAAGAGAGTATCCTTCTGGATGAAGTTGTAATCGGACTCTTTCGGGCGCCCCACTCCTACACGGGTGAAGATGTTGCGGAAATCTCTTGTCACGGAGCGCAATACGTTCAGCAACAAATTCTCCGTTTGATGATCGATAGCGGAGCGGTACTTGCTCAACCCGGGGAATTTACCCAGCGCGCATTCCTGAACGGAAAGATGGACCTCTCGCAGGCAGAAGCGGTAGCAGACCTTATCGCCTCAGGCAATTCAGCCGCACACAGGGTGGCACTGAACCAAATGCGGGGCGGATTTTCGGTTGAAATTGGGCAGCTAAGGGAACAGCTTCTCCATTTTATTACGCTTGTTGAGCTGGAACTTGATTTCAGTGAGGAGGATGTTGAGTTTGCCGACCGAAGCCAGCTTTTGGAACTATCGCGCAAAATTGCCCATCTGCTTCGGAAACTGGCCGATTCGTTCCACCTTGGAAATGCCATAAAAAACGGGATTCCCGTTGCCATTATCGGGGAGACAAACGTAGGAAAGTCAACACTGCTGAATGCCCTGTTAAATGAAGAGAAAGCGATTGTCTCAGATATTCATGGCACCACCCGCGATGTGATAGAAGATGTGGTTAACCTGGATGGCGTCCAGTTTCGATTCTTCGACACTGCCGGATTGCGTGAAACCGCCGACACCATTGAAAACCTTGGAATCGAGCGCTCCTACCGGAAATTGGAGCAGGCAACGCTGGTGTTGCTGGTGCTGGATCTCACCTCTCCACTTGAAGTAATCCTTGGCAGAATAAAGGAGATCAGAAACAAAATCACAAATCAGAAGCTTATTTTGGTCGCCAACAAATCCGATTTGGTTTCCGAAA
This sequence comes from Prolixibacteraceae bacterium, assembly GCA_023228025.1. Taxonomy (GTDB): domain Bacteria; phylum Bacteroidota; class Bacteroidia; order Bacteroidales; family Prolixibacteraceae; genus CAINVV01. The sequence continues at coordinate 8,982 of JALOCD010000093.1, read as the reverse complement.
AGATACGCAAAGAGCTATCCTCTATTACATTGAAAGCGAACGAATCCCTGGTCTTTATCGCAGCAAAATCTAAAGAGAACCTGGCCGGACTGACTGGTTTGATGCACGAGTCGGTCTCCCTGTTTAAAATTCAACCGGAAGATGTGATCGTTACCAATATCCGCCATTACGAAGCGCTCACCAAAGCCCTGGATGCCATCGAACGTACCATTTTCGGTCTGGAATCCAACCTCTCCGGCGAGTTTTTGTCACAGGACATCCGCGAATGTCTGCATTATCTGGGGGCTATCACAGGGCAAATAACTACGGATGAGGTGCTGGGGAATATTTTTAAGCATTTTTGTATTGGGAAATAGCTCCTACACAACCCGCATTCTTTGAATATCGATAATCCAATATTTCCAAACTGACGGGGTCACTCTGAGTCACTCCGTCAGTTTAGTATAGAATAGCCTTGGAAAGATTTGATTCAGGGGAAAGTAGGATTGATAAAATCAGGGTGCTAATTGAGGAATCGAGATGAAGATGAAGTATTTATGATTTGGCCCGGATCAAGTCAACCAAAAAAATCATCAATTTTCTTTTACATAACCTTTCTTTTCACCAATTGATTCTTTACCTTCGGCTGACCAATAAATCAGCCCAATTCTAACTTATGGAGAGCAATTTCATATTTCTGGCCAAAGAGTACTCCATTTTGGCCAAGCTCGGAAATTTAGCGGAAAGATACATTCACGATGACCCCAATGCATCCTTGTTTAAAATGAGGTTGTTTGGTGAAAAGATGGTTGAATACATCTTTGAAATTCAGCAACTTGATTTTCCTCATGAGAATACTGCCTTTAGAAGATTGGAACTTTTAAAGGATGAAGGGATCCTTGAAGATAATATTCTTGGGCTTTTTCATACCATCCGGAAATCAGGGAATCAGGCGGTTCATGCTGGAAAACAGGCCGAAGAATCAGGAATGGGGTTACTTTTTAGCTCATTTAAAATTGCCAAATGGTTTTATGAAACCTATTCAGATGAAGCTTCAGACATCAGTTCGATTAAGTTTCACCCTCCTGAAAAAGTTGATCTGGAAAAGGATTACAAAAACCTTGAACGGGAATATCTTCAGTTGGAACAAAAGTTTGCCGATCTGCTGAAGGAAAGGGAAATCGGAACTTTGAGTGCCGAGAAATCCACTGAGATCAAACAACGGTCAAAGAAAGCAGCCCTGAAAATTGAAATGTCGGAGGCTGAAACTAGGCTTTTGATTGATGCTCAACTCAGATCTGTTGGATGGGAAGTTGATACACTCGACCTGAATTATAAATTGCATGGTACTCTTCCGGAGAAAGGCAAAAACAGAGCCATTGCAGAATGGCCTTGTGGAAGTAAATGGGCAGATTATGCCCTTTTTGTTGGCAATGAACTCTATGGACTGGTAGAAGCAAAGAAATATGCTCAGGATATATCAACAGATTTAACCCAATCCAAACGATATGCTGAACTGGTAGAAGAACAATTTCAGGTTCGCCTGTTGGGTGAATGGGAAATCTACAAAGTTCCCTTTCTGTTCTCCACAAATGGACGATCCTATTTGCAGCAACTGGCAACAAAAAGCGGTGTGTGGTTTATCGATATCAGAAATTCCAAAAATCATTCACGATCGATAAAGGGTTGGTTCTCTCCGGAAGGATTGCTGAAAATGTGGAACCAGGACATTGATGGTGCTGATGAGAAACTAAAAAATAGTAAACCAAACTTTCTTAAAGATATAAACGGCCTTTCTTTAAGGGATTACCAGATGAAGGCCATTGGCTGTATTGAAGACTCCCTGCTGAATAACCCTGAGAAAAAGCGGATGCTTCTGGCAATGGCTACCGGAACTGGGAAAACCCGCACCATTATTGGCCTGGCTTACCGATTGATTCAGTCGAACCGCTTCCGGAGAATCCTGTTTATGGTTGATCGCCGATTGCTGGCTACACAAGCACTTGACCATTTTAAGGATGACAAGATTGAGGATCTTCACACTTTTGCTGAAATCTACCAGATACAGGGATTAAAAGAATTGATACCTGAAATGGACACCCGACTTCACTTTGCGACCGTTCAAAGCATGGTGAAACGCTTGTTCTATTCTGAAGGTGATAGTTTACCCATCGACTCCTATGATTGTATCATTGTTGATGAAGCTCACCGGGGATATTTGCTGGACAGGGAGATGGACGATGAAGAGCTTGGGTTTAAAGATCAACGCGACTATGTAAGCAAATACCGTCGAGTACTCGACTATTTTGATGCTACTGCCATTGGAATGACCGCTACACCTGCCCTACATACCACTGAAATATTTGGAACGCCGATCTATAACTATTCTTATCGGGAAGCGGTGATCGATGGTTTTTTGATTGACCATGAGCCACCCTACCTGATTAAAACAAAACTGGGTGAGGAAGGAATTATCTGGGAGAAGGGCGACCGGCCAAAGGTGTACGATAAAGAGAACAATCAAATTATTGAATTGGCCGAATTGGAGGATGAACTGGCTATCAATATCGAAGGGTTCAATAAATTGGTAATTACCGAATCGTTCAATCGGACTGCAATCAGCCAATTGGTTCAGGAGATTGATCCGGACGGAGAGGAAAAGACACTGATTTTTGCCGCTACTGATGAACATGCCGATCTGGTAGTAAGCATTCTGAAAGAAGAATATGAAAAAATAGGCTGTGATCTCAATGACAATACCATTCAAAAGATAACCGGAAAATCGTATGATCCGGCAGAGCAGTTCAGAAGGTACAAAAATGAGAAGTATCCGACCATTGCAGTTACTGTTGATTTGCTCACCACCGGTATTGATGTACCGGCTATTTGCAATATTGTATTCCTGAGACGGATTAAATCCCGGATTTTGTATGAACAGATGTTGGGCCGTGCCACGCGTCGCTGCGATGAAATTAATAAAGAAGTATTCCGGATTTATGATGCAGTGCGGATCTATGAAGCCCTTCAGGATTACACTCAAATGAGACCCGTGACTGTTGACCCAAAAACATCATTTGCAGAATTGGCAGAAGAATTAGGCTGGATTGAAAGCAACGAAAGAGCAGCCAAACAACTGGATCAGATTATTGCCAAATTCCAGCGGAAAAGACAATACATTAATGACGATAAGATTGACAAATTTAAATACAGGACCGGAGGACACGACCCGGAAAGTTTTGTCAACTTTCTGAATGAATCCAGAAATAAGGGTTCACTGGAACAGATCAGTCATATGACAGGAGTTTGGAAATTCCTTGACGAGTTGAAACCATCGCCCTCCTTCCAGTATGTTTCGGATCATGAAGACGAGAGCCGTGGAATTGAACGCGGATACGGCAACAGCCAGAAACCGGAAGATTATATCCAAAGTTTCAAGCAGTTTATTACTGAGAACCTGAACAAAATGGCTGCCCTGAAAATTATTTGTACCCGCCCTCAGGAACTCGACCGGAAATCGCTGAAAGAACTTCGGCTTCATCTCGATCAGTTTGGATTTAACCAACGGACACTGAACACAGCCTGGAAAGCCACACGGAACGTGGATATTGCGGCCGACATTATCTCTTACATACGAACCCTGGCTCTGGGAGATGAGTTAATCAATCATGAAGAAAGGATCAGACGTGCTGTTGAGAAAGTTAGGGCAATGAAAAGCTGGAACAAGATTCAACAGAAATGGATCGACCGGTTTGAGAATCAGTTATTATCTGAAAACATCTTGCAGCACGACGATTTAAACCAGGCTCCGTTTAATGAGAATGGCGGATTTGACCGGCTGAACAAGGTTTTTGAAGAACAACTCGATCAGTTGATTAGTCAGTTGAATGAGAATTTATACCAAACGGCATGAGGTCCTTAAATGATAGGCTGTTTTCAACTGAAAAAGGTGCAGCGCACCGGTGATATTTGTAGCTTAAATAATGCAACACACACAGAAGGTGCAGCGCACCGTAATATTTTTCATAATGGCAAACACATACACACAATGCTATTTTCAGCTCGTATTTGCTGTAAAAAACAGAGATGCCCTGATAAAAAAAACATGGAAAAATGAATTAGAAATGTATATAACCGGAATTGTACAAAATCACAAACACAAACTTTTGGCTATTAATTCCATGCCCGACCATATTCACATTTTTATAGGCTATCATATCAGTCAACTAATTCCCGATTTAGTGGAAGAAATAAAAACTTCAAGCAATGCATGGATCAAGAAGGGAAACTTATCAAAATTCAAATTTGAATGGCAAAAAGGGTATGGGGCATTCACATATTCTCATTCTCAAATTGATGCAGTTGTAAAATACATCATGAACCAGGAGACCCATCATCAGAAAAAATCATTCAGGGAAGAATATCTTGAAATACTCCGTAAGAATGAAATTGAATTCAAGGATGAATATGTATTCGAATTTTTCGATGATGTGAGGTGGGAGTAAATATTTCGGTGCGCTGCACCTTGCCCAGCTTTCAATCGGCTTTTCGCTACAAATATTTGGCGGCTCTGCCGCTACCTGTCAGGAATGAAGGGTCTCGCTGAATCAAATTAGGGGATTTTAAATATTTATTTCCGTTTCCTTAATAATTTAATATATTTCCCCTATATGCTATAAAAGTAAAATAAAGAAATTCTTATTTTACTTTCGTGGCTGAAAGTAAAATAACGGATTTTCATTTTTGAACAATATTTAAACGCTTTTAAAGCAGATTAATAGAAACTATGAGTGCAGAAGAGATAGCCGCCAAATTATGGGGCCTGTGTAATTTACTCCGCGACGACGGAGTAACCTACCACCAATACCTTAACGAGTTAACCTACATCCTCTTCCTGAAACTGAGCGAAGTAAAAGACTTTGAGAAGGAGTTGCCCGAAGAATACCGCTGGCAGAAGCTGAAAGGCATTAAGGACAACAAGGATTTGTTTGACACCTACCGTGAATTGCTGGCTACTATCAGCACCAAAAGCGATAACGCAAATATCAAGGAAATATTTACGAATGCTTCATCCACCTTGCGGAAACCGGTGAATTTAAGATCGCTGGTGAGCAGCATCGACCTGATTGACTGGTACGATGAACATGACCGCGATGTGATGGGCGATATTTATGAAGATTTGCTGGAGCGCAATGCCGGAGAGAAAAAAAGTGGCGCCGGACAATATTTCACCCCGCGCCCGCTGATCAATGTGATGGTCGATCTGGTGGTTCCCAAATTGGGCGAACGCTGGAACGATCCGGCCTGTGGTACGTTTGGATTCCCTATCTCGATTAACCAATACCTGATAAACCGGCACGATTACATTTACAAAGATGAAAAGACCAGGGTGTTTCAGCAAACCACTGCGCTGAGTGGCGTTGAACTGGTACAGGATGCGCACCGCCTAGCTTTGATGAATGCCAAGCTGCACGGGCTCGACAGCACCATTTACCTGAACGATACGCTGAGCGATTTTGGCAAAAGCCTGAAAGGATTTGACGGAGTGCTGGCCAATCCTCCTTTTGGAACCAAACAGGGAGGAGAACGCCCCAGCCGCGACGATTTTACTTACCCAACGAGTAACAAACAGCTCAATTTTTTACAGCATATCTACCGCTCGCTGCACAAAAAAGGCGGAGCCCGCGCCGCGGTGGTGTTGCCTGATAACGTGTTGTTTGAAGATGGCGACGGCGCCAAAATCCGTCGCGACCTAATGGACAAATGCCGCCTGCATACCATTCTGCGCCTGCCAACCGGTATTTTTTATGCACAGGGGGTGAAAACCAATGTGCTGTTTTTTGAGCGCGGTGTGACTGAAACCGGAAATACCGACAAGGTTTGGTATTACGACATGCGTACCAACACCCCCAACTACGGAAAGCGCACCCCGTTTACCCTGGCCGCTTTTGATGGATTTATAAAAGCCTACACAGGAGGTTTGACTACTGAAAATGTGGGTTTGGAATACGATGGAAAGGTGGACGACCAAAAACGCGCAGCCATTACCGACGAACGCTGGCAGTGCATTACCCGCGAGCAGATTGCCAAAAAGAACGACTCGCTCGATTTGGGCCTGATTGCCGACAGTTCGCTGAGCAATGGCGATGATTTGGACGACCCGATTGACATTGCCAAAGAAGCCGTATTTGAATTGAAAAGTATTATGGGCGAGCTGGATGCCATCATCAAAGAACTACGATAAAGAAAAATGCAGAAGGAATTACAGATAGGGTGGGTTGATGTAGTACTTGAAGATTTATTTTCACATGTAACTGGTGGAGATTGGGGTTTAGACCCTGAAACTGAAGGTGCAGAGGGGTTTTCAAAAGTTGTTTGTATTAGAGGTGGAGAATTAAGAAATTGGCGTGTTGACAAGGGTAAAACTGCTTCAATCCGGTTAGTAAAGGATTCAAGCATAAATACCCGAAGATTGAAAATCGGAGATATTCTTTTGGAAATTTCTGGAGGTGGACCAGATCAACCTGTTGGAAGAACTGTAATTATTGATGAAGAGGTATTTAAAAATCATCCGGAATTACCTAAGGTATGTACAAACTTTCTGCGTTTAGTTCGATTAGTTGATGTCGTTAACAAGCAATACATAAATCAATACCTACAGTATTTTTATTCATCAGGAGAAGTCGTCAAATATCAAGGTGGAAGTAATAATCTCCGGAATTTGAAATTTGGTGATTACTCATCCATCAAAATTCCTCTTCCCCCCCTTCCCGAGCAGCAACGTATGGTGGCCAAACTCGATAGACTGTTTGGGCACCTCGATGCCCTGAAAACCTGCCTCGACCGCATACCGCAACTGCTGAAAGACTTCCGCCAAAAGGTACTTACCCAGGCTGTAACCGGCCAACTAACCGAGGGGTGGCGAGAAGGGAGAGAGTTGGGGGAATGGAAAACAGAAATTGCTTCAGTATGCTGCGACAAAGTACAAAGCGGAGGTACACCCAAAGGTGGAGGATTTACTGATGAAGGGATTCCGTTCTTAAAAGTTTATAATATTGTCAATAATCAAATTGATTTTGAATATCGTCCACAATTTGTGACCATTGAAGTACAAAACAAAGCCCTTAGCAAGTCAATCGCATATCCGGGCGATGTTCTAATGAATATTGTTGGACCACCATTAAATAAAATTGCAATCTTACCCGCGGATTATCCAGAGTGGAATTTAAATCAGGCAATTACATTATTCAGGACTAAGAAATATTTATTGAATACCTTTCTCTATTATTTCTTCTGTGAAGGTAAGAGTGTGAGGGAAGTAATGGGAGAAACGAAAGGGGTTGTTGGTCAAATCAATATTTCCCTTTCTCAATGTAGGGATTTTGAAATTCCAATTCCGCCATTTGATGAGCAGCAAGAAATTGTCCGTCGCGTTGAATCCCTTTTTGCCAAAGCCGACCAGATAGAAGCCGGCTACCAAAAATTAAAAGCCAAAATAGAGCAGCTGCCACAAGCCCTGCTGGCCAAAGCCTTCCATGGCGAACTGGTACAGCAACTCCCCACCGATGGCGATGCCCGCGATTTGCTGGAGCAGATTAAACAAGCCAAAGCCGGGTTGGGGAAAGGCGGGAAAACAAAAAAGATGAAGGGAAATGATAAGGTGAGGATGGTGGCGGAAAAGTCAGCAAAGTATGGCTCCAGATAAAATTGATGTTAAACATGTTCTAAAACATGATCCGGAATGTTGACAAATATTTAAAAATTACGTTATTTTGTCAACAATGAACCAACCCGCCATGATCACTATTTTTGCACAACGTATTTCCTCTGCCAGGAAGATGGCAGGTTTAAGTATGGACCAGCTGGCTATCTTGTCAGGTCTGAGTAAAAATTCCATATCCCGCTACGAGAATGGTATTATGAAACCCGACAGCTCAAATCTTGTCAAGCTTTCAAAGGCCCTGAATGTGAAAGTCGATTACCTTTTCCGTAAATCTACGGTTGAGTTAAGTGAAGTTGCCTTCCGTAAAAAAGCAAAGTTGGGAAGTAAAACCATCGATTCTATCAAGTATCGGGTCATCGACCGTTTGGAAAAGTACCTCGAATTGGAAAATATTTTATCAGTTGATAACCACTTTACCAATCCAATTGCCACCATTCAGGTAATCGATTTTGTGGATCTGGAATTGGCAGCCGAGCGACTGAGGGAAAGTTGGAGCCTCGGATTGAATCCGATCTCCTCGGTGATAGAAATGCTGGAAGATAATTTCATCAAGGTAGTTGAGGTGGATGAACCTCTGGAATTTGACGGGCTTTCTGCATTTGTTGACAATAGGATTCCTGTGATTGTTGTGAACAAGAACTTCCCCATAGAGCGCAAAAGATTTACCCTGTTGCATGAATTGGGACACTTACTTTTGTCGCTCGACAAGCGCTTTATCGACAAAGAAATTGAAAGTGCCTGTCACAGGTTTGCGGGTGCAATTCTGATTCCAAGGGTTAAACTAATCTCTGAATTGGGGTTGTCGAGGAAACCAATCTATCTCCAGGAGTTGGCTGAGTTGCAAAAGGAGTGGGGAATCAGCATTCAGGCAATTATGTACCGGGCAAGGGATCTTGAAATCATCTCGCAAAGTAAACTGACTAGTTTTTATTTTGAGATCAGGAAAAATGTGCGTTTAAAGAAGCAGGTCGATGAATCAAGGTACTGCGCTGCTGAAGCCTCTTACCGGTTTAACAAGCTGTTGTACAAGGGTCTTGCACAGGAGTTAATCTCATTTAGCAAGGCTTCCGTTTTATCCAGTCAATCTGTCAATGCCTTAAAAACTTCCCTAAATTTCATTTAATGCAGATTGTTGTCAACGATACAAACCTCTTCATTGACTTGATTCATGCTGAATTAATTGACTTGTTCTTTCAACTGCCTTTTGAAGTCCATACAACCGATTTTGTCGTTGGTGAGATTGAAGATTCTGAACAAGAAGCCATCATTATGGAGCTTATTGT
>JALOCD010000060.1 GCA_023228025.1 Prolixibacteraceae bacterium | reverse complement strand
AGGTTGTACGTTGCCGAAATGACCTCTGGGGAAGTCGAGGAAATACTTCTTTTACAAATGGCAGACAATCGTTTGTCTATTCCTGATTGTTCCGTTTGGTATTATTCAAAAAAAAATAGCTTCATTCTGTTGACAGGTGATAATTTATTGAGAAAAACAGCATCCAATGACCATATTACCGTGCGGGGAATCCTATATGTTTTTGATGAATTGGTCAGTACCGGATTAATATCATCAGTTGAAGCGTCTGTCAAGCTGCAATTTCTTTTGGATACAGGCAGCAGGTTGCCAAAAGATGACTGTATTGATCGGTTAAGGGAGTGGAATAAGTAAGTAATTTGTTTAAAATGAAAAGTCCGATAACAGGTAAAGAGATGCGTGTTAGCCAAGAATGGCGCGACATGAATTACCGGAACGAAAAATTTCCGGTTCTGTTTATTTTTTTTCTCTGTGAGGAATCAGGAGAAAAGTTTGAAGATGAACATTTTGCAGAATTGAATTACAATTCGGTGGTTGGCGAATACCGGGCAAAGCATGATACACTGTTCACTGAACAGCTGTGAGGTTGAACAAATTCTTTCCTCTGACAAAATGCAATTTGACGTATCACTATTTCCTCTTCTGAACTTGAGTCTATCAACTACATAGCTGAAAATTCAAAGTAATATCAGCCAAAGATATTGCGGAAACCAGCCACCAATAGCAAGCCTGGATAGAAAATATTGATGGGAAAGGAATCATTCCTTTCCATTATGCATTTGGATTGGTGACCGTGTAAGTTCTGAAAATTCAATAAAAAGAAAATGGATATTACTTCAAGCTTAGCCATTTTTCAAATTCCCCCAAAATTCTTTGGAGTCTATAACCTTACCACTTTCAGCATCTTTGAGACCTGCAAGAATCTCCTTTTGATGGGAAAGAGGTAGCTCTTCCTACCAATCTGTCTTATCCTTTGAAATTCTCATCTGAAGACTATTTTTCCACCGTAAAAACTCCCTTTCCACTTCCCATAAGCCCTCCATCCGAGATCCCCTGAACCTCTACCCCAAAATCAGTCACCACCTTTCCTACAGTTACCGAAAACTCAAACTGTCCGGTTCTATCTACAATCTGCTCCGGAATCCACAGCAATGTGGTTCGGGCATCGCTTTTTGGATTGACTGGCGGGGCGGTGAATTTTCCAGGCACACGATAGCCATGATCATCCAAAACGATCAGTGCCCCACCCTGGTAATTGAAAGAATTTTCACTTCCGATGAAAACGATCTGGTTGTTTACAATTTTATAGGGTTTGATGGTCTGCCCAGTTAAATCCTTTCAATCTGTTGGCAATCAAAAGTCAATATCTGATACTGCTGCCGCTATTTTACTGAATATGAAAAGCCTAAAGGATAAGATGCGGAACAAACCTGCTGTTATTGTCTGTTATGAGACTGTTGCTTTCCCGTATTCCTATTCCGGCTGATTCCTGGCCCACAATCCAACTGCCAATCAGCGGATATTGGCCATCGAAATCAGGAAGTGTACACAAAGCCTGGTAGATATAACCCTCCTCTCCGTATTCACCCGAGGTTTCAGCAAGCATCTTCCCGTTATTCATAAGCTGGATGTTGGCCCCCTCCCGCGAAAGGATTGGTTTCCTGGCAAAACTTGATCCTGCAAACTCCTTGTCCGATTCAAAATAGGACTCCAGCAGGTTATCGTGGCCATAATTGAGTTTCCAAAGAATGGGCAGAATGGCTTTGCTGGAGAGAATCATCTTCCAACTGGGCTCTATCCAGAAAGTTTTCGATCTGTCTTTTAGCATATTCTGGCCGAACGCTTCATGAACCAACCACTCATATGGGTACAATTTGAAAATATTCCTGATAATTGAATCTTCCAGATCCAGAAATTGGGGATAAGTGGTATCCCAGCCAATTTCATCCAGGTACAAAAATTTGGTATCCAATCCGGCTTGTATGGCACAGTCCCGCATGTATTCGGTGGTTGTCAGGTCTTCGTCCGAATCCCTTGCCGTGGTAAAATGAAGGAATCCCGGGTGGAGATACTCTTTCAAATAGCCCCAATAGGCAATTAGCTTCTCATGGATAGAGTTGAACTGGTCGCGGCTATCATCAAAATCCTGTAACCAATGCCACTGAACCACTGAAGACTCGAACAAAGAAGTAGGTGTATCTGCATTGAATTCAAGCAGCTTTGGCTTTCCATCTTTAAAGGCAAAATCAAACCGTCCGTAAATGGCAGGTGCGTCATTGTTCCAGCCATCTTCGATGTGCGGAATAAACCATTCGGGGATATGGAACTGATAGTACAAATTGTTGTCAATCACATATTGAACTGCATTCAGGGAGAGCTCCCACAGGTCGTTGGTCGCCTTCTCCAGCGTATCAACCTCTGCCATCGAAAATTCATAATAGACCGATTCGTCCCAGTAAGGGGACTCCTGGGTGTGGAAATTGAATCCCAACTCTTCCACTTTTTGCTGCCAGCCGCTCCGGGGAGTAATAATGTGTCTCTTCATGATGCTGAGCTTCTTACTGTGCCACCAAATCCACCTCTCACTGCGGTACTTTTGGCACCATTTGTCCCGATGTTGGATCCTTTGTTGATAGCTCCGGAATAATAACCTGTACGTGCGAAGCCACTGCCCGGCCCCATTAGCCCATAGGGCCTGAATGCGTAATAATAACCCAGATATCCCAGTCCCATTCCGTGAGCCCTCGAATAATGCGCTGTTGTATCTGAACGCATGTAAACCGACCTTTCACGATCACTCTTCGAACTGCTGCATGCAGAGAAGACGGTGGCTACCAGAACCAGTTTTATGTATCCTGATTTCTTCATGGTCAATTACTTAACTGTGATGTAGAATTCATAATCCTTCTTTACATCGATTTGCCTGGTCACACCTTCAGTGGTTTCTGTTTCCGTTCTTAGAATGCCCAGTGCGGGGATCGTATCAATATGCACCGAGGCCTTGACCAGCATGTTTTTAACCCAAATTTTATGCGTGGTTTTGATTACATCGAGCTTATCGCCAATATGTTCCACACTCATGGTCGTTTCAATGGCCCCGTCTTTGGAGATTTCTTTGACCTTGTCTTCATTGTCATTGTTACAGGAAGAAAGAAAAGGGAGAACTCCCATTGCAACAAAATAAAAAATTCTTTTGTCCATATTCTTTAATTTTTTGATCAAAAATTCACTATGGTATTAAACACCTTACAAAAAGCCGATGGAGAATACAAATTCCAGAGCATCTTGTATCTTTTGAAAGGTAAAGGTTTCAGGTTTTGAAAATATTGGCAACGAAAAGAATCTGTCCAACCAAAAAATACTTTATCAAATTTAGTAAATATTTTATATCAAAACGAACTTTGTTATTTCCACTCCTCATTGGTCGGTAAGTCCATTCTTTCTGAAGGTCCACAATCGACACTCCCTTCTGAAAATAATATATTTTGGTACAACGCGCTCTATGAAAGAGTTTCTTAATGTCAACAATGGGCGAATGCAATACCTTGTTGCAGGTAACAAAATACCCAATATTAGGTATTTCACGGATAGATTTTGCTCCGCACTTTTGCGGTGTTGGATAGGCAAAGAATTTTAGCAAATAATAAATATCTAAAAACAAACAAGTTATGTCAGAGCACATTTTAAAATTTGAAACCCTGCAGCTTCATGCGGGCCAGGAAGTCGATAAAACGACAAATTCGAGAGCAGTCCCTATCTATCAAACAACTTCTTACGTTTTCAACAATTCGGAACATGCCGCCAACCTTTTTGGATTGAAAGAGTTTGGGAATATTTATACCCGCCTCATGAATCCCACAACGGATGTGTTCGAAAAAAGAATCGCTGCCCTTGAGGGTGGTGTTGCTGCATTGGCAACTTCATCGGGACAGGCAGCCCAGTTCATTGCCCTGACCAATATTCTGCAAACAGGGGATAATTTCGTTTCAACATCCTTTGTCTATGGCGGAACCTATAATCAGTTCAAGGTCCAGTTCAAGCGTTTGGGGATCCAGGTGAAATTTGTGAACGGCGATGCTCCTGAAGATTTTGAAGCGGTTATCGATGAAAACACGAAAGCCATCTACCTCGAAACAATTGGGAATCCAGAATTTAATATACCTGATTTTGAGGCAATTGCAGCAGTTGCGAAAAAACACAACATACCGCTTGTTGTTGACAACACATTTGGTGCAGCAGGATACCTGTTCCGTCCGATTGAACATGGTGCAAATATTGTTGTAGAATCTGCGACAAAATGGATTGGCGGTCATGGTACAAGTATTGGCGGAGTTATTGTCGATGCCGGCAATTTCAATTGGGCCAATGGTAAGTTTCCACAATTTACCGAGCCTTCAGAAGGATATCATGGATTGATCTTTTGGGATGTTTTTGGGGCCAACGGACCATTCGGCAACATTGCTTTTATCATAAGGGCAAGAGTTGAAGGCCTCCGCGACTATGGCTCGGCATTAAGTCCTTTCAATGCCTTCTTGTTGCTTCAAGGCCTTGAGACGCTTTCGTTGAGGATAGAGCGGCACGTCAGCAACGCAAAAACCATAGCTGAGTGGCTTTCATCACACAAACAAGTTAAAAAGGTAAACTACCCCGGCTTACAAACAAGCCCTTATCATACGTTGGCGAAAAAATACTTAAAAGTTGGTTTCGGAGGGGTTTTGTCATTTCAAATCAAAGGAGGGACTGAGGCGGCCGACGAATTTATCAACAGCCTGACCTTGATCAGCCATCTTGCCAATGTTGGCGATGCTAAAACATTAATCATTCATCCGGCTTCTACAACTCACCAGCAACTATCTGAAAAAGAGCAGTTATCATCAGGTGTGGTTCCCGGACTCATCCGTCTTTCAGTTGGGATTGAACATGTGGAAGATATTATTTATGATCTCTCCCAGGCATTTGACAAGGTAAGACATTTATCATAAGACTTGGAAAATTTGTCCAAAGTTCTTGAAATTCATGAGAAGTATGGAATGGTAAGAAGTATCTTCAAGCCATTGACAAATAATGTTTGACTAAATGAAAAGGGTGGAAAACAGATTTCTGCCCTTTTTCTATCCCCAATGACCTTTTCATTTTTTATCTTTCGGCAAAAGATGTAGTTTTACTTTCAGTTTGTTAGATAATTAAATAAAGTATGCACGGAACCCATCATGTTGTTATCGCTGATTCTCAATATCTGGTTGTTGAAACGCTCAGAAATATGATTTTGGAGGAGGCAGGGTTTTCGCTTACCGGCATCACAAGGTCAAAATCGGAATTACTCAACTTGCTGAGTGCTCATCCAAACACTTTGTTGATCACAGACATAGCTACAATTGACTACAGCAGCATAGATGACCTAAAAACCATCAAAGGGTTGTATCCTCTGATTAAAGTACTGGTTTTGACCAATGTGGTTAGCAAAAGTGAGTTTCTATGGTTGTCGAAAATCGGGATCAGGAATGTTGTTTACAAAAATGTGGACAAAGATGAGCTGTGGTCAGCTATTCAATCTACTTTAAAGGGGAAAAAATCCTATTCGGATGAAATATTGGACCTATACCTTGATCTGGGAGAGAGTAAATTCGTACCTGAAGAGTCCAAAACGTTGACCACCTCCGAAATTGAAATCGTAAGAATGATAGCCAATGGACTTACAACCAAGGAGATTGCTTTCAAACGAAATATTAGTAATCACACTGTAAGTACACACAGAAAAAATATATTTAAAAAAATTGGCGTCACAAATGCCTCAGAACTAATTATTCATGCCATCAAAGCTGGTTGGATTGATAACATCGAATACTATATCTGAGTCAGGAAAGGACTTTTCGGGGTGGACCCATTTTTTAAAGATCGCGGATCATATGGAGTTCGCAACCGTAATGGCCACTGTTTCCCATGGGTGCGCACAAATAGGTAAAACCCAATTTTTCATAAATTTTCAATGCCAAACTTAACTCCGGCATCGACTCAAGGTAAATTCTTCTGAATCCAAACTCCCGGGCACTTTCCAAACATTTTTCGAGGATCGACCTTCCCACACCAATGCCTCGCGCCTCCGGCATCAGATACATTTTCACCAGTTCGCAGGTATCATCCGGCAAACCTGAGGTAGGGAAAACCCCACCTCCCCCAACAATCCTGCCATCCATTTCAGCAACAAAATAGTGGGAACGATCTGCCCTGAAAACTTCATAAAGATGGTCTGTAGCTTCGTCAAAATAGACTGTTCCGGGATGATTCGCCCCAAACTCCACCAAAGTTTCCCGTACAATATTTGCCAGATATGTGTTGTCAGATGGTTCTATAGGGCGAATGATGATCATGGGACAATTCATGGTAAGATTGCAATACAATTTTAACTGTTTGATGTTAAATTTCCAACAATAGAGTGATTTTCGGAAATAATACCTTGATAAGGGTATACAAAATACTACTTAACAGGTATTGTAAGGTAGTAGCCAGTACCTCATCTTTGTCAAAGTAAAACAACAGCAAATCATTTAAAATCAAATAAAATGGGACTCTTAAATTTTTCAATCAAAGGGGAGAATGAAAACCCCACAAAATTTGTGGCAAATGCCAGAAACTTTAAAGTTATCGTGGATGAACCAGCCGGATTAGGTGGAACTGACCATGGCCCAAATCCCGTAGAATACCTGCTTGCCGGTTATGCGGGTTGCCTGAATGTGGTAGCCCATCTGGTTGCCAAGGAATTCGGCCTGGAAATAAAAAAACTGGCTATTGAAGTTGATGGTGACATCAATCCGGCCAGGCTCTTCGGCCAATCGAATGAAGACAGGGCCGGATTTAAAAATATCCATGTTAACATCAACATTGATACTGACGCCGATCAGCTGTCGATAGACAAATGGCTGAAGGAGGTTGAAAACCGTTGCCCGATCAACGATAACATCAGGAATACCACCCCAGTTAGTGTGAAGGTATCCAACTTCGAATTTGCAGCTTAACGACTATACCTCGTTGTAAATGTGCTGAATCACCAATCCTGCCAGGGTAAATCCGTAAATGGCAGTGATGTGGGCAAGGGTCCCGTTGATAACGGCTTTCTGACTGCACCATTCGTGGTCGGCCAGGTCGGGGTCACCGGGACCTTTTGCTGCTTTTGGACACAAACATTTGTCGGTTCCGCAGGAGGAACCGCTTCCATAGTTCTCAAGGAGTTCCTCACTGAACACACACATAAACTCTTTTGCAGGCAACTCCCCCTTCCGGATCATCTTCCTTATTTTGGCTGCAAGCGGGCATCTGATTACCTTCCAAAATTCGGCTACCCTGATTTTTGTCGGGTCTAATTTCAGGGATGCTCCCATGGAGGAGAAAAATACGGCATTGGTTTTGGTAGCCTGCCTGATCAGATGTGTTTTGTTGCTGAGACTGTCAATGGCATCTATGATGAAATCGTATTTGTCGAGTTCAAAAAAATCATGGTTATCCCTGTTGTAAATCTTTTGAATGGATTGAATCTCAGCGGCAGGATTGATCTCCAGAAGCCTTTTCTTTAGCGCCTCTGTTTTTACCTCACCAACGGTATGCATTGTAGCATGCAATTGCCTGTTGATGTTCGTTACGCAGACCCGGTCAGAATCAACCAGTGTCAATCGTTGAATACCGCTTCTTACCAGACTCTCTGCACACCAACTTCCTACCCCGCCTATTCCAAAAATAATCACGTTTTTGGACATTATCCTTTCCATTCGCTCTTTACCAAGAAGCAACTCTGTTCGCTGAAAAATTCCCCTATTAAAAGCCATTCTTCCTAAAATGATTTGACATTCAAATTGTTGACAAAAATTCAAATTAATTTTCAGGCCGAAAATACGAAAAATCAAATTTAGGAACTGTTCAAATTTTATTTTTGAATTCAGTTTAACACAAATTTGCGAATTGCAAATTGAATCATAGCTAAATGTATAAAAAAGCTAACTTTACTTTGGAATGAAAAAGTATTATAAGTTAATTCAAGATTTCAGTATATGGCGTCTAAATCGCTTTAGTGAGCATAAGATATTGCTGCTGCTAAGTTTTGTTGTCGGTCTTGTTAGTGGATTTGCAGCAGTTCTTCTGAAGAATCTCATTCACATACTTGGCAAATTTCTAACACGCGATTTTACTACTTATGCTGAAAATTATCAATATCTGGCTTACCCAGGAATTGGCATTTTAATTACTGTGCTTTACGTAAGATTCTTTGTTAAAGATGATATCGGACATGGAATTACCAAAGTTCTGAAATCAATTGCCAATAATAAAGGGATGCTCCGCGCTCATAATATGTTTACCTCCATTATTTCAAGTACCATCACTATTGGTTTTGGGGGATCAGTTGGGGCAGAAGCACCGGTTGTATTAACAGGCTCATCGATTGGCTCAAACATAGCCAGAACTTTTCATCTCAGTTATCGTTCAATGACTGTTTTGATTGGATGTGGAGCTGCAGGAGCTATTGCAGGTATTTTCAAAGCCCCTTTAGCCGGAGTGTTATTTGCAATTGAGGTATTAATGCTCGATTTAACGATGGCATCACTGCTTCCGCTTATGATTTCGGCTGCAACAGCAGCGTCATTGGCATTTTTTTTGATGGGGAATGCACATCATTTTGAATTTCAGATCATAAAGGAATTTAATCTCGCCAATATTCCTTGGTATATTGTTTTAGGGATCTTTTGTGGCCTTTTCTCTTTTCTTTTTACACGAGGAAATATTTTTGTGGAGGGAAACTTTAAGAAAATTCAAAATACCTATGTAAAGGTGTTAACCGGTGGAATTATATTAGGGATATTGGTCTTTCTTTTCCCGTCTTTGTGGGGTGAAGGATATTTATCAATAGAACAAATTCTTACTGATGCGGGATCCAGCATTCTTAATAATTCTCTTTTTGTAGAGTTCAAAGATGATAAATTAATTTTAATTGGTTTGGTTCTCCTAATAATGCTGGTTAAAATTGTTGCAACAGCTGCAACAAACGGAGCTGGCGGTAGCGGAGGGATTTTTGCTCCAACTCTATTTTTAGGGGGATTAGGCGGATTTTTCGTGTCATCTTTACTGAATTACGCCGGGAAAGATGTCCCTGTCCGAAATTTTGCTTTAGCTGGAATGGCTGGAATGATGTCAGGGGTCATGCACGCACCAATGACGGCTATCTTTTTGATTGCTGAAATCACCGGGGGATTTGGATTACTCATCCCTTTAATGATCACAGCAGCAGTTGCTTTCCTAACAATAACACCGCTTGAACCGCATTCCATCTATCATAAAAGACTCGCCCGGGATGGTGAACTTATTACGCACAACAAAGACAAGGCTGTACTTACTCTCCTAAAATTGAACAATCTAATAGAGACTGATCTCCTAACAGTCAGAATTGACAATACCCTTGGGGACTTAGTACAGATAATTTCAAAGTCTAAGAGAAACATTTTTCCGGTAATTGAAGGTGAGAATAAATTTTGTGGTATTGTACTTCTTGATGATATAAGACCTGTTATGTTTGATGAAGAGCGATATAATGATACGCTTGTTAAAGATTTGATGATCATGCCTCCGGCAATTATTTCTCCTAATGAGAAGATGGAAAGCGTAATGCAAAAATTTCATGAAAGTGAGGCTTGGAATCTACCTGTAGTCAATAATCAGAAATATATCGGTTGTATCTCAAAATCAACCATTTTTAATGCCTATCGCTCAGAATTGGTTCATTTCTCGGAAGAATAGTGCAATACCTGTCGATAATTAAAACTGATCTTGCAAAATGTAGGTTAAAGCGCTCCCTCCTGTTCCTGTGCAATATGCCAGGTACTCGCGGAAATTCACAAATATAAGATTAATCTATCAGTCCTATGGCAAATTTTTGCATTTTAATCCCTTTATACATATATTGGAAGGAATTAAAAATCATTATAAATGAATAACCTGAATTACGGTGTCATTGGCAATTGTCGGAGCGCTGCCCTTGTATCAGAGAAAGGAAGCATTGATTGGTGTTGTCTGCCTGATTTCGATTCACCATCGGTTTTCGCCAAAATTCTCGATAATGAAAAAGGTGGTTCGTTTAGTATCGTTGCAGACAGTGTCTACACAATAAATCAAAAGTATTTTTACAGGACAAATGTATTATGTACCCAATTTAGATCGGGACAAGATTCTTTTGAGGTAATTGATTTTATGCCCCGTTACAAAACAATCGACAATGATTATTTTGCCCCCTCAGAGATTTATCGTTATATCAGGCTCCTATCCGGAAAACCAACATTTAAGGTCAGCTATAATCCTTTACTTAACTATGCAAGGGACGAAGTCGCTCATGTAATACAGGAGAGTTATATACGTACTTACTCAAAAATCAATCCTAATGACTGCATTTATTTATATTCTAGTTTAATCCTCAATGATATTTTGGATGAAAAGGAAATTGAACTTAAAGACACACAATTTCTACTTTTATCTTATAATCAAAAGTTAATCGATATAGATATAAACCGTGCCTATCTTGAATACCAACGGACCAAGGTATATTGGTTAAACTTATCTAACCGCACAAAGAAATACCAAAAATATACCGAGGAAATAATCAGAAGCGTGTTGGTACTTAAATTAATGACGTTTCAGTCTTCAGGTGCAATTTTAGCTGCTTTAACAACCAGTATTCCCGAATCAATCGGAGAAGTGCGTAATTGGGACTATCGTTTTTGTTGGTTACGCGATGCGTCCATGTCAGTAGATACGCTGATTAAAATGGGCCATTACAAATCGGCACATGGATTTTTAGGCTATATTAAGAGAATTCTTCAGTCAAAACACGATTCATTCCAGATCATGTATGGAATCAGAGGAGAACGGGCTCTTAACGAAGCAGACTTGCCCCACTTTTCGGGCTATAGTAAATCGAAGCCAGTAAGAATTGGCAATGCAGCCTATTCTCAACGGCAAAATGATGTGTTTGGTTACCTGTTGAATGTTATCTACCAATATTACGTGTTTTTCCCCGGTACTCTCGATGAAATCGAAGAAATGTGGGAAACGGTTCGTAATATTACCCGTACCGTTTCTTCTCAATGGGAAAAACCAGATAAAGGAATCTGGGAAATACGAGACGGGGAAAAACACTTTGTCTTCTCTAAAGTAATGAGTTGGGTTGCGATGGACAGAGCTACGAAAATTGCAGGTTTCCTGAATAAAAAGTACTATGCTGAAGTTTGGCAAGGCATCGCAAATAACATTAAAGAGGATGTCTTAAATAACGGATGGAAGGAGGATTTGCAAACTTTCACCCAAACCTATTGCAATTCAGATCTTGATGCCTCCTTGCTGCTCATGGCCGAGTATGGTTTTATTGATGCCGGGGATATAAAATATAAAAAAACCGTGACTGCGGTTAAAAATGCTCTTTTTTATAACGGGTTAATGTATCGGTACATCAACGCCGATGATTTTGGCAAACCAACCTCTTCATTTACAATATGCACCTTTTGGTTAGTCCAGGCGTTGTACAAAACAGGAAATACAGAAGAGGCCAAAATCATATTTGACAACCTTTTGGCTTGTGCAAACCACCTGGGACTTTTTAGCGAAGATATTGATTTTGACACAAAAAGGCTTTTGGGAAATTTTCCGCAAGCCTATTCTCATTTAGCGTTAATTAATACGGCCAGACTATTTTCAGAGGAGGTATATATTTCAAAATTTATTAAACCGTAGCGTTGCCATTTGAATATATAGAATTGCTAAAAGACTGATCCATAATCTTATCTTTCTATTTGGTTTAGAGCTAACAAATTTTGGCTATATTTGAGCAAACCCAACATTGCTTTTACTAAGTAAGATAAGTAATGCAACGTACAAAACAGTAATGGAATGGTCAATGAAACTCCTTTTGAAAGGCTGGTAATTGCTGCATATCGTTTGCCTTTCAAATTAACTAAGACCAAAAAAGGTTACAAAGCCGTTCAAAATTCAGGCGGTCTTGTTTCAGCTATACTTGCTTTGTCCGAAAACTTTAAAGCCAACAACAAAGTCCTAAAAAACAGTAAAATTGTTTGGGTAGGCATCAACGATAATTTAGCTGAAAATGTACCGCCTGAGAGCTTTGAAAATGAAAATTTTGATATCCTCCCGGTTACTATTACGTCGACTCTAAATGATCTTTTTTACGGTGGTTTTTGCAATGACCTGATTTGGCCATTATTTCATTATTTCCCATCGTATAGCGTGTTTAACAACGACTATTATAAGGCTTATCAGGAAGCCAATTCAAAATATTGCGAAGAGTTGATTAAAATTATCCAACCGGGTGATTTTATTTGGATTCACGATTATCAGTTAATGTTGCTGCCCGAAATGATCAGGGAAAAAATACCTGATGCCACCATTGGCTTCTTTCTACATATTCCGTTCCCATCTTTTGAAATTTTCAGGCTCTTGCCACGCCGTTGGCGTGAGTCTATTGTTAAAGGAATGTTGGGAGCCGATTTGATCGGATTTCACACCCATGATTATACACAACACTTTATCAAGTGTGTAAAGCGAACAACAGGTTTTGAGGTCCATCAAAATATCATATATACCCCGAATAAGCGGGTCAAAGCGGACGCTTTCCCCATTGGAATTGATTATGATAAATTTCATGATGCATGTCTGAAAGAACATGTTTTAGCAGAAAAGCAAAAGATCAAACTTCATCTGGCCAGGCAAAAACTAATCTTTTCTGTTGACAGGCTCGATTATTCAAAGGGTTTACTGCTAAGGCTCAAAGGATATGAAACATTCCTTGAAGAATTTCCTTCCTGGCATTCAAAGGCTGTTTTCAATATGGTTGTTGTCCCATCCCGTGCTAACATTGGAAAATACAAAAAGTTAAAAAAGGAGATAGAAGCAATAGTAGGCCGAATTAATGGCAAATACAGTTCTTTAGCCTGGCGACCAATAATTTACCAGTACAAATCGTTATCGTTTAATGAGCTCGTTGCACTTTACGATTTGAGTGATGTTGGGCTAATTACCCCTTTGCGCGACGGGATGAACCTTGTTGCCAAGGAATATGTGGCTTGTCAGATTGAAAATAAAGGGGTTTTAATCCTAAGCGAGATGGCTGGTGCAGCGGCAGAATTAAACGAAGCTTTAATAATTAATCCGGCTGATAATATCGAAATGGCAGAGGCAATCTTTAAGGCCCTTGAGATGAAACCGGAGGAAAAACATACCCGCCTCGAAAGGATGCAAAACCGAATTTCCAACTACAACGTTTTTACCTGGGCTTTTGATTTTTTCAACCAGACATATGACACAAAAAAATTGCAGAAATTAGTGAGCGTAAGGTTTATCAACAAGACAGTTTCATCGCAAATCGTTTCTGATTACCGAAAAGCCGACAGGAGGATTCTTTTTCTCGACTATGACGGTACGCTTGTGCCGTTTGCAAAATTTCCAGAACTGGCAACAATTAATGAAAACACAGTGAAAATCATAAAGAAATTGTCAAATGATGATAAAAACCAAGTTGTTATCGTCAGCGGGAGGGATAAGAAATTTCTTGAAATGCAATTTGCAGGTGTTAATGTCAGTTTGGTAGCCGAACATGGCTACTATATTAGAAAAGGAGTCGGTGATTGGGAAGTTACAATCAACACAGGTGAACAATGGAAAGAAGCGGTTTTACCAATTATGAACGAATATGTAAGTCGTTGCAACGGTACTTTTATCGAAGAAAAAACTGGCAGTATTGCCTGGCATTATCGAAATGCTGATTCAGATTTTGCACAATTGCGTCTACATGAATTGCGGGATGATCTATCTGAGATAATCCATTATAAAACAGATTTTGAAATACTAGAAGGGCATAAAGTGTTAGAAGTAAAAAGCGGTAAATACGATAAAGGACAAGCAGCGAATGCTTTGTTGTCAAATCAAAAGTTCGGTTTTATCCTTGCTGTTGGAGATGATAAAACTGATGAATTTCTTTTTAAGGCTTTACCAGTTTCCACCTGTTCTATTCGGGTCGGTTTAAGCCCTTCTTTCGCCAGATATAATGTAACCGACATTTCTGCATTATTGGAACTATTGGAAGTTCTTGCCGAATAAGCTCTAAATTCCAAACGGTTATATTGTTACTCACCCGGAGCATGCAAAAGTTTCTCAATGTCTTTTAACTTGCCAAAGAGGACTACTATTTGGCATTCAGATTTCTTTGAAAAAAACAAGCTCAATGCTATCATTTGGGAACCCATTAAAGGTCATTATATCTCAATAAACCAGTATTCTAACGATTTTTCAGTGAGCCTAAATCGGGATATCATCATTCCAGTTGTTTGTTTTTTCCACTTAATCGTTATAGGTCAATGCTCATGCGACACACTTAATATCATGAAAGACATGGAATCATCACAGTGACTCTTGTGCCTTGCTCAAGCTGAGATTCTATTTTGATTGTTCCCTGCTGCAACTTAATGATTTTATCAGTTAATGAAAGACCTAAACCATTACCGAAAATATTTTTGGCGCTATTTGCCCTAAAAAAGGGATGAAATATGTTTTCCATATCTTCCTTGTCTATTCCGATACCCCTATCTGCAAATGTCGCCACAATGAATTTACCTTCGATACTTAATTCAACTTCAACAGATTTATCAGAGGAAAACTTGCAAGCATTATCCATCAGGTTAATGACTGCTGTTTTAAGTAAATGGTCGTTGCCAAGAACAGTTAATTCCTTTTCATCCTCAATTGGTTCACTAAATTTTATGGAGATGTTATAGTTTTTTTTCTCCGCAATAAGTTCATCCCTGGCTTTCCAAAGAATTTCATCAATTCGCAATGGATGAAGGGCTATCGCAGAAATATCGGAGCTTGCTTTGGCCAGATCAAGCAAACCATTTGAAAGTGCATTAAGATTTTTGATATCCTCAAGAACAGACTCCAGAATTTTTTCATATTCTTCCTGTGTCCTCGATTTCATTAACGAAACTTCTATTTGTCCTGTAATTGAGGTTAGCGGGGTACGTAATTCATGTGATGCATTTGAAACAAAACTCCTTTGCATTTCAAAGGCAGATTCCAACCGTTCAAGCATTTTGTTAAAAGTCAGGGCGAGTTGTGCAATTTCATCTGTCCCGTTTCCTTCATTTACCCTCATATTCAAATTAGAAATGGTAATTTTATCAACCTGCTTCACTACATCAGACATGGGTTTAAGAGCTCTGTTTGCGTATATTCTGCCAGTATAAACCGTTAATCCGATACTAATAAAAAACCCAATGAAAATAATCCACTTCAGATTATTGAGTTTCTTTATTCCATAGCTATCTAAGGCAGAAGATATTACCACATATTGATCACTCTTATCCATGTAAAGTAGCCCAATAACCTCCTTCCCCCCTTCGTGGTACCGTACATCTTTTAATAGCCTAATTTTCTCCAGAAGTGCTTTTGAAGTAGTAATCAAATCATTATCTGAACTATTGTAAATAAGAAGGTTTTTGTAATTATAGATCAAAACCTTTTCATTATTGATGGCGTTTATGGTATTCTTATCAATAATTTTCATCAAATTATAGTCAACTTCTTTAACTTCTATTAAAAGCTTGGCGGTGTTGATTGCCTTTTGTTTTAGGCGGGAATAAAATTCATACTCACGATAATCAGCTGAGAAATAATATATTATAAAAGAAAACAAAATAAGAATAATTGTAACTATATAGGTAAACTGGAGAGCGAGTCGGGTCTTTATATTATATTTCATTCCTTTTCTTCTTTTAAAATGTAGCCTATGCCTGTCTGGGTATGAATCAATTTCTTAGGATAACATTTATCAATTTTTTTTCTCAGAAAATTCACATAAACATCGATAATATTTGTTCCTGTATCAAAATTTATACCCCAAACATTCTCTGCAATCTCATTCCTTGACAAAGCCCTCCCTTTGTTCCGCAGTAAGAACACTAACAACGCAAACTCCTTTTGAGTAAGCACAATCTTTTCACCTCCGCGTTTAACCTCATAAGTATTTAGGTTCACTTCAAGGTCAAGAAAGGTAATTATATCCTCTCCTGTTTCAGCAATTGAAATTCTTTTTAAGAGTGATCGGATGCGTGCAAGCAATTCGCGAAACTCAAAAGGCTTTAACAGATAATCGTCAGCTCCAGAATCAAATCCTAAAAGTTTATCTTCTGTTGTCCCCAGCGCTGTCAACACAACCACAGGAATTTTCTGGTTGCTGTGCCTTATCTCTTTGCACAACTCAATCCCATTCTTGTAAGGTAGATTAATATCGAGAATAATTAAATCATACCTTCCGGTATCAAACATTTTTCTTCCCATTAATCCGTCAAAGGCAATCTCACAAGAGTATTCATTCTCCTCGAGTCCGCGTTTGAGAAATGAGGCAACCTTTGGTTCATCTTCGACTATAAGTATCCTGGTATTCTGCTGAATCATGTTATCACAACTGCATTTTATTCATATTTGAGGAAATTACCGGAAACATTCACCTCATTATCTTGAATTTGCAACTTTATATTGTGGAATGTAATTTAATGATTTTTGCTGCGATTGAACTATCAATTCCAAAATAATATTTATGTAGTTGCTTTTGAAGTGTTTCAGCAAATCGTTACTCTACAAAACAATCAACGAGGACGATTTAAAAATAGTGTATTGAAATGTTCATAAACACTATTTCCACGAAATTTTAATCGTTTTTTAATCTGTTGTCTTGTCTATCAACCTAGATTTGGGTTAGTAATAATAAAAGTAAATTCTCTCACCATGGAAGAAAAAGGAAATAAGTTCTTGAACAAATATGGGTTTTTGGTAGTAATCGTAGGCCTCTTTCTTATTTTATATATACTAAAACTATTGGGATTTCCGGAATTCCTATACAAATAGTGATTCCTAATTGATATTTCAACTTAACACACATGTTTTACTTTGTTCTTCTCATTTTTATCTTTGGTTATGTTGTTATTGCTCTTGAACATCCTTTAAAAATTGATAAGGCTGCAACAGCTTTGATTATAGGTGTTCTGACCTGGACTGTTTACATATTGAGTGCTGAAAATATACTTAGCCTTGGTTTTAGTCCATCTTGGGGAGAGTTTGGAAATCAAATAAAAAATATAATTGTCCATATAAAGCCATCTCTTACAGAATCTCAATGGTTAGATTCTGGTTGGGCTGATAAAATAAGTATTTCTAGTTCACCTTATCGTTTTGTTGTTGAAGAACTTGAACATCATCTGATTGAAATTTCGGAGATTTTGTTTTTTCTGCTCGGGGCTATGACAATTGTTGAGATTATCGATCAACATGAAGGATTTAAAGTCATAACTGACAAGATTACAACGACAAACAAAGTCAAACTACTCTGGATCATTGCACCAATTACTTTTTTTATGTCTGCTGTTTTGGATAACCTGACAACCACTATCGTTATGGTTGCCTTGCTTAAGAAATTAATTGATGATAAGAAAACCCGGTGGTTTTTTGCTTCGATGGTAGTATTGGCTGCAAATTCTGGAGGTGCCTGGTCGCCTATTGGAGATGTTACAACTATCATGTTATGGATTGGAGGCCAGATTACTGCATTGTCGATAATGGCTAAAGTTTTTTTACCAAGCCTGATAAGTATTGCAGTACCCTTAATTATTGTCTCGTACAATTTGGAAGGATCGGTAAAACGTCCGATGAGAATGAAACGTGAAGTCTCAGTCGCTTCAGATAGTGAAAGGATAATTGTTTTC
Source organism: Prolixibacteraceae bacterium (assembly GCA_023228025.1). Taxonomy (GTDB): domain Bacteria; phylum Bacteroidota; class Bacteroidia; order Bacteroidales; family Prolixibacteraceae; genus CAINVV01. The sequence continues at coordinate 7,552 of JALOCD010000060.1, read as the reverse complement.
TTAACAGGGGTCGGAGCTTTGCTTTTTGTTCCAGTATTTAAAACAATCACTCATCTACCTCCCTACATGGGCATGTTGTTTGGCTTAGGTGTACTTTGGATTCTTACCGAAATTATACACAGATCGAAGCCTATTGAAGTCACGGACAAACTCAAGGTTTTTAATATTCTCAGGAAAGTAGATACTCCTACTGTATTGTTTTTTCTTGGTATCTTATCTGCTGTTTCCTGTCTGCAATCAGCAGGTCATTTGAATATTATGGCAGGTTGGCTCAACGCACACTTAGGGAATGTTTACCTTATAAATTCCGCGATTGGTCTTTTATCCTCAATTGTTGACAATGTGCCTTTGGTTGCAGGATCAATGGGGATGTATGATATTGCACTTCCCGGATCAATTGGCTACGAAGCATTTTTCGTTCAGGATGGAACATTTTGGGAATTACTTGCATATTGTGCCGGGACTGGTGGTAGCATTTTGATTATCGGCTCAGCTGCCGGTGTTGCAGCTATGGGGATTGAGAAGATTGATTTCATTTGGTATCTGAAGAAAATAAGTTTATTGGCTCTTGTTGGTTATCTTTCTGGCATAGCTACGTTCTATTTGATGTTTGAGTAGAATTTAACAGATTATACCCACAATGTCATTTCAAAATTCAATAGGAATTAAGTGAAATAGTTACTACTTATTCATATCAAAAAAACCGCCGGTAATTACCGACGGCCTTTAAATAAATCACCACGAAATGCTTATTTCTTAGCAGGAGCAGCTTTTACTTCTTTCTTAACCACTTTCTTAGCGGCAGGAGCAGCTTTTGCGTCTTTCTTAGCCACTTTTTTAGCGGCAGGAGCTTCAGTTTTTGCAGGAGCTGCTTTTGCATCTTTTTTAGGGGCTTGCGCATTGGCTGTAACTACACCCATGATAAGAGCGAAGCTCAAAAACATAACTAACTTTTTCATATCAAATATTTTTTATAATTGTTTACATGACAAACCTACGATACCAATTATGAAGGAATCGTGAAGAAATCAGTAAATCTAAATTTTTTATGAAATTTTATGCAAATTTTTTCAGAGCGACTTTTTGAAAGGAAAACAGATGATAAATTTCGATCCTTCGCCCGGCTGAGATTTTACTTCTATTGTTATATCGTGGAAAACAGCAATGCTACTTACAATGGATAACCCCAATCCCTGCCCTTCCTCTTTTGTGCTCTCCATCCTTTTGAACCGGTTAAAAATCAGCTCCAGGTTCTCCGGGGCTATACCTATCCCATTGTCTTCTACCACAACCAAAAGATTGGATTCCCTTTGCTCATCGTAAATCAGAACGGAACCACCGGCTTTGTTGTATTTAATTGCATTGCTCACCAGATTAAACAACAAGATGTATATCAAATACTTATTAACGTTTGACAAAGAAGTATCCCTCGAAATCCTGTTTTCCAGCGAAATATTTGTGATATGCGCCCGTTCTTCAATATTTGCCACAATCTCTTCAACAAGTTCATGCAAATTGACCTTGTCATTCTTTGCATACTGATCATTTTCGATTCTAGAAATCAGCAACAATGCCTTTATAATGTGTTGCAAACGAATCAATTGCTTCTGCTGATCCATAATCATCTCAACCGTTTTGGCAGGCAATTTCCCTGACACCAACAGATTGTCCAACTTGGACTGCATAACCGAGATCGGCGTAAATAGCTCATGTGAAACATCACCAATAAATTTCCTTTGATTCTTCAGAATCTCATTCACCCTGTGCATCAATTCATTGATGGTAGTATTAAGGTAAACGAAATCAGAAGTAGAAGAGCCAATTTCGGTATAATCAAATGATTCGGGATTGTCAACCGTTTTCAATTTCGGAATGATCATTTGATTCAAAGGATGGAGCAGGTACTTGTAGATCCCGAGGTCAAAAAGGATGGTTATCACCAACACAATCAAAATAATAGAAACAGAGATCCTTTTTAAAGTCCTGTCCAGGCTATAGATCAGTTGGATATTTTTCCCAATTTCGAGAGAATATTGTTGGTATCCAATTACAAAATTGTAATTAAGTATCCTGAAATCAAATTCTTCCCCCTCAATAACCCTGGCCTCCTGGGAGAAGGTTAGTTCTTCAGGTTTCCCATTCGGATCTAACGTAATGGTGAGATATTCGTCTTTTAAGATGTTGTAACTGGCAAAGACACTGTCTTGCTCTGCATCCAGATAAGTTTTAATGCCAATTTTTTTTATGATCGACAGGGCCTTATCTTTCTTTTTTGTCAAATCCCTGTCGGTATGCTCCAAAGCGAGCGAATCGATCGTCTGCTGCACCACAGTAAACAAAATCAAAAAAATGACAAGCTTTGAAATGGCACCGATCAGGGCTAGTTTTAACTCAAGTCTCATTCTCTTATCTTATAATCCCATTCTATATTGACCAAGATATTGATAATTTCGTTTCAATTTTGCAAAGTAACAACTTTCTCCCATGATGCACCTGTTAATCGTTGAAGATGAACGCATACTTTCGGGCGAGATTCGCCGGTTCCTCGAAAAGGAGGGTTTTGTTTGCGACGAAGCGCAAACCGGAAGGATCGCATCCGACAAAATATTTTCCAATGATTACGACCTGATTTTGCTGGACCTGGGACTTCCGGACTATGAAGGGCTGGATCTCCTGCGAGAGTCAATTAAAAACAAAAGTACTACCTCGGTGATCATTCTCTCCGCCCGCACCGCCATCGAAGACAAGATCAAAGGGCTTGATCTGGGGGCTGATGATTACTTGTCGAAACCATTCTCGATGATCGAGCTTAAATCCAGGATACTGGCGGTCACCAGAAGGAAACATGGTCTTAAGGGGAACATCATTCATGCCCATGGTCTTGACGTTGACCTGGATAAACGCAAGGCCTTTTATAACGAACATGAGATCCTGCTGACCAAGAAAGAGTATGATATTTTTAGTTTCCTGCTATTGAACAAAAACAAAGTGACTACCCGCCTGCAAATATCAGAACACATCTGGGGTGATATCTTTGAAGAGAATTACAACTCCAACTACATCGATGTACATGTGAAAAATATTCGCAAAAAACTATCTGAATTCCTGGAGGGCGATTTTTTGGAGACGGTACGGGGAATAGGGTTCAGGTTTAACGAGTAAGAAATGTTAACAAACGGCGAACAAAAAATCTTTATCTGGATCGATTTCTCACCCGAAACGGAGGTGGCTATTCTGCATGGGGTGCAGGTAGCGTTGATACTTGACAAGGAAATTTGCCTGATGCACCATGCCTCAAATGAGGGACTGACAATTGAAGAAGCCGAATCGCGCATGACAGGAATGACAGCCCCGCTAAGGCAGACTTTTGGTTCTGCTCGCATTCACACCCTGGTAACCATTCACCCACTCGACACAATTCTGACTGAACTTGCAGAAGAGTTTGACGCATTGCTTTTGGTAGCGCTCAAAACAAAAAGTAAAGAACTCCTGCCTAAACTTTCCCATTCCGGCTTCCCGTTCTTATTTGTTTCAGCGAAGCAACATCCCTCCGAAAGCTATCAAAAGATCGCTGTCCCGGTAGGGTACGGGAAGAAAAGCAAGGATTTGGCCCTTTGGAGTAGTTACTTCGCACGGCACAACGGGGCTAAAGTATCACTGATCCAGGCATTGGAAACCTTTGACGAGGACAAAAGGAGCGTTATGCGTAATCTCTTTTCAATCGAACGCCTGTTTAAAAATTTCCGCTTCCCTTACGAAATTATCGAATGTCATGCCTCTTCCTGGAAGATCCAAAAAAAGGCGCTGGAACATACGTTGAGTTTTCAAAACGGGCTTTTAATTATCTCCTTTACTTATCAATCGACGCTGATCGATCGTTTTTTTGGTACCAATGATGCCTATGTACTGGACCACTCGGAAAGGCTATCCGTGATGTGTATCAATTCACAACGCGATCTTTATACATTTTGCGGTTGAATATTTCGTAATCGGGACCTTATTTAGACAAGGGTTATAAATCGTTTTAACTCAATTTATTATATCTAATAATTAAGATATTTTAATAACTTTTTAAATAAATTAGGGCGTACAGGAGTGGGTTAATGATAAATTTCTATTTTTGTCGCTGATTATTGAAGTTCCTTATACTCTGTTATTTAGAACTATTCTTATTAACATCTAAAACAATCTTATATGGAAAGTAGCGCTTTATTACTTTTCTTTATTACGGCTATTTCACTGGTAGGTTTGGCGCTGGTATTCTCCAGTTACGTTCCGCCAACTTCCTACAATACAGCAAAATTTGAGCCATACGAGTGCGGAATGGAGACCATTGGGGAAACCTGGAACCAGTATACGGTCGGGTACTATCTGTTTGCCATTCTCTTCCTCATTTTTGATGTGGAAACTGTATTCGTATTTCCCTGGGCTACCGTGATGAGGGAGGTTGGAATGACCGGCTTTGTTGAAATATTGATCTTCTTTGCCATTTTGGGTTTGGGATTGTTTTACGGATGGAAAAAACATGCATTGAAATGGGAGTAAAAAGCAAAAAAGAGTTCGAAAAGAACGATTATCCTGTTCTCCAGGAATATGAAGGAGGAAGCATCATCCTCGCAAAATTAGATGATCTGATTAACTGGTCCCGCTCCAATTCACTTTGGCCTTTAACCTTCGGAACCCGCTGTTGCGCCATCGAATTCATGGCAGTTGGCGCATCCAGGCACGATATGGCCAGGTTCGGGATGGAGGTTGCGCGCGCAACACCCCGCCAGGCCGACATGATCATCATCTCCGGAACGATCAATTACAAAATGGCCCCCGTCCTGAAACGGTTGTATGACCAGATTGCTGATCCCAAATATGTGATTGCCATGGGATCCTGCGCTATTTCGGGCGGACCTTTCTACTACAACAACTACGCTGTTGTGAGAGGCGCCGACCACGTAATACCTGTTGATGTTTATGTACCCGGATGCCCCCCAAGGCCTGAGGCCCTGCTATTTGGCATGATGCAACTGCAGAAAAAAATCAGGCGGGAGCGCTATTTCTCCAGGAAACAGAAAAAAAATGCCCCACAACCTTGATGCTAACCGGGAATATGGGGAAATCAATAAATCATACTATAAATCACTTAACAAACTGATCTTTAAGTGACATGACAAACGAAGAACTACAAGCTTACCTGACCGGTGAGTTTTCAAAGGCCGAGGTGAAACTTGGCAAACAGTATGTCGAAATCCTTGTTCAGGCGGCCGATCTGCACGAAACTTCCGTACGACTCAAAAATGTGCCGGAGCTATCATTTGATTACCTGATTTGTCTTACCGGAGTAGATTATCCTGAAACAATGCAGATCGTCTACCACATCGAGTCTGTCAAACACAGGCATGTTGTGGTATTGAAGGTAAATACGGCAGATCGTACCGACCCCAAAGTCGATACTGTTAGTGATGTCTGGCAGACTGCCAAATACCACGAAAGGGAGGTTTATGACCTTTTGGGCGTTAAATTCAACAACCACACCGATCTGCGCCGGCTTTTCCTCGACGATAGCTGGGGTTTTCCGTTAAGAAAAGATTACAAAGACGAAGTAAGAATAGTAGAACGATAGCCTTATGTCTGAAATCAAAGAGATTATCATTAGCACGGATAAAATCCACACAGACCAGTATTTGGTCAACATGGGACCGCAGCACCCTTCCACACACGGGGTACTTCGGTTGCTTGTCCGTTTGGAAGGCGAAATAGTGCACCATATTGAACCGCATGTTGGTTATATTCACAGTGGTATCGAGAAAATGTGCGAGGCAATCTCCTATCCACAGATCATTCACCTGACCGACCGGATGGATTACCTTTCTGCCAACATGAACAACGAAGCGGTTGCTTTGTGTGTTGAAAATGCCCTTCAGGTCGAAGTTCCCGAACGTGTCAAATACATCCGTACCATCATGGATGAGCTGAGCCGTCTGGCTTCTCATCAACTTTGGTGGTGCGTAATGGGTATGGATTTGGGTGCATTAACCACCTTTTTCTATGGCCTTCGCGACCGCGAACTCATTCTCGATATTTTCGAAGAGACCTGCGGCGCCAGGATGACCCTCAATTACAACCTTCCCGGCGGGGTCATGTTCGACATTCATCCGAATTTCCAGAAAAGGGTCAAAGATTTCATCAAAATATTTAAAAAGAAGCTGCCCGAATACGATGAACTGCTTACTGGCAATGTCATCTTTCAGGAGCGAACCAAAGACATTGGCTATCTATCGCTTGACGATGCTATTGCCTGGGGCGTTACCGGTCCTTCGGGCCGTGGTTCCGGATTCTCGTGCGACGTTAGAAAACATCAGCCATACAGCGCCTATCCATTGGTTCAGTTCGAAGAAAAACTGGATACCAAAGGCGACACATTTACCCGCTACCGTTTGAGAATGGAGGAGATGTACGAATCCATGCACATCATTGAGCAGTTGATCGACAACATCCCTGAAGGCGATTACGCCGTCAAAATGAAAGGGGTCGTTAAACTTCCGGAAGGGGAATTTTACCAACGGGTCGAAACCGCAAGGGGTGAATTCGGCGTTTACATCGTCAGCGACGGAAAGAAAAACCCATACCGTGTGAAGTTCCGTTCACCGGGATTCTCCAATCTTTTCGCATTGAACAAGATGGCTGCCGGTCACAAAATCGCGGACCTTGTCGCCATCATGTCGACGCTCGACCTTGTTATCCCTGACATTGACAGGTAATTAGTACTAACACGATTGATCTATATCGAAAATCATCAAATCTAATGGGATTCAATATTTACGATTTTTCAGGAATGACCCACAACATGCACCTCTGGTTTTTGGAGCGGATGTCTCCAACGGCCACGACCATTGTTGAATGGACCATCATCGGGGTCAGTTACATGCTCTTTGTAGCGCTTTTCGGCCTGTTTCTGGTTTACGCGGAACGAAAAGTGTGTGCAGCATTTCAACAGCGTTTGGGACCTATGCGTGTAGGATACTGGGGACTACTCCAAACCATCGCCGACTTTATCAAGTTACTGATGAAGGAGTTGATCATGCCCAAAAGTGCAGACCGGTTTCTTTACAACCTGGCCCCTTTCATCATCATGATCGCTACTTTTCTGGCCATGGCAGTCCTTCCTTTCGCCAAAGGATTGCAAACCATGGACTTCGATATCGGTATTTTCTATGTCACTGCTGTCTCCTCCATCGGGGTCATCGGTATCCTGATTGCCGGCTGGTCGAGCAACAACAAATATTCATTGATTGGCGCGATGCGGAGTGGCGCACAGATCCTCAGCTATGAGCTATCTGTCTCCCTTTCGCTTGTTACCATCATTATCCTGGCAGGTTCCATGCAGCTTTCGGTTGTAGTGGAAAGCCAGCGCGACAGCTGGTTTTTGTTCAAGGGACATATTCCTTCCCTGATTGCTTTCGTAATCTTCCTGGTTGCCGGAACGGCCGAAACCAACCGTGGTCCTTTCGACCTCGCCGAAGCTGAATCGGAGCTGACCGCCGGTTTCCACACCGAATAT
>JALOCD010000039.1 GCA_023228025.1 Prolixibacteraceae bacterium | reverse complement strand
CAGGTATCAAATTTGCCTTTTTCTTCCTGGCAGAATACATCAATATGTTTATTGTAGCCGCCATGGCCACAACAGTATTCCTTGGAGGCTGGATGCCACTGCATTTTGGTCAGTTCGAATCATTTAATGCGGTTATGGATTTTATCCCGCCACTGGTTTGGTTCTTCGTGAAAGTTTTGGGTGTCATCTTCCTGATCATGTGGTTCAAATGGACATTTCCACGTTTGAGGGTCGACCAGATCCTGACCCTGGAGTGGAAGTATCTTTTGCCGATCAACCTGGTCAATATTCTTCTGATGTGCCTGGTCGTATTAACCAAATTCCATCTGTAAAATTATATACAAATGAACGCGCTATTTCAATATATCAGCACTGTTTTCAAAGGAGTAGGGACACTCCTTACGGGTATGAAAATTACCGGTAAGTATGTTTTTACCCCCTGGAATAATGTAACCCAGCAATATCCCGAAAACCGTGATACGCTCAAAATGTTTGATCGTTTCCGTGGAGAGGTGATCATGCCGCACAGCGAAAACAACGAGCACCTTTGTACCGGTTGCGGTATTTGCGAACTCAATTGCCCCAACGGTTCTATCGAAATCATCAGCAAGATGGAGCTGACCGAAGATGGCAAGAAAAAAAGGGCCATCGACCAGCACATCTACCATTTGGGAATGTGCACCTTCTGCAATCTTTGCGTAAAAGCCTGTCCGACAGGGGCCATCATCATGGGGCAGAATTTTGAGCATTCCGTTTGGGACCGTTCAAAATTGACCAAGGTGCTGAATCAGCCCGGTTCTAAAATTGCACAAGGAGTGAAAGAGTAATCACCGCATCAAAAAATAATCGTTATGACGCTCAATGATATCATGTTCTACCTGTTTGCCGGTTCAATTCTAACCTTCTCACTATTAACCGTCACCAGTCGCAGAATCCTCAGATCAGCAGTCTATTTGTTGTTCGTGCTGGTTTCAACAGCAGGAATCTATTTCATGCTGAACTACAACTTCCTTGCCGCCGTTCAGTTAACAGTATATGCCGGAGGTATTATTGTTCTGATCATCTTCTCGATCCTACTGACCAGTCATGTCAGTGAAAAGGCGGTCGTAGCGCCAGTCAGGCAGCAGATTTTTTCAGCCTTGGCAGTTGCCGCAGGCGCTATCCTGACCATTCTGACCATAGTCAAATTCGTCTTTACCCCAACAACATCGCCTGCCGTTGATGCCAATGTCACCAATGTCGGACGTGCGCTGGTCTCTTACAACAGGGACGGTTTTGCCTTGCCATTCGAGGTCATCTCCATCCTGTTGCTTGCAGCCATGGTGGGGGCCATTGTCCTGGCGAAAAAAGAGAAACATTTGGTTCCCAGCAATGAGCCCAATACTAATCCTGAAAACCCATCAAAGTCATGATAGATAATATCCCATTAAACGCATTTCTTATCCTCAGTACCCTGATGTTCTTTATCGGCATCTACGGCTTCCTGACAAGAAGAAATCTGATCACCATGTTGATGTCGATCGAATTGATCCTCAATTCAGTGAATATTAATTTCGTGGTTTTCAACAAGTTCCTCTATCCAAATCATCTCCACGGCCATTTTTTCAGTCTGATCGTGATTGCTGTGGCCGCTTCGGAAGCTGCTGTTGCCATCGCCATTATCATCAACATCTACCGAAACTTTAAATCGATTGATGTTGACAACCTTGACCAAATGAAACTCTGATCCTATAACTGTCTAGAAAATTCAACAACATGAGTAGTTACGCATATACACTGTTAATCCCGCTGATTCCATTCCTGGTTTTTGTCTTTGTCGGACTGGCAGAAGACAAGCTGAAAGGGAAATTGGGCGGTTTAATCGGAACAGCCGGACTTGGAATTGGAACATTCCTCTCCTACTACACTGCTTTCAAATATTTTATCACGGACCATGTTGCGGGCACGGGATATACCTCTTTAAAGGCATTTGAGATTACCTGGCTGCACCTGACCGATAAGCTGGTCATCAACCTGGGCGTCCTGATCGACCCGATTTCCGTGATGATGCTGGTGGTGATCACCACCGTTTCCTTCATGGTCCACATTTACAGTTTGGGATACATGGAGGGAGAGCGCGGTTTTGCACGTTTTTATGCCTTCCTATCCCTGTTTAGTTTTTCCATGCTTGGATTGGTTTTGGCAACCAACCTGTTTCAAATGTATATTTTCTGGGAGTTGGTGGGTGTCTCATCCTTCCTGCTGATCGGATATTATTACGAAAAACCAAGCGCATTTTCTGCTGCCAAAAAAGCATTTATCGTTACCAGGTTTGCCGACCTCGGCTTCCTGATCGGTATCCTGATATTGTCTTTCAATACCGGAACTTTTGATTTCCAAACGCTCACGGATCCTCATGGTTTGGCTATCGCTTCCAAAGGAGGCGCTGCCTTCATGGGACTTTCGATCATTACCTGGGCCTTGATCTTCATCTTTGTGGGTGGCGCCGGTAAATCGGCCATGTTCCCGCTACACATTTGGTTACCCGACGCCATGGAGGGGCCAACACCGGTTTCTGCCTTGATCCACGCCGCGACGATGGTTGTTGCCGGAGTCTATCTGGTTGCCCGTCTCTTTCCGGTTTATGCACAGGGTGGTCCTGTTGCCCTGGAGGTGGTGGCCTGGGTAGGGGCTATTACCTCGCTTTTTGCGGCAGTTATTGCCACTACCCAAACGGATATCAAAAGGGTACTCGCCTTTTCGACCATGTCGCAGATTGGCTACATGATGCTCTCTTTGGGCGTTTCCGGCTACGGAGGCGAAGAGGGATTGGGTTTTATGGCTTCCAACTTCCACCTGTTCACACACGCCATGTTCAAGGCGCTGCTGTTCCTCGGCGCAGGCGCAGTGATCCATGCCGTTCACAGCAACGACATGAATGATATGGGTGGATTGAGGAAATATTTGCCCATCACCCACATCACCTTCCTGATTGCCTGTCTGACCATTGCCGGTATTCCTCCTTTCTCGGGATTCTTCAGCAAGGATGAGATACTGGTTGCAGCTTTCCACTCCAACAAAATTCTGTTTGGCATCGAATATTTCGTAGCCGGCCTAACCGCTTTCTACATGTTCCGCCTTTACTACAATATTTTCTGGGGCCACGACCGTCATTACCACCACACCCCGCACGAATCGCCCAAAGTGATGACCATCCCGCTGATGATCCTTGCTTTTGGTTCCATCTTTTCAGGTTTCCTGCCATTCCACAACCTGGTTACCTCCGACGGATTGGGATTTGAATCGCATATCGACTGGATGATCGCCATTCCTTCCGTATTGGTTGGTGTGATTGGCATCGCAATTGCTACCGTGATGTACAAAACACAAAATGCACTTCCTGATAAGGTAGCCGGATCTTTCAGCTTCTTTTACCAGTGGGCTTTCCGCAAATTTTACATCGACGAAATTTATCTTTTCGTTACCAAGAAAATCATATTTAACTACATATCACGTCCAGTTGCCTGGTTCGACCGCCACATTGTCGACGGCACCATGAATGGGATTGCCAATCTGGTCGTATTTGTATCCTACAACATCAGGGGACTTCAATCCGGAAGGGTGCAACAGTATGCCTTTGTATTTGTTGGAGGTGTGATCGCACTGGTTTTGATTTTTGTTTACGCACTTTAAGACATTGATATAATATGAACATTTTAACCCTTTTTGTAGTGATCCCGGTACTTACCGTAGCCGGAATCCTATTTACAAAAGATCTGAAACAATCGCGGCTGGTGAGTGCCATCGGGATGACGGCGCAGTTAATTCTATCGGCCGTCCTGGTATATCTTTATGTATCGGAACGCAATGCCGGCAACATGGCGCCCATGCTGTTCATGTACGATTTGCTTTGGTTTCCATCGCTTAACATCCATTATGCAGTCGGTGTTGATGGTATTTCCGTAGCCATGATAGCCCTCACCGGAGTTGTGGTTTTCGCCGGAATTTTCGCCTCATGGAAGATGGAGTTTCTCTCGCGCGAGTTTTTTATATCACTGATCCTACTGGCTACAGGGGTTTTTGGGTTCTTTATCTCCCTCGACCTCTTTACCATGTTCCTTTTTTATGAGATCGCCGTGATCCCGATGTACCTGCTGATTGGTATCTGGGGTTCCGGACCGAAAGAGTATTCTGCCATGAAGCTGACGTTGATGCTGATGGGCGGTTCAGCCTTGCTGATGGTCGGTATTCTTGGAATCTATTTCTTCTCTGTACCTACCGGCGGACAGTTAACCTTCAATGTTCTGGAAATTGCGAAACATCAGATACCCATCGAGATGCAGCGCTTCCTTTTCCCATTCACCTTTGTGGGTTTTGGTATTCTTGGGGCCCTCTTCCCCTTCCACACCTGGTCGCCCGATGGTCATGCCTCGGCGCCAACAGCTGTATCGATGCTCCATGCCGGGGTATTGATGAAATTGGGTGGATACGGCGCTTTCCGCGTAGCCATTTACCTGATGCCGGAAGCCGCCCACGAACAAGCCTGGATCTTTATTATTCTTACCACAATTAGCGTGGTCTATGGCGCCTTTGGGGCCATCTTCCAAAAGGATTTGAAATACATCAACGCTTACTCTTCGGTGAGTCACTGCGGGTTGGTTCTGTTTGCCGTTTTGATGATGAACCAGACAGCATTCACCGGTGCAGTGATTCAGATGATCTCTCACGGTTTGATGACAGCCCTCTTCTTCGCCCTGATCGGGATGATTTACGGCCGCACGCATACCAGGATGATTGATGAAATGGGCGGATTGATGAAAATAATTCCGTTCCTGGGCGTAGTCTATGTCATTGCAGGTTTGGCTTCTCTTGGATTGCCCGGTTTCTCCGGTTTCGTTGCCGAGATGACCATCTTCTTCGGCGCTTACCAGCATGTGGACATGTTCCACAGGATAGCAACCATCGTGGCAGTCTCCTCCATCGTAATCACTGCGGTGTACATCCTGAGAGTAGTCGGTATACTGTTGATGGGACCCATCAAGGACGATCATTTTCTCCACCTTCCGGATGCCAACTGGTACGAAAGGCTTTCGACCATTACCCTGGTTGTCGGCATTACCTTTATTGGAATGATGCCATTGTGGCTTTCTGATATGATCAATTTCAGTTTGGCGCCGCTGATCCACAAGTTGGCTACCATCCAGTTACCAGGCATGTAAGAACGATAATTCTGTAAAATAAAAACTTTAGATATGAGTTTAAGCGATATTCTGATAATGAGAAATGAGCTCCTTCTGACCTTCATGGCCATGATCCTGCTCACGATCGATTTGAATTTGAACCACGCGAAGAAAAGCCTGATGATCCCAATCTCTATCGGCCTATTTCTTGTCGTTACGCTGATTGGTTTCATTCCGCAACCAGACCAGTCGCTCTTTGGCGGCATGTACCACACCAACGGGCTGGTGCAGCTGATGAAGAACATCCTGAACATTGGGGTGCTGATCATTCTCTTTCAATCGGCTGCCTGGTTGAAGAGTCCGGCCAACGCCACCAAAATCAGCGAATACTTCTTCTTGCTGGTCTCCACGCTGATCGGGATGAACTTCATGATCTCATCCGGCGACTTTTTGATGTTGTACCTGGGACTGGAACTTGCAACAATTCCATTGGCCGCACTGGCCGCCTTTATTCACTTCAACACCAAATCGTCCGAAGCCGGTATCAAGTTATTGCTTTCATCAGCGCTTTCATCAGGCATCCTTCTGTACGGTATTTCGATGATCTACGGTGCATGCGGATCTATCTATTTTGATGCCATCGGCGCAGCCTATTCCAATGTTCCGTTGCTGGTACTCGCGTTTATCTTCTTCTTTACCGGAATGGCCTTTAAAATATCGTTGGTACCGTTCCATCTCTGGACTGCAGACGTATATGAAGGCGCCCCGATCAATATCACCTCTTATCTTTCGGTGATCTCCAAAGGCGCTGCGGCTTTCATCCTGATCATCGTCATGTTCACGGTGTTCAAAACAATAGCGCCTGTCTACAAATCCATGATCTATCTGGTTGCCGTCCTTACCATGACCGTCGGTAACCTGTTTGCCATGAGACAAAAGAACATGAAGCGATTTTTGGCCTTCTCCTCCATCGCCCAGGCAGGGTTTATCCTTTTGGGTATCCTGGGAGCGAATAAAATGGGGATGACCTCGGTGGTCTATTTCGTACTGGTTTATATCTTCTCGAATCTTGGCGCTTTCGGCGTTGTTGCGGCCATTTCAGCCAAAACAGGCAAAGAGTACATGGACGATTATGACGGCTTGTACCTGACCAATCCAAAACTGAGCCTGCTGATGATGCTCGCAATGTTTTCGCTGGCCGGGATTCCTCCGGTTGCCGGGTTCTTTGGAAAGATGTTTCTCTTTACCTCAGCGGCATCAGGCGGGTATTACTGGTTGGTTTTCATTGCCGTATTGAATGCGACCATCTCTTTGTATTACTATCTTCTCGTAGTAAAAGCGATGTTCATCAATAAAAATGAACAACCGATCGCCAAATTCCAAAGCGATGGCTATACCAAGATCGGATTGGTACTATGTGCACTTGGCATCTTCGTATTAGGCTTCTGGAGCCAGGTCTATGAGTTCATCAATGGCCTGTCCTTTGGAATCTAGAATTTTAGGAGGTAAAAATTACAAACGAATCGATTTAAGAAAAGACCATGGTACTCAAAGCTAAACATATCGTTGAAGAGATCGGCGGACAACGTTGCACGGTTGTTGAAAAAGGGGTTGAGAAAAAAAGAGTAGATTTTCTGAAAAAACTACTCCAGCACAATCAGTTCGAAGTGGTTGTCGAAGAGGTGGCACAAACAGAAGATTCTACGGTCCAGTTGTACAACATCGGGGTTACAGACCTTGTTTTCAATCCGGTTATCGCGGTATACGAAATGTCGCTGAAAACAGAGAAAGGTGAAGCAGTTACCGCTCCTTACTGGAATCAGGAGACAACTGAAAGTGTGAAGGAGTACTGGTTGATGGCGAAATAACGCCTATTACCGGCCAGTTCTAATATGTTTGCCCATTTTCTTCCGGCAAAGATGCATTTTCGAAATCATTTTTTTGAAAATACACATGTCTTTTTTTGACTTCCTGATTGACAAACAAATAACTTAGAAATCCGCCCAAAATTCCTACCAAGATATCAACAACCAGGTCTTTAAGGGTTTCAGGCTGAAAAATATGGAGTGACAGATTGTACCTTTAACAGGTAACTAATCTTGAATCTTAAGTGCGAGCCGCCCACCCGGGCGGCTCGAAAATCTTCCGACCAACCCTAAATGTAAATCTTTGCCCGCAGGGATTTATTTGGCGAAAAAATAAATAAATCATTCTGTCGAATGCAATCAACATTTTTATTGTATTTTTGTCGTATTAAATCGACATAATCATGGATATCTTATTTGAGTTTCAGGAAAATCTTTTGCGTTCTGTGAAGAATGACTTCCGAAGATATTTACACGAGCGGATTAACTGGAAACAGCGAATGATCGGGATTAAAGGCCCCAGGGGTGCAGGGAAAACAACGCTAATGTTGCAGCATTTAAAGTATGACATGGGGTTACCTTCCTATGCACTGTATATCACCGCTGATCATACATGGTTTTATAATCATACCTTATTGGAAACAGCAAATGGCTGGTATAAGCAAGGTGGAAAAATACTGTTTATAGATGAGGTTCATAAATATCCAAATTGGTCCGTCGAATTGAAGAACATCTATGATGGATTACCAGAAATGCAGGTTATTTTTTCAGCCTCCTCAGCGTTGGATATTTATCGCGGGGAAGCCGACTTAAGCAGGAGAGTTGTAAGTTATATGCTTGCAGGGCTCTCTTTTCGGGAATATTTAATATTTACCAACGGGGTAAGCTTTGATACATTCAAAATTGATGATATCAACAACAATCATCGAAGCCTAAGCCGGATGATCATTGAAGATTTCCGTCCGCTACCGGCATTCCGCAAATATCTGGAAGTGGGCTATCTACCTATTATTGCGGAAGGTGAAGATACCTATCAGATGAAATTGAACCAAATAATCAACACAATTGTAGATACAGACCTTGCCTATATCGCTTCATATAATTCTGGTACTGCGACCAAGGTAAAAAAGTTACTGGGAGTAATAGCAGAATCGGTTCCTTTCAAACCGAATATTGCAGCTCTCTCCAGAAAACTTGATTTGAGCCGTGATAGTGTCTATCAGTATATCTATCAATTACAAGACGCAAGATTGATAAATACCATAAGCACAGAAGGGAAAGGGGTCTCAACGTTACAAAAACCGGATAAAATATTCCTGGAAAATACAAACCTTGCCTTTGCGCTAAAAGAAAGGCCTGATATTGGAAACATTAGGGAAACATTTGTTTTGAATCAATTGTTCAATGCAGGATTAAAGGTATGCTCCCCTGTAGAAGGCGACTTTGTCATTGATGGATTGACTATTGAAGTTGGAGGTAAGGGCAAAAGTTCAACACAGGTAAAGCATCTCGATAGTTTTCTGATTGCTGCAGATGATATTGAAACCGGAGGAGAAAACAGGGTTCCAATCTGGCTATTTGGATTTTTGTATTAAATACTCAGACAAGCTGGTTTCACCGACCGAGTGCAGCTTTTTGAGTATCAACTGGCCAAGCTCGTTGTAATCGTTTTGTGCAAGAACAACATTGCCATTGGTGGTAACACCTGCAATTTGCTGTTCTACCTTCTCCAGCCGTCCGGCATGGTCGTAGGTGAAGGTTTTGGTGATGCTGATGGTTTGGGCGACCTCTTTCAAACTGACCTTGCAAAACTGGTGGGGATACATTACACCCAAATAGGAAGGTATGAGAAGAAAGGAGCGCAGCCTTCGGCCGATATATTATCCAAACTTGCCAATTCGCTCGGGGTCTCTTCCGATTTCCTGACAAACGGCACCTCCGATGACCTGGCCGGGAGTTCATTGACCGACAAAGAACTCCTGAACCAGTTCAAGGCCATTGAAAAAATGCCGGAACGGGATAAAGATGTGGTTAAAACCTTGATTGACGCTTTTATTACCAAAGGAAAACTCAAACAGTTAGTACTATAACAAACAAAACCCGGCGCAGTGGCCGGGTTTGCTGTCTTTATTCTATTTGCCCTTCGTTGCAAGCGAGGGGCAGTGTGGGATCTGAGCTAGGGATATAATGTTTCATCAAGCAACTTAAATAAATTAGCATTGTCCTTCATTAAAATATCATTGAATACAGTAGTATAGCCTTCACCGAGGCAGAGTTTTTGAGGATGTTTTCCACTCTTCAAAACGATTAAACACGCAACTCTAAAATCATAATTAATTGGTTCATTCGATTTTTCGAGTTTATTGATATTTCGAACAAAATTGCATATAAATTCCTTGTCATTTATGACAGTATCCTTTAAAACAGGCCTATATTGAAAAATATCCTCACAATTACTAATTGCCTTATTTGTATTAATACCTTTTGGTAGAAAGGCAATTTTAATTTCTTGAACATCCTTGCAATCTAATGTTTGTTTTGAAGAAGTGCAACTTGACGTAACCTGAGTATATGCTAATATAAAAAATAATAACATACTCCTATTTAAACAAAAAATTCCACATTTTTTCATCTTGCTTCTTTTGGAATTCGTTAGTTTTTGCTGTATTAACTTTTGTCGACGTTACTCCATCAGTAATTACAGACTTACCTCCATGTGTTGTTCTTGTAACCTGATTTTTCTTTATTTCCCCATTTGCTCTTGATGTCTTTTGTTCCGAGCCGGTAATAACCCGTTCCTCCTCATTGGTGCCGTATTGTTTATTACTATTGGGTTCGCTATCTCTATTGTATTCATCAGGTTTTGTTGCACGCTGAACGCCATGATCTAACTCGTGATCAAAATCTGATGCTGGTGATGTTACTGTTCCGTTTTCATTTTGTGTTCCCAATTCTGGGTTCCAGTATACAGTACCTTTTGAATGAAAAGTTGCTCCATCTGTCTCATAAACATTAATTGTAATATTACTGTTTGTTGCTGCTTCATAAGAAGGTTTTCCTCCTCCATTACCCTTTCCATTACTCACATTATAATTCCAAGCGGTAGCAACTTTATTCACATAACTGTTAGAATGAGATGTACTTCCACCTGTATATCTATAACTACTCATTTGACCATTATCATTCTTATACCAAATCAGAATATCTTTCCCATCAGAATCAATAAACTTTATTGGATTATTGGCAGCATAGCAGTATGGAGATAACGAAAAATACTTCTCCGCCAGCGGATCTACAGTATTCCATCTCCCTATCGTCGGGTCATAAAATCTAGCTCCGTAATCGTACCAGTCTAAACTACCTTCATCCTGCAACTCTTTACCATTGTAGAGGTATTTGGTAGCACTGGCATCGTTGGTGTACCATTTGGCCATCTCCAATCCAAACGGATAGTAGTCTTTGTATTGCTTGGGCAGGGCAGTTCCGTTACCAGCAGCGAAGCTTACCCTGGTGTTGCCCAGGTGGTCCTTCAGGTCATACTCGTAGCTCCAGGTACCGTTTTTCACAGCACGGCCTTCGCCGGTAAGTACTATATCTGTTCCATTAAGTTTAAGAACGCTGCCCTGGTAGTAACTGATAGCCGATCCAACTGCCTTTTTCAGTTCTGTACCCGAGGCATCGTAAAGATAGTAAATTGTCCCTTGCGATCCAACGGTTACGTATGATCCCAACGAGCGAGTAACCTTTACAAAGCCATTGTTGTGAAATTATTGTTATGAATATTTATCCATTTCAAATTGAATTCGTATCTGTGGTTCATTCTTGTATTTTTACATAAATAAATCGGGCGCCGAATCATTGTATTTGACAAAAGCCTGATCTGATTGTTGAAAGTTGGTGTACCATCAGAAATAAGTATTGCAATGATCTGGAATGAAAAAATAGAATGTGCCGACCGGGCAGAGATGCGTGCAATTCAATCCAAACGGCTTCAGGATACGGTAACGCACATTTACCACTCGGTTCCCTCCTACCGGAAGAAGATGCAGGAGGTGGGATTAACACCTCATGATATTCATGGTGTGGATGATCTGAAGAAATTACCCTTCACCACCTAGGTCGATTTGCGCGATAATTATCCCTTTGGCCTTTTTACCGTTCCGATGAGTGAGATCGTCAGACTGCATGCATCCTCCGGTACTACCGGTAAACCAACGGTGGTCGGTTACACCAGAAAGGATATCCAGATGTGGGCGGAGGTAGTTACCAGGTCGCTCTGTATGGCTGGTGTCCATCGCAATGATATCGTACAAATTGCCTACGGTTATGGCCTTTTCACGGGTGGATTGGGCCTTCATTACGGAACCGAAAACCTGGGTGCGTCGGTCATTCCAATTTCGGGGGGCAATACCACCAAACAGATTCAGTTGATGGAAGATTTTGGCACTTCGGTGATCTGTTGCACCCCATCCTATGCTCTGAACATTGCAGAAGTGATGAAGGAGCAAGGTGTAGATCCGATGAAACTAAAGCTCAAAGTCGGGATCTTTGGGGCCGAACCCTGGACCGAAGCGATGCGAAAGGATATTGAGACGAAGCTGAACATCAAAGCCATCGATATCTACGGATTAAGCGAGATTGTTGGACCGGGAGTCTCCTGTGAATGCGAACATCAATGCGGCATGCACATTCATGAAGATCATTTCTTACCTGAAATCATCGACCCGGAGACACTTGAACCGGTTCCCGATGGCGAAATCGGGGAACTGGTGTTTACCACAATTACCAAAGAGGGTATTCCTTTAATCCGCTATCGCACCAGGGACCTTACGCGACTGATTTACGAACCCTGCGCCTGTGGAAGAACGCTCGTCAGGATGGTTAAATGCAAAGGACGAAGCGACGACATGCTGATCATTCGTGGAGTCAATGTATTTCCATCGCAAATCGAAACGGTTTTGTTGCAAATGAGTGAGGTCGAACCACACTACCTCCTGATCATCGAACGAGAAGGAACCCTGGATACCGTAACCCTGATGGTTGAAGTCCAGGAGCAGTTTTTTTCAGACGAAGTCAGAAAATTACAAGAGCTCCGGTTGAAGATTACACGTCAACTCGAAAGCATCCTCGGAATCTCCGTCAACGTGAAGCTGGTGGAGCCAAAAACCATCGAACGTACAGCAGGCAAGGCACAAAGGGTGATTGACAAACGAACGCTCATATAAATATTAAGTGATTTGATTTATTCGAACATCTTTCAGTAAGTTATAAGTTATGAATTATAAGTTATAATGCACTGCAGATCAACGCACAAATCAAATAATAACTCATAACTTATCACTCATAACTCCATATCATGATCATCAAACAACTCTCCGTCTTTCTTGAAAATAAATCGGGACGTTTGCATGAAGTATCAACCCTTCTGGGAGAAGCAGGGATCAATATGTCGGCCTTCTCGGTAGCAGATACTTCAGAGTTTGGGATTCTGCGGTTGATCGTCTCTGACCATGAAAAGGCCTTCAGGGTACTGAAAGAAAATGCCTTTTCTGTTAGCCTGACCGATGTGGTTTGCCTCAACTGTCCAAATCAGCCGGGGGCGCTGGCAAAAGCGCTATCAATTCTCCATGAAAACGAAGTTTCAATTGAATATCTCTACGCTTTTTCGGTTGGGGAGGCCGCAAATGTGGTGCTGAAACCGGACAATCTCGAGAAATGTATCTCAGTTTTGAGGGATCATAGCATGGAGCTTGTCAAAGCCAGTGACCTTTACAGGATTTAATAGGGGTTAAACTTTGCTGATTTTTTTTTACCTTGCGTTCCTGTTTCTGACTTGTGTTTCAGGGTATCCTGAAGACGATAATTTTAACCATTTCAATTCATGAAGAAAGTCGCAATACAAGGGATCAAAGGTAGTTTTCACGAAGACGCAGCCTTGAAATATTTTGGGGAGGAGGCCGAAATCGTCGAATGCAGGACCTTTCGGAATGTTTGTGATCTGCTCGATCGCGACCAGGTGGATTGCGCCGTGATGGCCATTGAGAACTCCATTGCGGGAAGCCTTCTCCAGAATTATGCCTTGATCCGGGATTACCACCTGAAAATTGTCGGTGAAATTTACATCCACATCCAGATGAACCTGATGGTCTTTCCTGGGGTGAAAAAGAAAGAGATCAAGGAAATCTACTCACATCCGGTCTCCTTTTTACAGTGTGCCGAATATCTCGAAAGGCATTTCCCAAATGCGGAACGTAAGGAATTGGGTGACAATGCACTGGTGGCAAAACTCATCCACGACGAAAAAATTTTGCATGCCGCGGCGATCAGTAACCTCCGTTCGGCAAGCCTGTATGGGCTTGAGATCCTTGACAAGGGCATCGAAACAAACAAGAAAAACTACACCCGCTTCTGGATTCTCTCCAAGCACGTTACCCAGAATGAACGAAACAACAAGGCATCATTGTGTTTCGAAGTTGGACATTATTACGGGGCCTTGGCCCGTGTGCTTAATATTTTTGCGGAAAATAAGATTAACCTCAATAAGATCCAATCGGTACCGGTCCTTGGAAAACCCAATGAATACACGATGCATGTCGATGTAGAATGGGATTCTGAAGGCGATTACGAACGGGCCATCCATCAGATTTTAAAGAATGTCTCGAGCCTGGCAGTTCTTGGCGAATACAAAAAAGCAGATATTAACTCATAAATAAACAATATTATGGAAAAAATAGCCATCTTTTTCGGACCACTGAACGGGTCCGTTCACCGAATTGCCAAAATGGTCGCTGCAAAAATCGGTCCTGAGAAAGTCGATTTAATCCACATTGCATCGGCAACGACTGCAGATCTGGATAAATATACTAAAATTATTTTTGGCATTTCGACGGTTGGTAAGGACACCTGGCAACAGAAGTTTGACAACAACGACTGGTCAAAATTCTTTCCTGCTATCACAACTTTCAACTTCACGGGGAAAAGAGTCGCCATTTTTGGTTTGGGCGACCACATTACCTACGCTTACCATTTTGTTGACTCCATGGGGCTCCTGGGCAAACTGATCAAGAACCAGGGTGGGGAGTTATTCGGCAAAATGGGAACTGAAGGATACACTTTTCAGGACTCTGAGGCCATTGTGGACGGAGCATTTATCGGACTGCCCATCGATGAGGATTTTGAGCCCGAATTAAGTGAAGGACGGGTCACAGCATGGGTTAACTCCCTGATGAAGGAATTCTGATGATGACCAACACACCGGTTCCAGCATCGATTGTCGAGGAGAAGATTGCGGCTTTAGAGGTCGAAGAGATCGGCAACGCTTCGATCAGGGAGATCGTACAACTGGTCAGCAGTATTGAGGCAGCAACAGGTATCAGTTACATCCGGATGGAGATGGGAATTCCCGGACTTCCCCCCTCCCGGGTTGGCGTAGAGGCCGAAATTGAAGCACTGCGAAACAATGTAGCATCAAAATATCCCCAAATTGACGGTATTCCAGCCTTGAAATTTGAAGCATCGCGTTTTGTGAAACTTTTTATGAACGTCGATGTCAGGCCTGAAGGATGTATTCCTACTGTCGGTTCGATGGAAGGCAGTTACGCTGCTTTTTTGGTTACGGCGGCAAGGGAAAAAGAGAAGGATACCGCACTCTTTATCGATCCTGGTTTTCCGGTTCAGAAGCAGCAGATGCTGGTAATGAACCAAAAATATGTCTCCTTTGATGTCTTCGACTTCAGAGGGGAGAAACTGAGGGAAAAACTGGAATCTTACCTTTCGAAGGGGAACATTTGCAACATCATCTACTCCAATCCCAACAATCCATCCTGGATATGTCTGACTGACGATGAGCTAAAAATCATCGGCGAACTGGCAAATAAATATGATGTGGTGGTCATAGAAGATCTCGCCTATTTTGCGATGGACTTCCGGCTGGATTTGTCAAAACCCGGCGTACCGCCTTATCAGCCTACCGTGGCACGATACACACGTAATTGGGTCATGATGATTTCAAGTTCCAAAGTATTCTCCTATGCCGGTCAAAGGATAGGAATCTTGATTATTTCAGATCTGTTATATCATCGTCATTCACAATATCTTAGCGAAAGGCTTCGTGTGCACGGCTTCGGCAATGCCATCGTCCATCGGGTGCTTTATGCCATGACATCCGGAACATCCCATTCTGCCCAGTATGCCCTGGCAGCCATGTTCAAACACGCCAATGATGGCACCTATGATTTCATCGCCGAAGTGAAGGAATATGGGGAAAAAGCACGGATCATGAAGCAACTTTTCCTCTCCAATGGGTTCGAAATTGTTTATGCTACGGATATTGACAAACCCGTCGGGGATGGATTCTATTTCACGATCAGCTATCCGGGTATGGATGAGACAAAATTGTTGTACCATCTCCTTTTTTATGGCATCAGCGCCATCTCATTGGGCAATACCGGGAGCTCAAAACAGGGTTTGAGGGCTTGTGTCTCAAATGTGCGTCGTGATCAATTCGAAGAACTCGAAAGAAGATTGGATCAGTTTCATCGGGATTTTCCGGCCGACTTATAAATTGAAAGTAAAAGTAGTCGTTTTTTGAAAATATGTAAGAAATCGGTAACAGAACAAAAGTCATAACTGACACCATTTCCTATACCGAAATTTGAAATTAAAATAACGAACAAAATGGCTAAAGTCATAGGAGCAGTAGTTGTTGACTCGGAAGTTTGCAAAGGATGTAACCTCTGTGTCGTATCATGTCCAACGAATACTTTGGGGCTCAACCGCGATGTCAACAGCAAAGGATATCACTATTCTTACATGGAATACCCTGAAGAGTGCATCGGATGTTCAAATTGCTCATCAGTTTGTCCGGACAGTTGTATCACCGTTTACAGATTAAAAGTAGGTTAGATTAATCAATTAAAAATCCAAATATGGGTGAATTAAGATTGATGAAAGGAAACGAAGTGATCGCAGAAGCAGCCATTCGTTATGGCTGTGATGGTTATTTCGGGTATCCGATCACTCCCCAGTCGGAAGTAATTGAATTGCTCATGGCACAACGTCCGTGGGAAACGACCGGAATGGTTGTATTGCAGGCCGAGAGTGAGATTGCTTCCATTCACATGGTGTACGGGGCCGCCGGTTGCGGCAAAAGAGTGATGACCTCTTCATCGAGTCCTGGTATCAGTCTGATGGCCGAAGGTATATCCTATATTGCCGGATGCGAACTACCCTGTGTGATCGTAAATGTCCAGAGGGGTGGTCCGGGTCTTGGTACCATCCAGCCTTCTCAGGCAGATTACAACCAGGCAACAAAAGGGGGTGGGCATGGCGACTATTCCCTGCTGGTATTGGCGCCTGCTTCCGTTCAGGAGATGCACGATTTTGTCGGACTAGCGTTTGATCTGGCATACAAGTACCGTAATCCGGTAATGATCCTTGCAGATGGTGTGATTGGTCAGATGATGGAAAAGGTTGAATTGATGGATCAGCGACCCAGATGGACAGACCATCAATTGAAGGAGATTACAGGCAACTGGGCCACGTACGGAAAAACCAGGGATCGCGAGAAGCATGTGATTACCTCTCTTGAGCTGGATTCAAACATCATGGAGGATAACAACCTTCGTCTTCAGGCAAAATACAAGCGAATGAAAGAAGAGGATGTCCGGTATGAAGCCATTTCCTGCGAAGATGCTGAATATGTACTTGTTGCATTTGGCTGTGCTGCCAGAATTTGTCAAAAAACCGTTCAAATAGCAAGGGGCCAGGGGTACAAAATCGGACTACTGAGGCCTATTACACTTTTCCCGTTTCCTGAAAAGGCCATAGCAGAAATGGCCGGCCGCATCAAAGGCTTTTTAACAGTTGAGTTCAATGCCGGGCAGATGGTCAACGATGTGCGTTTGGCTGCCAATGGCAAGACAAAAGTCGAATATTTTGGCAGGATGGGTGGAATACTTCCCACTCCGGATGAAGTTGAGAAAGCGCTTTTCCAAACATTGATAGGAGGATAAACTATGTCGGATGTAGCAGAAAGAATCAAGAATATCATCAAACCTGAAAACCTGATCTACAGCAAGTCGCCGGTTCTGAACGACGTAACAATGCACTATTGTCCGGGATGCAGTCATGGAGTCGTACACAAACTGATTGCAGAAGTTATCGATGAGATGGGGATCCAGGAACAGACCATTGGGGTTTCCCCGGTAGGTTGTGCCGTTTTTGCCTACAATTACATCGATATTGACTGGTCGGAAGCAGCCCATGGCAGGGCGCCTGCTGTTGCAACAGGAATCAAGCGGATTATGCCGGAGAAAACCGTTTTCACCTATCAGGGTGATGGCGACCTTGCAGCCATTGGAACAGCAGAAACCATTCATGCGGTGAACAGGGGCGAAAATATCGTCATGATCTTCATCAACAATGCCATCTACGGGATGACCGGGGGGCAAATGGCCCCAACCACCCTGCTTGGTCAGGTTACCGCAACGACCCCATATGGAAGGAATGCCGATCTGAATGGATATCCCTTGAAAATTACAGAATTAATCGCTCAATTGCCCGGTGCCGCTTTTGTTACCCGTCAGAGTGTCCATACCCCCGGAGCCGTTAGGAAAGCGAAAAAGGCAATTAGAAAAGCATTTGAAATATCGCAAAAGAATATTGGCACCAGTTTTGTTGAGATTGTCTCCACCTGTAATTCAGGTTGGAAAATGACCCCTGTCGCATCCAACGACTGGATGGTCGCAAACATGTTCCCGCTCTTTCCAATCGGCGACCTGAAGGACGGCGCTAAAGATTCAACTGAACCTTATAACGTTCAGATATGAGTTATGAGTTATGAGTTATGAGTTATGAGATATGAGATTTAAGTAAATTATCATAGTAGTGTTCTAACAATCAGCTAATCAACACATCAGCACATCCACACATCAGCACATTTTCAAGTAAAAATTTCAAAAAATGACTGAAGAAATTATAATTGCAGGATTTGGCGGACAAGGCGTTCTCTCCATGGGAAAGATCCTTGCCTATTCCGGTGTAATGCAGGACCAGGAAGTTGCATGGTTTCCATCTTATGGCCCGGAGATGAGAGGTGGAACAGCCAATGTGACAGTCATTCTGAGTGACGAAAGGATCAGTTCTCCGGTCCTTCATGAATTTGATACAGCCATCATCCTCAACCAGCAGTCCATGACCAAATTTGAGAAGATGGTCAAGCCGGGAGGAATCCTGTTGTACGATCCCAACGGGGTGGTCAAGCCCCCTTCCCGAAAAGATATCAATATTTACAAGGTTGAAGGCGCCAGATTGGCAGTTGAAATGGGTAATCCGCTCACTTTTAACATGATCGTATTAGGTGCTTTCCTGCAAGCCAAACCGGTCATCAAACTGGAGAACGTTAAAAAAGGGCTCGAAAAATCACTCCCGGAAAGACACCACAAGCTCATCCCACTGAATTTGAAGGCCATTGAAGTTGGGCAGGCTAATTTGGAGGTGGTTCAAAAACTTAAATAAAAATCGGTGAAAGCCGGTTATCTATTTTATCGCCAAAAGGAGGATTGAAGCTATTCTTCTAATTTTTCTAGCTTCTGTGGATTCTTTCTACAATCAAATATTGAAATTATTCTGACGATATTTTCGTCGAACCTGTAAATAATTTTGTAGTTGTTTTCAATGAAGAAACGGTATTCGAAGCTTCTGCCAGCCAATAATGGTTCTCTTATACCTATTAGTGGATTGGTTTCAATTAGAAGGGATTTTTCGACTAATCCTTTTACAATCTTTCTTGCAACAGATACACTTGCCCTAAGATTGTGATAGTCAAATATCTCCTGGAGTTGAATAAGAGACGTATCAGACCACAAGACTTTTACTTCCATGTTTCAATCTGGTCAATGAGATTTCGAGCTTCTGTAACTCTTCCGTTTTCAAAATCTTCTTCAGATTTTTCAACAATTTCATTGAATTCTTTCAGCGTCAGTAAATCTAATTCCCTATTCAATTTCTTCTTCCTTTCAACTAGAAGCAACTTTTCAAGTTTCGTAACAAGCTCATCGTCTGCAACCCGAAGAAATTCTTGAACAAAATGTAGTTTTCTTGCCTGAATATCCATATTCTATTCATTTTAATAATCAAAGATAAGCAATATTTTATCAGAAAAAATTTACTTAGTTTTAGTGCCCATAATTAATTTTTAACCAAACAGCAACTCAATCCATGAACATCAAAACAAGGTTGACCCTGATGAACTTTCTCCAGTTCTTTGTATGGGGTTGTTGGCTCATTTCGCTTGGCGGATACATGATGGGACCGCTAAAATTTACAGGGGGGCAAGTAGGCGGTGTCTATGCTACCATGGGACTCGCAGCGCTTTTCATGCCTGGGTTGATGGGCATAGTGGCCGATCGTTGGATCAATGCTGAGCGGGTTCTCGGGATGTGCCATCTGGTGGGCGCAGTTTTGCTTTTCTGGGCTTCAACGGTCACCAATCCTGTCGTGATGTATTGGGTTATGCTTTTCAATGCCATGGCGTACATGCCCACAATCGCCCTGAATAGTGCAGTCTCCTACAATATACTCCTGCAAAAAGGGTACGATGTTGTCAAGGATTTTCCGCCCATCCGGGTTTGGGGCACAATAGGTTTTATTTTTGCCATGTGGATCGTCGACCTTTTGGGTTGGGCCAGAAGTCCGGTGCAACTGTATGTCAGTTCAGTAACAGCTCTGTTTTTAGGCATCTACGCCTTCACACTGCCCGCATGTCCGCCAGCACGTGCCAAAAGGGACGGATCAATCCTCTCCGCACTCGGACTGGATGCCTTTGTTTTGTTTAAAAAACGAAAGATGGCTGTCTTCTTTATTTTCGCGATGCTAATCGGGGCGGCCCTTCAGATTACCAATACTTTTGGAGGGTCCTTTCTGGATGACTTTTCCAAATTTGATCTCTACAAAGACTCCTTCGCGGTAAAACATCCTACCCTCTTGCTCTCAATTTCCCAAATTTCTGAAACCCTGTTTATCCTGACTATCCCATTTTTCCTGAAGCGTTTTGGTATCAAAAAGGTGATGATCATCAGCATCTTTGCGTGGGTATTGCGCTTTGGCCTTTTCGGCATTGGGAATCCCGGCCACGGACTGGCGCTTCTGATCCTTTCCATGATCATCTACGGAATGGCATTTGATTTTTTCAATATTTCCGGGTCTCTCTTTGTCGAAATGGAAGCGGCACCTGAGAACAGGGCAAGCGCACAGGGATTGTTCATGATCATGACCAATGGTTTCGGTGCCTATCTGGGAGGTGTTTCCAGCGGTTTTGTGGTGGACCTGTTTACCAAAGATGGAGTAAAAGACTGGCCCCATATCTGGATGGTATTTTCGGCTTATGCTTTGGTGCTGGGATTGATTTTCCCATTCCTTTTCAAATACAAACATGAAAAGAGTGCCTAAAGTATTTAAAGTGACTAGAGTGCCTAGAGTACTTCGCCAGTAGCCAGATTTGTAAGGAGTCCTAACTTTAGGCAATTTAGTCACTTTAAATACTTTAGGCACTTCTAATTATCTAAATTTTCAGCATGCTGAACAGACAACTTCTCTCCCCTTCCAGCATCGTGGTGGTGGGAGCATCCAACAACGTCACGAAGCCGGGTGGCAAAATCCTGAAAAACCTGCTTGAGCACGAATACAAAGGGCAACTCTTTGCCGTTAATCCGAATGATTCAATTGTTCAAGGGGTTACAACCTATGCCTCCGTCAAAGATCTTCCAAATGTGGAGATGGCCATACTGGCTATTCCTGCGAAATTTTGTGCAGAGGCTGTTGCAATCCTTACAAAGGAGAAGAATACCAAGGCATTTATCATTATTTCAGGAGGATTCAGCGAAATGGGCCCGGAAGGTACCAAACTCGAAAACGAACTCGTCGAACTTGTCAACCAGGCGAATGCCTGTCTGATCGGCCCAAATTGCATCGGAATGCTTACGCACGACTATGCCGGCGTCTTTACAGAACCCATTCCAAGACTGGAACCAACCGGCGTGGATTTTGTGTCCGGATCGGGCGCCACGGCGGTATTTATTATGGAATCGGCTATTCCAAAAGGACTTACATTTTCCAGGGTTATTTCGGTTGGCAATTCGGCACAGTTGGGGGTCGAAGAGGTACTTGAATATTGGGACCTGCATTCAGATGAAGAGGCCGAGGCGCGGGTTAAATTGCTTTACATCGAAGCCATCCATAATCCTGATAAATTTTTATTTCATGCCGCTTCTTTGGTGAAAAAAGGGTTCAGGCTTGCGGCCATCAAAGCCGGAAGTTCCAAGGCCGGAAGCAGGGCAGCATCCTCGCACACCGGAGCTATGGCCAGTTCCGACTCGGCCGTTGAAGCGCTTTTCCGCAAGGCGGGAATCGTGCGTTGTTATGGACGCGAAGAGTTGACGACTGTCGCTTGTGTCCTGATGTCCAAACAGATGAATGGTAAAAATATTGCAATCATTACACATGCCGGAGGTCCGGCTGTTATGCTTACGGATGCTCTTGAGAACGGAGGAATCAACATCCCAAATATTCCCGATTCGCCGGTAAAACAAAGATTGAAAGAGGCATTGCCACCAGGCTCGTCCGTTGAAAACCCAATCGATTTTCTAGCAACAGGCAATGCAGAACAATTGGATCTGATTATCGATACCGTAGAAAATAAAATGGAGGATATCGATGGGATGGCAGTAATTTTTGGCAGTCCAGGACTTACCTCCGTCAAAGATGTATACGAGGTACTGAACAGGAAGATGAAACAGTGCAAAAAGCCAATCTATCCCATCTTACCCTCTGTGATGAACGTGAAAAAGGACCTGGCTTTTTTTCTCTCCCATGGGAATGTGAACTTCCCCGATGAAGTACTGTTGGGAAAGGCCCTCACACGGGTTAAGCTGACACCGAAACCATCCGGACAAGAGATCTTTCTGGATGGTGTGGATGTGCCTCGTATCAGAAGGATCATCGACAATAGTCCTAACGGCTACCTTTCACCTGACTTGGTCGAACAGCTTCTTGCCGCTGCCTCAATCCCTTCCGTTCAGGAGATCATCGCAAAAACTGAAACAGAAGCGATTCAGGCTGCAAAAAAAATCGGATTTCCGCTCGTGATGAAGGTGGTAGGACCTTTGCATAAAACGGATGTAGGCGGAGTCACTTTAAATGTTCGCTCAGAAGAGATGGTAAGTGTCGAATTTAGTCGCATGATGAAGATCAAACAGACAACGGCTGTTTTGCTGGCCGAGCAAGCATCAGGGATCGAACTTTTCTTGGGCGCCAGCTACGAACCAAAATTTGGCCATGTCATTCTTTGCGGCATCGGAGGGATTTTTGTCGAAGTGCTGAAAGATACCACCTCGGGCCTTGCACCGCTTACCTTCGAGGAGGCCGATTCCATGATCCGTAACCTGAATGCCTATCCTATTATCAAGGGTTATAGAGGAAAATGCGGAGTGAGCCGGAAAAAATTCAGCGAAATCATCGTGAGGCTCTCCTCCATGTTACGCTTCGCCACTGAAATCAAAGAGATGGATATCAATCCGTTGATGGGGAGCAAGGATAAAATTGTGGCGGTTGACGCGAGAATCCGCATTGAGAAATGAGAGGGTGAGAAAATGAGAAGTGGAGAGCTGAGACATGAGTCATAGTGAAATGAAAATCAGACTGCAGCGTTCTTTATTATCTCATTTTCTCACTCTCTCACCCTCTCATTTTCCTCGGTTTCCCGGTGTGCATAAAACCTGTTCAACAAACTCAAATCATTGCACTCCTTGGAAAGTGAATCGATGGTCTCTTTGGGAATGTCGAAGATATCCAGAACGATCATTCCGTCCACACAATTGTTAAATTTCGGATCCACATTGAATGCAATAATTTTCGCATTCAATCCTAAGTATTTTTTTAAAAGTACAGGCAGCCCGCTGTTGTATTGATCTACGTCGCCAATAAATTTATCCAGGGAACTAAGCTGTGGCGACAGGTGCATCATTGCCTCATTCAGATGGAGGTCCCGGGTTTTGACTTTGAACCGGTTGCGGGGTTTCACCAAGGCGGCCTTCCCATAATCATAATAATTGGCCATGATGTACCGAATGATCAACTCTTTCGACTTCTCGGAATAGGTGTTGCTGATACTTACCGGACCGATCAGGTAGCGGTATTCAGGATTTTTTAGCAGAAAAAAGAGAATCCCTTTCCAAAGCAGAAAGAGTGGAAGTGGTTTGCGTTGATATTCACCCACGATAAATGATCTGCCCAACTCGAGCGATTGCCGCAAGGTATTCTTGAAACCGTTGCTCATCTTGAAAAGGCTTTGGGTATAAAATCCCCTGATACCGAATTGGTCCATGATGTCGGCCCCCATCCCAATCCTGTAACCACCAACTATTTTTTTCTCATTGGTATCCCAGATAATCAGTTGCTGGTAATAAAGATCGAACTCGTCAATATCCGTTGAACGGTTGGTCCCTTCTCCAACCTCCCTAAAGGTGATCTCCCTTAAACGGCCCAGTTCGTTCAGAATGACCGGTATTACCTTGGTAGGAGCACAAAACACATCGTAATTTTTTACACTGAATAGAAAATGCTCCTTTTTTACAAAAGCTATTTCCCTTTCAATTAAATCATGCGCTTGAGGTCCAATGATCTCTTCAGGCTTTGGATCACTTTTCAGCGAGTAGTTGAAAAAGCGCTTTACCTCAATTCCTGAATCAAGGCAATAGGTCTTTGCCCTCAAATAACGGCCAAACTGATGAATATCAGAAAATTTGTCTTGCTCTTTGACCGAAATTGGATTCCCAATCCTCACTTTGATCGTTTTGTCTCTCTTGTTAATAAGTTCAGAAGGTAACTTTGCCGTCCGGAGAGCGGGGTGTATCCTTCCCAAAAGGTGGAACATGCGGCTGTTTGTTCCATGGAAGTAGATCGGAACAATAGGAACTTTATTCTTTTTGATAAATCGGATGGCAGAAACTAGCCACTCCCTGTCCGTAATGACCGAAGAGCTATAATTCGTAGATACCTCCCCTGCCGGGAAAAGGCTCAACACCCCTCCATGTTGAAGATGATCGATGGCAGTCTTCAAACCGGCAATGCTGGAACCCGCTTCGGGCATGTTTTCAAAGGGATTGACCGCCAAAAAAAAATCTGAGATGGGCTCCACCTTTTTAAGCAAGAAATTGGCAATTACCTTGTGGTCCCCTCGGGCCAACGAAAGCAATTTGATCAGCAATATCCCGTCAATGCCGCCAAACGGATGGTTCGAAACGGTTATAAAACCTCCTTCTGCGGGTAACTTTTTCAGATCATTTTCATCAAAATCCAGGGTAATGTTCAGGTATTTAATAATGGCGTCAATCGATTCGATGCCATGCTTTTGACTAACATTTTCATACAGGTCATTGATCTTGTGAAAACTCAGCAAGTGCATCAATATCTTCGCAAAATACTCACCTCCAAGGTATTGAATGAAGGGGCTCGCTTTGATTAGGTCCTGAGGTTTTACAAGTTTCATAATTTGCTGGTTTGTCGTTCCCCCTTAACAGGAAGTTTGCAGATCTCATGTGCCTTCAATTTTGAAACAAATGGAAAAAAGTTGGCACTTGATTATCCAAATATAAAGAATTGGAATTAATAAACAGGTTCAGAAAAAGATTAAATCAATGGAAAATTGATAGCTGACAATTGACAATGATCGAAACTAAAGAACTGATATAAGAAACAAATCAAATGATCTGACATTAAAATATTTGCATCAATTAAGCCCGTAAAACACATTTACCTATCAATAATCATTGTTGTCCCGATAAAATTCATTCCTCTTCTGTAATACTTTTAATTATAAGCTTTTACACAGATGACACCACTCCGTGGCTTCCATTTCCTTTATATTCTTTTCTACAAAGATTTAGCTGCTACGCAGCCTTCATTTTAGCAACTGAGTTGTTATATCTTTGTAGATGAGTGCATTGTATTAATATCAAAGCAACGGAGTTGCGAAATTGGCGCTGATCCATTTTTAACCGAACAAAAATTATAAATAATGAAATACCCATCCCGACATGTCGGGACCAACCGAAAATGTATAGGTGGGTATTAGCTTCGCTGATCTTCGATTCCATCAGACCATTAAAAAATAAAAATATATACTGATGAAACAATTCCAATTTTGCCAACCCAACATCATCTATGTAAATTAATGTATATCAGTGCTTTATCAATTCGTAATTCGTAATTCGTAATTTGTAATTCGTAATTTGTAATTCCCTGATTTGATTTAAGAAGTAAGTTTCGCATTCAATAAGGTGTACTTTTGCATCAAAACGATTTGATTTTGAACGAATATACAATCAGCAATTGGCTGCCCACCACAATCAAAGAGGTCAGGGCATTGGGATGGGAAGAGTTGGATGTGGTCCTCTTCTCAGGTGATGCCTATGTGGACCATCCATCCTTCGGTGCGGCTGTCATCGGGCGTATCCTGGAGAGCCAAGGGCTGAAAGTGGCTATTGTGCCACAGCCAAACTGGCAGGACGACCTTCGCGATTTCAAAAAAATGGGAAAGCCCAGGCTTTTCTTTGCCATTACTGCAGGGTGCATGGACTCGATGGTCAACCATTACACCGCCAACAAACGCAGACGTTCCAATGATGCCTACACGCCTGGCGACAGGGCCGGGGCGCGTCCGGATTATGCCACCATCGTCTATGCCAATATCATCAAAAATTTGTATCCCGATGTTCCGTTGATCATCGGGGGCATTGAAGCCTCCTTGCGCCGTGTGACCCATTACGACTATTGGTCCGACAAATTGAAACCAAGCATATTGATTGAGAGCCGGGCCGATCTGCTTTTTTACGGCATGGGGGAAAAGTCGCTCATCATGATGGTTGAGCAACTTCGTGCAGGGAAAAGTATAGGGGATTTAAGGGACATACCGCAAACCGCTTTCGTGATACCAAAGGATCAAACGGTCCCAGCCGACGGCGGTTGGGACGAATTTGAACTATTTGGCTATGAAGCTTGCCAGGCGGAGAAGATCAACTATGCCCGCAATTTTAAGGTTATTGAAGAGGAGTCCAACCGGATGGAACCGGAGACGCGACTCATCCAGGGGCATGGAGACCAGAAAGTAGTGATCAATCCGGCCTGGGCACCTTTAAGCACAGATGAGGCGGACCAGTACAGCGACCTGCCTTTTACCAGGTTGCCTCATCCAAAATACAATAACAAAGGGACGATTCCAGCCTACGAAATGATCAGGCACTCCATCAATATCCATCGTGGTTGTTTTGGGGGATGCGGATTTTGCACCATCTCTGCCCACCAGGGTAAATTTATCGCTTCAAGATCCGAAGCATCAGTACTCCGGGAGGCAGAAAAAGTAACACAAATGCCCGATTTCAAAGGATATATATCCGATGTTGGCGGACCTTCTGCCAATATGTACAAGATGGAAGGCATACATCTCTCTATTTGCCAATCCTGCAAAAGACCCTCCTGCATTTACCCTACTGTCTGCAAAAACCTGAATACTGACCACCGGCCAATGAGCAATCTTTACAACAAAGTATCCAATATCGAGGGGGTGAAGAAAGCTTTCATTGGCAGCGGAATTCGCTACGACCTGATCTTTCACAGGGTTGAAGATGAAAAGGTCAACCAGGGAAACCTGGATTATCTCGATCAGGTCATTGAAAAACATGTTTCGGGCCGGCTAAAAGTTGCCCCTGAACATACGGATGATGAGGTACTCAAAATCATGAGAAAACCCTCCTTTTCACAGTTCGACCAACTCAAAAAATTCTTCGATAAAGCCAATGAGAAGTATGGGTTAAAGCAGCAACTGATTCCCTATTTCATCTCCAGTCACCCGGGAAGTACCGTCGAATCAATGGCTGATCTTGCAGCCAAAATGAAGGAGCAAAACTTCAAACTGGAACAGGTCCAGGACTTCACTCCCACCCCCATGACCCTGGCTACCGTGATCTATTATACTGGCTACCATCCCTATACACTCGAAAGAGTCTACACAGCCAAAACGTCTGAGCAGAAACAGGCCCAGAAAAAATTCTTCTTTTGGTACAAGAGTGAATTCAGAAAAGATTTGATCGCAGAACTCCGCAAGAGCGGCAGACCGGACCTGGAAAAAAGACTCTTCAATAAATAATTTTTATCTGTGAAATTTCTCCCCAATATACTCTAATCCCGTTGCCAGCCCTGTTCTCCAGTAGCTCCAGCTATGACTGCCATCCCTGACCCGGTATTCGTGCGGAATGCCGAGTTTCCGCATTTCAACATGCAGCGCTGAATTTCCAATGTAAAGAAAATCATCATCGCCGCAATCGATCCAGAACCGAACAGATTTTAGTTTCCCGATTGGGACGGAGTGAATGAGATCCAGCGGATTGTTAGATTTCCATGCCTCATTCAGACGGGCCTGGCCTTGTAAACCTTTCCCATACAGTTCCGAAAAGTACATTTCATATTCCTTATCAGATTTTGTGATCATCTCATCATCCGTGAAAGTACCAGAACTCAGGGCCACACAAGTGGAAAAAAGGTCGGTATGCTTCATGGAGAGTTTCAGCGCGCCGTATCCGCCCATGGAGAGTCCGGCTATTGCACGGTATTCTTTTTTCGTCCGGATTCGGTACTCCTTTTCGACATAAGGGATTAGTTCCTTGATAAATATATCTTCCCAGTTGGTCTTCCCATCATAACTGTTGCAGTACCAGGTGAGTTTGCCATCAGGGATAATTATGATGCATGCGGGGATTTTACCCTCTTCAATGCCTTTGTCTGCAATCCGGTTGGCCTCGCCAAACTGTATCCAGCCAGTCTCGTCGTCCGAGTATCCATGCAACAGATAAACAACCGGATAACTTCGTTGGGAGGTAGAATAGTCTTCAGGCAAATAGACAGAATAGTCCATTTTTGTACCTGACTTTGAAGTAAAAGTCAACGATTCGATCACTTTTCCACCTTGAGAAAAGGCAGTTTGAAAAAAGAACAGGAACCCGAGGATAAGTAGGCAATTTCTCATTTTGACATCGATTTGTTTGTAAAAACACAGTATTTGCAAGGCAAATCTAACAATAAACAAGCTGTTTTACTATCTTTGAACATAGAATTGTACAGGCAAATTCCATCTTTTTCAACTTTAGAAAATGACAACTCTAATTCTTGGCTTCTTATTCGGAGCCCTGCTCCAAAGCGCCAAACTGAACCGTTTTGATACCATAAGCGGTATGGCAACCCTCCAAAACTACAAAGTGGCCAAAGCCATTGCACTAGCCATCGGTGTGGGGGTAATCCTCCTCAACATCGAAATTGGAATGGGATTCGCTACCTACCACATCAAGCCGCTTCTGCTGGGAGGGATCGTTTTGGGTGGACTGATTTTTGGGATGGGAATGGCCATATTGGGCTATTGTCCGGGTACGGTTTTGGTATCGGCAGGCGAGGGTTCGCTCGATGCAATGGTCGGAATCCTGGGGGGATTGGCCGGAGGATTGGTTTATACGTTGATACTGCCCAACATCAGCCCGGTTCTGGGACCAAATCTTGGGACCTATTCCATGTATACGGCATTTGGCTCAGACCCGTTCCTATTCTACTCATTGGCCATACCTGCCGGGCTCCTCTTTGTGGCGGTCGCATTTGTGATTCACCGGATGGAAAAGAGTACCGACAGGAGCTGGAT
Organism: Prolixibacteraceae bacterium; assembly: GCA_023228025.1. Lineage (GTDB taxonomy): Bacteria > Bacteroidota > Bacteroidia > Bacteroidales > Prolixibacteraceae > CAINVV01. Next base: position 7,385 of record JALOCD010000039.1, on the reverse strand, counting down.
CTTTGCCGGCATTGGCTTAGCGGTTCTGAATACTTTTGTCTTTTTCTATGCTGATCGTCCAATTGGAGCCTCCACCTTCTTCCCATATGTCGCGGACAATATCTTCGGAGTTGTCAACAATGATTACTTCAAACAAATACGTAAACCCGGAAGTTGGGAAGTAAACTTCCTGGCCGGCGGCTTCTTGTCAGGTCTGGTGATCTCCTTATTGCGGAAAGATTTCAAAATCAGGATGATTCATGACAATTGGGAAAAATACAAAGGCAAAAGTTTCGGTAAAAGGGCAATTTGGGCGTTTTTAGGAGGATTTATTCTGATCTTTGGGGCCCGAATGGCAGGTGGATGCACATCAGGACACATCCTCTCCGGCGGGATGCAACTTGCAGCAAGCAGTCTTTTGTTTGCCGTTTTTGTCTTTACAGGATTGCTGTTGACGGGAAAATTCTTTTACACTAAATAATGAAATAGCCATGATTGCTTAATCACCAATCGAAATGAACATAATTTCAACAATCATGCTATTCCATGCGACCATTAAAAAACAAATTATTTACGCATGAAAGCACCAATGAACACTGGTAATTTCCTGGCATTCGATCTTGGCGCCTCCTCCGGAAGGGCAATGCTTGGTACAATTGCTGACAAACGACTAAAACTTACCGAGATTCATCGATTCGAAAACCGTATGGTCGAAATTGACAACCACTTCTATTGGAACATATTTTCGATCTTCGATGAGCTGAAAACCGGACTTAAAAAGTGCATCCGGGACCATGGCATCCAGCCCGATTCCATTGCTATCGATACCTGGGGTGTCGATTTTGCCTTTGTTGACAAGGATGGGATGATTGCCTCCCTTCCCTATGCCTACCGGGATAGGCGCACCGATTCGGCCATGGATGATTTTTTTAAGATCATGCCCAGGGAGGAGCTTTACCTGAAAACCGGGATACAGCTGATGCAGTTTAACTCCCTGTTTCAACTATTCGTCAATCAAAAGACCAAAGCGCCACAGTACGAAATTGGCAAGGAACTTCTTTTTATGCCCGATGCCCTCTCCTACCTTTTTTGCGGGGTCAAAAAGAATGAATTTTCCATTGCATCGACCTCCCAACTTCTTAAACCCGGGAAATTAGCCTGGGAAACCACCCTTTTTGAGGCCATGGGCGTTGATCCGACCATCATGCAGGAGATAGTCTTACCAGGAACGCTTTTGGGCAAAATCAAGCCTGAGGTTCAAAAAGAGACCGGCAGCAGCGCAATCCCTGTGATCGCTGTGGCATCGCACGATACGGCCTCCGCCATTGCTTCCGTTCCGGCTTCCGGAAAGAATTGGGCATACATCAGTTCAGGAACCTGGTCATTGATGGGAATAGAATCTGACAGACCACTTATTTCGAAAGAGATACTGGCCCTCAATTTCACCAATGAAGGAGGTGTGGAAGGAACCACCCGCTTCCTGAAAAACATCATGGGGTTATGGCTATTGCAGGAGTGCAGGAGAAGTTGGTCGCACAAAGTCAATTATTCCTGGAGCGAAATGGTTGATTTAAGTACCTTATCACAACCATTTAAATGTCTGATAGATCCAGACAATCCAAGTTTTCTGAATCCTGCTGATATGCCCCAGGCCATCGTTGATTATTGCCTGAAAACCAATCAACCAAAACCCGAAACGCATGGTGAATTCATCCGGTGCATTTTTGAAAGCCTGGCGATGAAATACCGGCTTACCCTCGATTCGATCAGGTCGGTCATCTCCTATTCGATCGACATCGTGCACATCATCGGGGGGGGCGCCAACAATGAGCTCCTTTGCCAGTACAGCGCCAATGCGTTACAGCTTCCCGTAAAAGCCGGTCCTACAGAGGCGACCGCCATTGGGAATATCCTGATACAGGCCAAGGCCATGAAAGTAGTAGCAAGCCTGGAGGAGATCAGGACCATGGTAGGCGAATCTTTCGGAACAAAAACATTTTTACCTGCGGAAGCAGATGTCTGGAAAGCTCAGTTTGAAAGGTTCAGGAAAATTGTCAAGTAATAATAAGATAATAATGTCATACTTTAAATCCTCATCATTTGACCTTCCCCTGCCCTACCGAGGAGGGGAGTATTGCGTTGATGTTGATCTGATCGCGAATTAAATGTCTCCCCCTCGGGGAGATTTAGAGGGGTCAAATTTTGGAAAAGTGAGGTATTGATTCTTTCCCTTACTAAATACCTTCTGTTGTGTTGATAAATCCTTTTATTGATTCAAATTTTGACCGTATAAGTTTTTTTTTATTTTTGGCATCCTCCCATTTGGAGGCAATAAATAAAAATTAAATAAAATAGTTATGAAAAGAACACTTTTACTTGTGATGATGGGAGTTTTGGTATACAATATCTCCTCTGCACAGATAGCAAGACATGCTTTGGGATTACGTTTTGGTACCGATGATGGCTTTGGCACTGAAATCTCCTACCAACATGGCCTGAGCGGCAACAACAGGCTCGAGTTTGATTTGGGCTTCAACAATTATCACGAAAATTACATGAATTACCGGTACAATTACACAAGCTGGGGACTATCAGGCCTTTACCATTGGGTATATAAACTCGATTCAAACTTCAACTGGTACATAGGCCCCGGAGCCAAAATCGGCTCATGGAGTTACGATAGCGGGTACAACGACTACCGTTATAGCAACGGCATGTTTCTGGCTGCTGCCGGGGATATCGGAATCGAATACAACTTCCCGGTTGGATTCCAACTGGCATTGAACGCCCGTCCTGAAGTCGGGCTGATCAACCATGGCACGGCCATAAATATTGGATTGGCAGTACGATACAGATTTTAGTAGAACAAAAGATTGTATCGCATCTTGTGTCCTTTGTGGGAACCTTCGTGGTGAAATTTAATTACCAACAACGATGGTCACAACGGATGTCACAAAGAAAACACAAAGAAATTCATTAACTAAACGACATTTTCCTAACGGGATGGAATATTTCGTGGTATAGTCTCTGCATGCCGATAGGAGGTGGCAACAGCACAGTCCTAATCAAGAGTATTCTGACACCTTATTTTGGAACCACAAAACTTAACCAGTTTCTGAGCCTATAAATACAAAATTTACCTTTAAATTTGCTTCTCCATGAGAATATGTCCTCACCAGTTGAAAATAATCTGTCGGCTGGCGGAGGGATATTCCTTGCGACCCATAAAAGGCAAATTATATAAAGATGAAACGAATTTATTGTACCCTTTTTGCAGGTATGTTTTTGGTAAATATTGATATGGCTCAAATCCCCCAACATTCGGTGGGTTTACGTTACGGTGCTGTTTATGGGTTAGGGACTGAGGCCACCTACCAGCGCGGATTATCTTCCGAAAACCGGTTGGAATTTGATTTTGGTTTCAACAGCAATTTTGATTATGTCAACAATTTCAGGCAGGACCACAACAGTTGGGCACTCACCGGGATCTACCAATGGCTCTGGAAACTGCCGCAACTGGATGAAAATGTTAACTGGTACGCCGGCGCCGGCGCCAAATTGGGCACCTGGAGTTCCAACCAGGGTTATGATTACAGGTACAAAAACGGACTATTTATTAATGCGTGCGGGAATATTGGCATAGAGTATTGTTTTCCCGCCGGTATCCAGTTTGCGCTGGACGCACGTCCTGAACTTGGCATTTTCAACCATGGGACCGGGGTCAATATTGGCTTTGCTGTTCGGTACCAATTCAAATAGTTCCGGATGATAACCATCTTAGTCGTCTTGTCGGCCGGAATTCTGTTTGGATTGCTCATTGTCGGGAAACCCAAATGGCACCTTTTCAACAATCACCTGCTGAATTGGGCCATCTACCTGCTGCTTTTCCTGCTCGGCATTTCTGTTGGTACGAACAGGGAGGTAATCCAAAATATTGGCAAAATTGGCTACGAAGCCATCGCAATCAGCATCATTTCAATAGCAGGCAGTGTTCTCTTGTCTGCTATTCTTTTTAAGTTCTTATTCAAACAAGATGAGAAGTAGCCTGATCATCTTCGGTTTCTTTGTCGCCGGGGTCCTTGCCGGACTATCGGGAAAGTTACCTACCGGATATGATTTCGACAAATTCGGAAATTATGCCCTCTTCCTGCTGATGTTTCTTGCCGGGGTAAGTATCGGAAGCGACAAGAACTCCTGGAAGGTTCTCTCTACCTATAATTACAAAATCATCTGGGTACCAGTAACCATCATCGTCGGGACTTTGGCAGGTTCTGCCCTTGTTACCTTGGTAATCCCTACCCTCACCCTGCGAGAATCCCTTGCCGTTGGGGCCGGATTTGGGTACTACAGCCTCTCCAGTGCCTTCATCACCCAGTTACACAGCCACAGCCTGGGCGTTGTCGCCCTCCTGTCGAACATTTTCAGGGAGGTGGCTACCCTGCTGGCCACTCCGATCCTGGTAAAATACTTCGGGAACCTGGCCGGGATTGCCTCGGGCGGGGCTACGGCTATGGACACGACTCTACCCGTTATCAGCAAATATTCAGGAAAATCGTATGCCATTATCGCTGTTTTCAGCGGGATTGTGCTCACGATATTGGTGCCGTTTCTGGTAACCCTAATTTTGACTTTTAAAGGATAAAGGGGAAAGAACCCTTCGACAAGCTCAGGGCAAGTAAAGGATAAAGGGGAGCACAGCACGTTTGGCAAGATAGGCTGGGCCTAGGACATGCTCTGTACTACGGGGGAAGCCGCCCAGCCGGGCGGCTGTACAGGTTTCGAGTCAACCGCGTAAAGACGTCCGGCCGGACGTCTCTTCGGAAAATTAGCATTCTGTTTGTACAGCCGCCCGGTTGGGCGGCTCCCGTGGCCGATTCAAGAAAAAATCTCTGGTTGAATGGCAAAATCAGCAAACCTATTTGCACGTTCATGAAAAAGCAAATTTCCTCAAACTTGCCAAATTTAGCTAAATACAGAAAGTTTACTTGCAAAATTTAGGTGCAACCCATGCAAATTAAAAGCCCCCAAAGCTTTGAACGATGCGTATCCCGATTCAGAATTTCAGGTCATTTCGAAGGAAAATTTTCTGGAATTTTGATTTGATGCCCCCTGGTTTTCTATAGTCTTAACCAGATTTATAAGGGCATTGATTGCAAATCAGAGCCAGTAAGGGGAATTGTAGAATCATTTGGTCGTCTTGCTACCAATCTGGATTCCGAGTTTTTCATATTCAATATCGTTTGGCTCCCACAATTCTATCTTGTTTCCTTCTATATCCATGATGTGAACAAACTTTCCATAATCAAATGTTTCAATGGTGTCGGTTACCGTTACGCCTTCTTTTTTCAATGCCGCAACAAGGGCCTCTAAATTTTCAACTCGGTAGTTTATCATAAACTCCTTTGTTGATGGTTCAAAATATTTTGTCTTTTCTGTAAACGGACTCCATTGCGAAAAACCCTTTTTAGTAGAGTCGCTAGCTTGCCGCCATTCAAACACTGTTCCGTATTGGTTGGTGTTCAAACCCAAATGCGTTTTATACCACTCTTTCATTTTGTTTGGGTCTTTGCATTTGAAGAAAATGCCACCAATGCCTGTTACTCTTTTCATTTGTTTCTGGTCTTTAGACTGTGTTGTTATCATAGTCTTGAATGCGAATCCGAAGCAGAAGGATGCCGCGATAACCAAAATCATTAATGTCGCTTTTTTCATTTTGCCTGAATTTATTTTGTCTGTTGTGTCGTCTGTTACGCTTACCGCTAACGGTTTTTGCTGGGTGAACCACCCTACGAACTCCGCAAAATCTTCTCCATCTTTCTTCCTTTCGCCAACTCATCTACCAACTTATCTAAATACCTAACTTTTCGTGTTAAAATATTTTCGATTTGCTCTACACGAAAACCACATATTACGCCAGTAATGAGGTGGGAATTTGGATTGGTTGTTGCCTCCTGAAAGAATTCTTCAAAAGTAACTTTTTTATCAATTTGGTCCTGCAGTTTCTTCTTATCGAAGCCAGTTAGCCACTCTATTACCTGGATCAATTCTTCTTTCGTTCTGCCTTTCTTCTCCACTTTGGTGAGATACATAGGATAGACAGTGGCGAAGGTCATTTTTGCAATACGCTGGTCCTGTGTATTTGTGTTGTTCATACCTTGACTTTTAATGTTAATTATTCAGTCCGTGACAATTTTTTATTGACTGTAGTGTTTGTCTTCCAACATCTCCCACGCTGGTATATTATTTAATCTTAAGGTTAAAGGATGGTTTTGAATAGAGGTCTGATTGTAATATTGACCCAGTGTATCCTGCTTTTTCAATTTCTTTCTTTTTTCTAGAAAAGTTTGAAGTTGAAATGAATGGATCAAGAATTATTTCATCAAAGAGTGAATTTGGATCAATAGGTATTTTAATTTTATCATCATTGCTATCCTCCTTGACAATAATTCTTACTTCGTTTTCATAACTAAATTGCTTTCTTTTAAGAAATAATTGTTGCACAAATAGAAAACCATCATCCAATTCGCTCTTTTTATATGAATGGTTAAAAAGATCTGAAATCGCACTCTTTTTTATATACTTAACCTTTCCAATATAGTACTTACTTGAGTGTAAAGGATTGTTAATATTATATATTGTAGTGAAGAGTTTCTTAGTACTTGTTTTTACTTTTACTACGCATTTTCTCTTATTAGAGCTAAAATTTCTCCATAAGCCATCACAATCTGATTGTAAGGTCCAACATGATCCAAAATAAGAATTATCTATTTTCCCAAATCTTCCTCTACAGCTTACCTTTGAGTTTGTAATAAAATTTTCAAATGGGTCTTGGTTAAGCCACTTCATTGTCTTTAGCAATGTCAGTTTTTTATCATATAAATCTTCGATAAAGTATTTCCAATCAAAGATTCTGAATATAGTTTCTGAAAGATCAAGATTAATAGCATTTATATGTAGGTAATCATCTATATACTCACAATTTCTGTCTAAATTCCAGTTGGTTTTGAATCCGATTTCAGATATTTTTCTCTCTCTTAAAACTTTATTGAATGGTTTCATTTTTACGGTGTCTGCTTGTGCCAAACAGTCAATGCCATATGTCGTAAAGGACAGCGAAGGTGCGTCTGAATTTTAGGAGCTGCCGATGCGGGATGAAATGATGAAAACCTTCTGAAACCCTTAAGAAATATGACGTTTGTTAGGTGGCATAATACTTTTCAATAGCATTTTTAATATTCTTCTCTATGTTTGATTTTCTATATCGATTACACTCTATTATCGACTCATTCTTTGATTTACTAATAAGAATTATTGGTATAAGCGCATAGACCGCCCAAATATATTTTCTTACTCATTATTAAATGCTTGTAATACTGCCATTTATCAGAATAATTATTTGAAATTTA
>JALOCD010000004.1 GCA_023228025.1 Prolixibacteraceae bacterium | reverse complement strand
TATCCCACAAGATAAAAAATTATCCGCTAACTACAAACATTTCAAAGAACAATTTTGATCAAAATATCAATAAAATCAATACCTTTAGAAGGTTTTCTTAACTAAACGACATTGGATTACAAATTACAGATTACAAATTAATTGGCTACTGCACATTGAACAAAACGAGAACACAAACGGCTCACAATCTTTAATCTTTAATTTGTAATTTTTAATTATTTCGCTATTTCATTGTTCTTCAGCAACTCAAAAAGCATTTCACGGGAACGGAAAAGCTGCACTTTGACTGTGCCAAGAGGTAAGTCCAGTTCTTTGGCAATTTCATCGTAGGAGTACTCCTGAAAGTAGCGCAGTTCAAGCAATTTACGGTATCGCGGTTTCAATTTTGCCACCATCCTGCGAAGGATTTGCGAATTTTGGTCCCTGATAATACTCTCTTCGGGATTGTACCCATCGGCCCTTGCATTGTAGTTGTAATCACCGCCAACCTGCTTGTCGCCCGAGGTGGGTTCAAGTGGAACTGTCACTGCCCTTTTCTTGCGCATAAAATCAATGGCATTGTTGGAGGCTATCCGAAAAAGCCAGGTACTGAAGGCGTACTGAGGTGTATATTGGTGAATGTTGGTGAAAGCTTTTCCAAATGCTTCTATCGTAAGATCCTCCGCATCTGTCCGGTTATTTACCATCTTAAGCAACATAAAATAGATGGTATCCTTGTAACGTTTCATCAGATCGGTGTAAGCCCTTTCATTCCCATTACGGGCAGCTTCTACCAATTCGATATCTCTTTTTGCGTTACCCGACTGACCCTGAACTATTTCCATTTTCTTTTTTGGCCTGTGAATAATTGGACTATTACAAAGTAGATGTTGATAAAAGGAAGAAATGCCTTATAAATGAGCAACATGGGTAAGAAGTTCTTTTCCCCCACTTTTTTTGTTGCCACACCAATCCAGGTCATTTCAAATAGTAGTAAGAAGCCCCAAATCCCCAGGATCCAGTACAACAATGGTGAAACGATCAATAATAAAATGAGCGATGCCGTTAACGTTAATCTGCTGATTAAGTTGAGTGTGCGGAAAAACCGTTGACCGGCTGAGAACTTTCGTCTAAGCATCAGCTGTTTTTTCTTGAATTCAACCAGATCGATCCATTCGGTTTCGCCTGTAAAAGCAACGGGTGTGGTTTTGTTGTTAAGGACAACCGTATTTTTTCTATTGCCAATCTTGTTAATGAACAGCTCATTTTCACTGAAGGGAGAATCAAGCACAGCAGCAAATCCGCGTAAATCAAGAAATGTTTCACGACGATAGGCCATGTTGTATTCAAATACCGGCATTGCAAGACCGCAGGCCTGGCCTGCTCCTGAAAGCAGGAAGGAGGTGAAATTTTCAAAACGCAACCAGCTTTTGTAATTCCCGGTGGCTTGGTTGAAATGCATATAACCAATTGACACCTCTTTGTCCGGTTCGAGCCTTTGCGCATAATCTCTTAGCCATTGGTTGTCTGGAATCCTGCAAAGCGGACTTAAGAATACCAACCACACTTTGCTGGAGGCTCTGACACCTATGGTGATAGCAAGGGCATTGGGAAAATCAGTCTCCTGGATAATTTTGGTTGTTTTCAGGTTGCCATGACTAATTTTGAGTTCTGCAAGCAACCAGTCGGTACCGTCTGTGGAGCAATCATCCACCACCACAATCTCAAAATCGGGATAGTCCTGTGTAAGCAATGTTGGCAATAGTTCCCGTAGTTGTTCGAGATAATTGCGCGATGTAACTACGATGGAAATGGAGGGGAGGTTCGGTTCCTTGTTTTTTTGTTTTCCGCTGAAAATAAACTTTATCAGTAGAATCAAATAAAATAGCTGTACCAAAAAAGACAGTCCAAAAACAACTAGTCCTATGAACTCTTCGATCGAAAATTGAAAACCTCCAAATTCTACTGCCATAATTCAAACAAAAGTGTTCAAAAATACACAATGCCTTGTTAAGTACCCTCGTTTTTATCAGTTTTTTTTAATGAGTACAATAAGTGGTTGGAAATGTTATTTTGCTTTAATGACTATCTTTGCGGCTTGAAATCTTTTGAATGAAGTTCGAATTACAGCAAACTGGCAGCGACACTAAGGCACGGGCAGGAAAGTTCCATACAGCACATGGGGTGGTTGAGACTCCGGTTTTTATGCCGGTTGGTACGGTCGGTTCAGTGAAGGGTATCCATTTCAAAGATCTGAAAGAGGATATCAAAGCACGGATTATATTGGGAAACACTTACCACTTATATTTACGCCCGGGCATTGAGGTCCTTGAGCGTGCCGGGGGTTTACACCGTTTCAATGGCTGGGATAAGCCTATTCTGACAGACAGCGGAGGTTTTCAGGTCTTTTCGCTTGGCGATATCCGCAAAATTACCGAAGAGGGGGCGAAATTTCAATCGCACATTGATGGCTCTCGTCATTTGTTCACACCTGAGCGCGTGGTTGACATTCAGAGATCCATTGGGGCCGACATCATGATGGCTTTTGACGAATGTACCCCGGGCGATGCAGATTATGACTATGCCAAACGGTCACTTGAATTGACTCAACGGTGGCTCGATCGATGCATGAACCAGTTTGCTTCCACTATTCCTAAATATGGGTACGAACAAACGTTATTCCCCATCGTACAGGGTTGTGTATACCCGGATTTAAGGATCAGGGCTGCCGAACATGTTGCGACCTATCAGGCTGATGGATATGCCATTGGTGGTCTCTCAGTTGGAGAGAAGGAGGAAGATATGTATGCCATGATAGAGGTTGTCAATCAAGTTTTGCCAGCCGATAGGCCTCGTTACCTGATGGGGGTCGGAAATCCGGTGAACATCCTGGAGGGAATTGACAGGGGCATAGATATGTTTGATTGTGTGATGCCAACCCGAAATGGCCGCAACGGCATGTTGTTTACGCGGGAAGGTGTAATCAACATCAGAAACAACAAATGGGCCACAGATTTCACCCCGGTCGATCCGGATGGCACATCCTTCGTCGATCAACAATATACCAGGGCCTACCTGCGTCACCTTTTTCAGGCAGGGGAGATGCTTGGACCAATGATTGGCAGCATACACAACCTGGCTTTTTATCTTTGGCTTGTTGATGAAGCAAGAATTCAGATTTTTCAGGGTACTTTTAAGCACTGGAAAGAGGAGATGGTAAAAAAGTTGCACACCAGGCTCTGATTGAGTTTACAATATTACCTTTGCAGAGATGGCCAAGAAGTATTTACAACGCATAGACAGATACATCATCAAAAAATACCTGGGAACATTTTTCCTGGCTATCGCTTTGATTATTAGTATTTCGATCATTTTTGACATCTCTGAAAATATTGATGACTTTATCTCAAAAAAAGCTCCCTTGAAAGCCATCATCTTCGATTATTACCTTCCCTTTATTCCCTATTTCACCAATCTTTTCAGTGCGTTGTTTACCTTCATTGCGGTCATCTATTTTACCTCAAAAATGGCTTACAACTCTGAGATAATAGCCATGCAATCGAGTGGGATCAGCTACCGCAGAATGATGCGGCCTTACCTGGTCGCCTCAGGAATTATTGCCGGCATGTCGTGGATTTTGGGCAATTTCGTCATCCCTCCTACAGCCTTGTCGAGGGTAAATTTTCGTACCACATACATTAAAAATGAATACATCAATACCGATAGAAACATTCACAGGCAGTTGGAACCCGGGCTTTTTATTTACATGAGAAGTTACGACAACCGAAGTGATGTGGGTTATAAGTTTACCATCGAAAAATTTGAGGGAACTAAGCTAAAATCAAAATTGATGGCAGATTACATCAAGTGGGACCGTGAAAGAAAGAAGTGGGTGATCCACGACTATTTTGTCAGGGATATGAGTAGCAATGTGGAAAAGATTTCCAAAGGCACACAGATTGACTCGACACTTAAGATGACTCCGGGTGAATTTGGGCAGCAGAGTTCCAAGGAGGAAACCATGGATTACTGGCAACTAAATAAATACATTAAAGATTTGAAATTGAGAGGTGTAGATAATGTATCCAGTTATGAAAAGGAAAAATATCAGCGTACCTCAGGGCCAATAAGTACTTTTATTTTGACCATCATTGGCGTTTCACTCGCCTCCAGAAAGACCAGGGGAGGAATTGGCATTCATCTTGGTTTGGGACTGTTGCTCAGTTTTTCTTACATTATGTTTATGCAAGTTAGTACTATTTTTGCCTTTAAGGCAGGATTTAATATTTTGCTCGCAGTGTGGCTTCCAAATATAATTTACGCCATGATTGCCCTTGTACTTTATAAATGGGCGTCTAAATAATTCAATTGAGTATCAGTTTATAAGGGATCCTTTCCCTAAACTTTAGCGTGCAATCTTCCTGCTTATAAAGCCAAAGAGAATAATTTTTGTATTTTTGTCACACCATATTTTGACCAAAAATCAGTTCTTATTTAGGACAAAACATAAGTAAACAGCTACAGATTATGTCATTAAAAAGAAACATCCTAGACCTTCGCAGAAGAAAAAAAGAGGCTCAGCAAGGTGGTGGCGAAGCGGCCATTGGGAAACAGGTTGCCATGGGCAAAAAAACTGCCCGCGAAAGGATCAAAGCGATTCTGGACGAGAACTCTTTTCATGAGTATGATCTCTTTGTAGAGCATACCGGAAAGGATTTCGATATGGAGAAAAAGGTATTGCACGGTGATGGTGTCATCATTGGTACCGGTACCATGTACAATCAGCCTGTCTGTATTTATGCGCAGGATTTTACCGTTGCAGGAGGATCTTTGGGTCTGATGCATGCCCGCAAGATTACCAAGATTATGGACCACGCCCTTAAAATGCGGGTTCCAATCATTGGGATCAACGATTCGGGCGGTGCGCGTATTCAGGAAGGTGTCAACTCATTAGCGGGATACGGTGAGATATTTTATCGCAACACAGAGGCTTCAGGCGTTATTCCGCAATTGTCGGTTATTCTCGGACCTTGTGCCGGTGGTGCGGTTTATTCACCGGCCCTTACCGATTTCGTATTCGTGGTTGAGAACATTTCAAAGATGTTTATTACCGGCCCAAGTGTGATAAAAACAGTTCTGGGCGAAGAGATTTCGATGGAAGAGCTTGGAGGGGCGCTGGTCCACAGTGAAGTTACCGGGAATGCACATTTCTATGCACTTAGCGAAGATGAGTGTTTCGAGCAGATCAAGAAACTGATCTCCTTTATTCCATGGAACAATACCCAGAAGGCGCTACGCTTCCCAACCCAGGCTCCGACCTTTCCCATAAGCATCGAGGACATTGTCCCGAGTGACCCGCATTATCCTTATGATATCCGCGACATCATTAAAGCAATTTCGGATAGCTCCGACTTTTTTGAGGTTATGGAGCTTTTTGCCCGTAACATCGTCATCGGATTTGGCCGTATTGCCGGGAATACAGTAGGTTTTGTTGCCAATCAACCAATGTACCTGGCAGGTGTTCTGGATTGCGACAGTTCTGATAAAGCTGCTCGTTTTGTTCGCTACTGTGATGCTTTCAATATTCCTATCGTGACACTTGAAGACATGCCGGGTTACCTGCCAGGAGTTGATCAGGAGCACTCAGGCGTGATCCGCCATGGCGCCAAACTTTTGTATGCATACAGTGAGGCGACTGTTCCGAAGGTAACTGTAATCATTCGGAAAGCCTATGGAGGAGGTTACATTGCCATGAACTCACGTCACCTGGGCGCCGACTTCGTTTACGCTTGGCCAACAGCAGAAATTGCGGTAATGGGTCCCGAAGGCGCAGCGAATATTGTTTTCCGCAAAGAGATTGATGAGGCTGAAAATCCGGCTGAAATGCGCAAACAGAAAGTTCAGGAGTACAAGGATAAGTTTGCCAATCCATTTGTCGCTGCCTCCAAAGGTTACATCGATGAGGTGATTGAGCCACTCGAAACCCGTGCGCGCCTGATTCATTCTCTCGAGATTTCAGAACATAAAGTTGATAAGAGACCGGCAAAGAAACATGGAATACCTCCATTCTGATCATCAATTGATCTTAATAAAAGTCCATTATGGAAGATAATAAACCAAAATACGAAGTGTTCGTCGTCAACACGGCACAATACTATACACTGCTTACCAAGAAATACGGTATGCGGAAGAAGTGGCAGCCGGCTGACCTGAACGAAATACGCTCTTTTATTCCTGGCACGATTTTAGAGGTTTATGTAAAACCGGGTCAGGATGTTCACGCCGGGGATAAATTGCTCAAATATGAAGCCATGAAAATGCAGACCATTCTTGAAATGCCATTTGCAGGCACGGTGAAGGAGGTTCTCGTAACAGTGGGGGATAAAGTACGCAAAGATCAGTTGATGATTCAGCTGGAAGAACTGGCTGAATAGAAATATTAATATTTTATAAAGTTTCCAAAGTTTTTTGTTACGATCAAACCTTACCAGTAACATCAACTTTGGAAACTTTTTGTTTGTATCGAATTTGCCTGAGGCGTAGACTTTGGAATTTTTTTTAGTTGTTGTAGTCTAGTCGCCGGTAAATTTTCAATAAGTCAAAGGCATTTGGATTCCTGACAGTAGACCCCTCCAATTTTGTCAGGAGTTTGGATGCTTCTTCCACCAATATTCCTGTTCCTCCTTCCATTGATTCGCAATTATTGAGGTATTTTATGATCCAGAAAGCATTGACAAGATGGTAGAACCTCCTTGTAAACATCGTCCTGTCTGCACAGTTTTTTTTCAGTTCATCCAATCGGTTCAGGATTTCTGTCTGCTCCAAATAACTTTGCAATAGCGGATCTAATTGCTCGATAAGCCCCATCCAGATAGCTCTGTCAGTTTCAAAAAAGAGACCGGGATTCCTGAACAAGGGAATTAAGCTATCGAATGATTTAAGGGCATAGGCGGAATAGAGTTCTTTACTGCCCTCCTCCCATTTTTTCAATGCAGCTCCGGTTCCAAACGGTACCCGGTGTGATATCCGTGCTGCCGGAAAGACGGTCGCGTCTCTCACTACCCCATATTCGCCAAGCAAAACCATCTTGTGCAAAAAATGAAAATCTTCCCCGGCCTGTCTTCTGTTCATGCCTCCTTGCTTCACATAAGAACTGGCCCTTACCGCAAAGCTCGATCCAATGGTATGAATGGAATGAGGATAACCACTCCATTTCATGGCATTTCGAAGGTAACGAAGGTATAGCTCGTATTGGATGATTCCTTCCCGCAAGGAGTTAGTCAGGGAGGGGTCATCAATTGGATGGTTAAAATTGAGCGTGACAAAATGATATCCTGGATTTTCCCGGAATGCCGTTTCAATGGAGGTGAAGTAGTTGTCAGAAACCAGACTGTCTGCATCAAATCCAATCAGGATACCCTCTTCCAGCCCCGACTGATCAAGGCACCTGATCGCTTCGTCCATGGCAATTTTTCTGGCCCAACCCACTCCTGCCCATTTTGAAGGCAATGCGGGAGCATGCAAAAGCAGAAGTTGATAGAAAGGTTTTGCTCCACGATCCAGCCAGGCCATAACAGATTGAATCGTCTTTAAATTATTTTGCAAAAAGCCAGGTGCAGTTCGATCGGAGGAGTTAACAACCACAATTACAGTTACATTACCGGAAGGAGGAGTACAAATTGCCAGTGATTCGAGTGAGCGGAGGAGGTCGGGCTCATCAAAACAAGGTATGGTAACAAACATCTTGCTTTTGTTTTCAATTACTGAGAACAGTTCTGTTACCAAAAGCGGTTGTTGCCGATCAAGATAGGTACTGAATTGTGACATAGTGACCGGATAAGTACCTTTAACAATACGAAGGGAATTCCGGAAGTTTTCCGGTTTAAGGCATCAGGGTTTGTACCTTTTGTTCAATCCAACAGCGACATCTTTGGTAATGTTGAATTTTGGTGTGCCTTCGAGCATGCTTGAGCTGTTGAGGATGATATCGAATTTTTTATCAGCGTTATAGCTCTTCAAAAAAGAGGAAATACTGTCAATGATTTGCTGGTTGATTTGACTCTGCATTTCATTGAGTTTCTGCGTTAGTTCATAGTCCAGTCTTTCAATCTCCTGTTGCTGTCCGACCAACCTCTCCTGTTCGAGTTTGAGCCTTTCCTCGGTCAGGAAGCCTCCTCTTTGTGCCTTTTCCTGAAAAGCAGCAGCCTCTTTTTCGAATTTTATCCTTTTGACACTATACTCCTTCTTAAAAGACTCCTGGTTTACCTGAAGATTAGCGGTCAGTTTTTTTGCCAAAGCATATGTGAAAAGGACGGAATCCATTTTGACATAGGCAATGGAAACAGATTTTGACGATTCTGAGTTTGCATTTCCTTTTGTGATCATGCTGCTTTTATTTCCCATGAAATGAAGCAGATAGAGCAATGCAACTGCTACACCCAGTACTACAGAAACAATCGTGGAATTCTTCATATTATAAAAGTGATGTCGTGTATCTTAATTAAGAAAGACAAATATAGCTGAAATGTTTTATCTACAATATCAGTGGGGCGATTTTTCATCCGTTTATAAGGTTGTTTAACATATATCACTCTAAGGATGAAGAATTGTTAATTGTTCAAATATTGAAAAGGGATCCAGCAATTTTTGTTTCCTGCCAAATTTTTTGATGAGTTGATAAACATCATAGATTGCCTATAAAGGGGTCACTACATTTACATACACAACAAGAAATTAAATCAATAACGATGATCAATCAACTGATAGCTGCCGTGCTTCCCTACATGCCTAAACGATTGGTTTGGATTTTCTCCAAGAAGTATATCTCCGGTGAGTACCTCTCCGATGCCATTCGTGAATCCGAAAAAATAAACGCCGAAGGATGTGCAGTTACCATTGATGTTTTGGGTGAATTTATCACCAAACTCGAAGAAGCTGAAGCCTATAAAATCCAGTATTTTGACGTGATCGAACAGTTTTCATCAAAAAAAGTAAGAGGAAATTTTTCTGTTAAACCCTCTATGTTTGGTCTTCTGCTTGACAAAGAGGCTTGTTTCAATATCATCAGGGAAATAGTAGTTCTTGCTGATAAACACGATAGTTTCATTCGAATAGACATGGAGGATTCGACCTGCACAGACGATGAATTAAACATTTACAACAGGCTAAGAGAGGAATTTCCAAATCGTGTTGGACTTGTACTACAAGCTTATATGAGGAGAACCCTTGATGACGTAAAAACCCTGATGAAAAGCGACATTGTTACCTCTCCCCTCAATTTTCGTTTGTGCAAGGGAATATACATAGAGGATAAATCCATTGCTTTCAAGGGGTATCAGGAGGTTCGTGATCATTACATGGAGGATCTTGAATTCATGTTGAAGAACAATATCTTTGTTGGCATCGCAACGCACGACCGCTACTTGATTGAACAGTCCATGCTGTTGATTGCACGACTAGACATTCCCAAAGAAAAGTACGAATTTCAGATGTTGTTTGGGGTAAACCCAAAATTACGGAAATCAATTGTCGAAAGGGGCTACACCATGAGGGTTTATCTTCCATTTGGGACTGAATGGTTTAGCTATTCGACACGCCGACTGAAAGAAAATCCCAACATGGTGTGGCACATTCTGAAAGCATTGGTTATCAAAGGATAAATTTGCCATTCCCCCTGTGCCCTTTTCTCCGGTGAAATTTTCAGGACTAATTGAACGGGTTTTTGCATCAGATGTTCTGTAGAGATTTCCCAGAATCATTTCTAATCCATTAAATTTTGACTGGGAAAAGCCAAAAGAGGCAATGAGAATTAAGGTAAGTGTTACAAGAAGTTTTTTTTTCATTTGTTGAAGTATTAGGATTGTTCATTGATTCAGAGGCTCAATTTACTGAAAAAACAACAATGCTGTTGAAGGACATCTTATTTTTGATTAATGAATTGAGACTAATTTTGAATTGTTGATTAAACTTTTGGGTTACCAAATCGTCTAAGTTGGGATTAACGTTTAGTTTTACTACTGATATAGTTTCAAAATAACAGATCAATTGGAAGATTTATCTATCATAATAGTTAACTACCGAAGCGGGCAAAAGCTTACAAGCTGTCTGGAATCTATCCGGGGAGTGATGAAAGATCATCTCTTTACGCTTGAGGTTATAGTAGTTGATAACCAATCAAATGATGGAAGTTTCGAGGAGGGCATCCATATTTTCCCTGAATTCAAATTTATTTCCAATACAGCCAACAATGGCTTTGCCAATGGGTGCAATCGTGGTGCTATGGAAAGCCAGGGGCATACCCTTTTGTTTTTAAATCCAGATACCACCGTCACGGCCGACGCATTGTACGATATGCTCGAAGAGGTTCAGGTACGGCCGCAATATTCCATCGTTTCATGTGGTCAGGTAAAGGAAGATGGATCAAGAGATCGTCCGTACGGCAAATTTTTAACTCCGGCTACCCTTACCGGATGGCTAAGATCCATCAGAAGGGTCTTTTATGGGCCAATAGAGGATTCAATTGTTCAGACCAGGCACTATGTTTACCCTGATTGGGTTTCGGGTTCGGCACTGATGATAAAGCGGGATGGCTTTTTCCAGTTGGGCAAATGGGATGAGGATTTTTGGATGTATTTCGAAGATGTAGATCTGTGCCGCAGGGCCATCGATCACGGAGGCGAAGTTGTAATGCTTAAAACTGCTGAAATCGGTCATATGCATGGAGGTTCCTCAAGATTGAATTTGGAGGTTACTGCCTTGACAAAGACAGAGGTACATATCTCCAGACATTTGTATATTTCGAAGCACGAAAATGAATGGAAAGCATTTTATATGCACATGATATTGATTTTAAATAGCTTGATACTAGGTGCAATCCCGGCCATTTTGGGAGTTCTTTTGTTTTTTATCAAGCCGCTTCAAGTTTGCACACGAATTTACCTGAGACTGGTGGAGTATTATTTCAATGTGGCTTTTTCGGGAAGGTGGTTGAGCGTTAAATCGGTAAACTACTCATTGGAAAACAGGGAACAGATAAGTGAGCAGGTAACCACATGTGTTAACAGGGCATAATCGCCGACGGAATTATCTTCTCTTAATTTTCTTTGACAAGCGATTGGTAAAGCTTGACCAATTTTTCTCCAACAGCCTGATCGTTGAACATAAGGGCATTGGCAGTTCCTCTTTTAATCAGTTCTTCTTTAAATTTGTTATCCGTTAAAATCTTCCGGATGGCCAATCCTATTTCTGTACTGTTCGATGGATCTATATAGACCGCACCATCACCTCCGGCTTCGGGCAAACTGCTTATATTTGAGGTGATAACAGGGCATTTTGATGCTTGGGCTTCAAGTACAGGCAAACCAAAACCTTCAAAAAAGGAGGGATAGACCATAATTTCTGCCATTTGGTAAATGGCCTGAAGTTCAGAAAAGTCAGTGTTATGCAGAAATATCAACTGCTTCCTGATTCCTGATTCTATGATATACTCATCCAGTATTTTTTTGTATTCGGTAGGTTTCCCCAACAATACTACAGGAATTTTCAATTGTTCACTGACTACCCCTTTCAAAATTGCCAGTTGGTTTTTCCGTTGTTCAATGGTTCCAACGCAAAGGATGAATTTTTCGGGGAGCTGGTATTTTTTACGAACGAAATCTTTCTGATCATCATCTGCCTGCTCATAAAAGCGTTTATCGCATGACTGATGAAGTACCACAATTTTTTCTTCCGGAATTCCCAAATAATTTTTGAGGTCCTCTTTCGTTTGATGGCTGATAGCCAATATTTTTGTGCTGCGCTTACAACTGCTCAATGTGTTGTGGTAGTAGAGTTTGCGGTCAATTTTACTGTAAAATGACGGGAACCTAAGGAAAATAAGATCATGAATGGTCACGATTGAAGGGATTCCTTTTTTTTCTATTCCGGCAGGCAAAACGTGGCTCAATCCATGGAAAATATCCGTATGGTATTTTTTTGCCAGTCCGGCCACCCGGTAGATTCGCCAAAAGGACCTGAACCGTGCGAAGAATTTTGATTTTGGCGTTATGATCTCGACCGGTGCACGAGGGACAAAAAGCGACGTAAGCTTTGGGGCAAAAAGCAGGTACTGGTGCTCGGGATAAAATCTGGCCAACAAATTCACGGTATTTCGGCTGTAATTACCTAATCCGGAAAAATTTTGGAACAGCCTCTTGGCTTCAAACCCAATGATCATAGAAAAGTTAGTTTCGTCGTGAAATATGGAACAAATTCCATATTTAAATCTGGTTAAAATTAATCGAATATTTTAAAAAATGACCAGAAAATGGTTCAGATTCATAAAAAATAGTCGCTTTGTTTGCAATCTATCTGATTATTTGAGGGAAAAATACAAAGAACAGATAATTCAATCCTTTTCAAATTCGATTGTCGTTTGGTACATGAGCTTTTTAATTTTTGTATGTTGGCAGTGATTTATTTAACTTTACCGATCCAACTTCCTTCCAATAGGGTTGTTCAGGATAGGTATCTTTAACTTAATGATAAACCCGTGATCAGGAAATCAATAAACTTAATGAAAATTTCTTCCGAAACCAGGTTATTCCATCAGACCTGTTTAAAACAAAATATTTACAAATGAAATACCCATGAGACAATCATCTCACCAACCGAAAATGAATAGGTGGGTATTCCATTTGGCAATTGAAAATCAATTTATAAACAAATGAATATTCTGAATACGCGCATCTACCGTCTTATTGTACCCAAATATATTCGAAAAAAAATTGTGTCGTGTCTCCTAAGGGAAAATATCCTCGCCTACTATACTCGTTTGAATGAACCTCTTTCGGATGAAGTGAGCAGGGTCCTGGATTACGTGAAAAACCGTGGAATTGCGATGATTCCATACTACTTCAGGGACGAATACATCGAAAACGCTATCGAAGTCCTTGATGACAAGAAAACCGGATTGCGTTACGTAATTCACGAAAATAAAAGGCTTTATTTCAAAAAAAGATGGAATAAAAAGCGAATTAGATTAAGTTACAATGAGTTGAGAAGAGAGCAGGATATTAGGAGCCCCCATTGCTACGAAACTGCCGATTTTAAAGTTGAAAAGGGTGATGTTTTGGTTGATATTGGCGCAGCAGAAGGTATTTTTGCTTTAAGTAATGTTGAGCAGGCAGATCGGATAGTCCTTTTCGAGAGTGGCAAAGAGTGGCTTGAACCGTTGAAGGCAACTTTTGCTCCCTGGAAGGGAAAAGTGACAATCGTGAACAAATTTGCCGGAGATGTGACAAATACGAAATGTGTGACCCTGGATGATTATTTTTCACCGGAGGAAAAACTATCATTTCTGAAAATTGATGTGGAGGGTGCTGAATCCAGATTGTTGAGCGGATGCAGAAGAATCTTGAATGATGGAAAACCGTTGAAAGTGGCAATTTGTACCTATCACAATGATGAAGATGAACATGAGCTTAATGCAACATTGACGCAATCCGGATTCGAAACGACTCATTCGGACGGATTTTTAATTATCTATACCGATAGGAAACTTAAGGCGCCTTATCTTAGACGCGGCTTGATCAGGGCAAGGAAAAACTAAAAAATCGGACGTTTCCATATGCATACTGGGATGAAAATTAGGCTCTTCTTCAATAGACCATTCGTTATGGATGGTCGGATAATCCTTTATCTGTGGATCGCTATATCGGCCTTTATAGGCATTTTCAACCTTCTTACAGGGCGTCTGCACAACAATTACAAGATCTACAAATACGTTTTTCTAAATACAATCGAACAATTTCCGCTCTATCAGCATCGTCCACAGTTCTTCGATGATGTGAACCATTATGGTCCGGTGTTTGGAGTCATCATGGCCCCTTTTGCCTTAATGCCTGACCTGATTGGCGCCACGCTTTGGCTGGTTTTTTTGGCCATGGTGATGTATTTTGCGGTAAAGGAGTTACCGCTAAAGCCCTGGCAACACCTGGCTATTCTTTTGATTTGTACCAACTCGATGATTATTGCCCAAACCAATGTGCAATTCAATACCGCAACTGCGGCCCTGATTATTTTGTCTTATACCTTGATCAAAAAGGAGAAGGATGGCTGGGCCGCTTTTATGATTATGCTGGGAACCTTTGTTAAACTGTACGGAATAGTTGGATTTGCCTTTTTCTTCTTCTCGAAACATAAACCAAAGCTGATTCTCTGGAGTATCATCTGGGGCATTGTATTTTTTGTACTACCCATGTTTATTTCGTCAACGGAGTTTATCGTAGGTCAATACAAGGCCTGGTTTAACGAGTTGATTATTAAGAACCAGGGTAATGGAAGTGCACTTCAGCAAAATGTATCATTCTTAGGTATGATACACAAATCCACCGGAAATTTTGAATTTTCCAACCTGCCGGTCCTACTGGGGGCGCTTCTCCTTTTCGCCCTGCCTTACCTTAGAATCAGGGAGTACAGGCAAAATAGCTTTCAGTTGCTTACCTTAGCATCCGTTTTAATCTTTACCGTATTGTTTAGTACAGGGAGTGAGCCAAATACATATATCATTGCACTAACAGGAGTAGCAATATGGTTTGTCATTCAGCCGCGTCCCTATTCCGCGTGGAGTCTGTTCCTGATTATCTTCGGGATTGTCATTTCAAGCTTCGGTCCCTCCGATTTGTTTCCCCGATCGTTGTATACGCAGATCATTAGGCCGTATGCCTTGCAGGCGCTGCCTTGCACACTGATCTGGCTGACAATTGTCTACGAGATGCTGTTTAAAAAATCGGACAACTACCTAACAAATCCAAAAGAATGAAGAAGAAACTTGTTTCCATCGTACTTCCGGCGCACAATGAGGCGGGAAATATCGAAGTTATTCATGAACGGATAAAATCCTGTTTCCCATACGTTCGTTATGATCTTGAGTTGATATTCGTAGACGATGGAAGTACGGATGATACCCTGGAAAGGATTATTGATCTTTCTAATAAATGGGGGGGGATTTTCTATATCGAATTGTCAAGAAATTTTGGACATCAAAATGCGCTCAAAGCCGGACTGGATGAATCGCATGGTGATTGCGTCATCTCCATGGATTGTGACCTGCAACATCCCCCGGAAATAATATCCAAGCTTCTTTCCAAATGGGAGGAGGGTTTCGACATTGTTTATACCCGCAGGGAAGAGAGTGAAAATCTTTCCTATTTGAAACGCAAAACATCCAACGGTTTTTACGCTTTCATCAGTTGGCTATCAGGCATCAAAATAGAGAAGGGAACATCTGATTTTAGGTTGATGGACCGGCGTGTAACAGATCTGTTTACCCGGTTTAAAGAGAATGACCTTTTTATCAGGGGCTTGATAAAATGGGTTGGTTTTAAGCAGGTTGCCATTGATTTCCATCCGGATGACAGGCATTCCGGGAGTAGCAAATATACTTTTCGCAAGATGTTGAAATTCGCTTTTAACGGTGTCACTTCGTTAAGTATCAGACCGCTTTATGTTGCAGTTTATCTTGGCTTTATTATTTCCCTGCTTTCATTCTTGTATCTTCCTTATGTAATCTGGTCCTATTATTATTCCGGCCATTATTCCTATGGATGGGGATCTGTGATTCTTACGGTTGCCTTTTTCTCCGGATTGCAACTCTGTGTATTGGGTATCATCGGAATCTACATAGGAAAGATGTTTATGCAGGTTAAAGACCGGCCGCTGTACATTGTAAAGTCTACGAACCTAAAATCTTCCGAATAAAATGATTTTTCTAAGTTTCGATATTGAGGAATTTGACAATCCGCTTCCTTATACAAAGACGCTAATTTTTGAGCAGCAAATGTCAATCTCGAAGATCGGAACAGTGCGCATACTCGATTTGCTGCTTGAGGAAAAGGTAAAAGCCACCTTCTTTTGTACCGCGAATTTTGCGATGCATGCAACTGATCTAATCGGCCGGATGATCAATGAAGGTCATGAAGTAGCTTCGCATGGCTATTATCATGCCACCTTCGAAGAAAAGGATCTTGCCGAATCGAAAAGGATTTTGGAACAGTTGACCGGGACTGCGGTAGTTGGATTTAGAATGCCAAATATGGCGCCTCTTGAAGCTTTGCCTGTCGTAGAGGCGGGGTACAAGTACTTTTCATCCTTAAACCCTACCTTCCTACCGGGAAAATATTATAACTTGAATAAGCCACGACGGATTTTCTACGAAAAAGGACTTTGCCAGATACCGGCCTCAGTCTCCAAAACCTTCAGGGTACCGCTATTTTGGCTATCCCTGCACAATTTCCCAATCAACTTTTACAAACGGATGTGTCAAGGTGCGATTTTGAAGGATGGCTATCTCAATATCTATTTTCACCCCTGGGAGTTTGCCGATCTTATGTCACCTGATATGAAATTACCCTCCTATATTTTGAGGAATTCAGGAACCGTTCTGGTTGAGCGCTTAAGGAGCCTGATTCATTATTTTAACCGGAAAAACTACCAATTTGGCACATTAAAGGAGTGCCTGACGCGTTATCCCGAAAATTCTCATTAACCATCACCCGCACGAATTATACAATTCTAAGTCGACTGGAGGCATCGTCATAACTAATTGCGAATGAAAACCTTGATCCGACTCCGGGAGTTGATTCAATTTTAATCTTGCTACCTAGCATATTGACAAAATCGTTGGCGAGTGAAAGTCCGATACCCGATCCTCCATAGGTGCGCTTTATTCTCAAGTCAATCTGGTAGAACCGGTCGAAAATTTTATCGAACTGATCCTCGGGAATTCCTATTCCGGTGTCCCTGACGAAAAATTCAATGGTCGAATTACCATCCATCCTGTACCCGAATTCAATCTCACCCTCTTCCGTGAATTTTATCGCATTGTCCATCAGGCTTTCCATAATGTCTTTGATTTTGCTTCCATCACAAACAATGGAAAATTTGGGATGGTCATTACCTTTTACCGGAATAAGTTTGAGGTGGTCTTTTTCAAGTTGTTCCTTTTCATACATAAACTGCCGGTTAAGGTCATTCACCAATCCATTCAGATTGTAAAATTGTTTCTCTACCTTTTCGACCCCACTTTGAATCTTGGAGAGTTTGATGGTATCGCTGAAAACATGAAGCAGTATCTGACAATTGCGCGTGATGATCTGTAAATAGTTAAGTCGTTCTGGCCGCGAAACTTCATCGGTTAGCAATACATTGGAGAACCCAACAATGGCATTCAACGGAGTGCGTACCTCATGCGAAATATTCTGCAGGAAGGCTGCCTTGAGCATGTCGGCTTCTTCCGCCTTTTTTCTGGCCTCCTCAATAGCCAGAACAGCGAATTTTTGTTTGGATATGTCCCTCGAAACTGCCATGACAGAGTTGGAGTTGAGTTTAACCATCCGCATCTCAAAGAAGCATGAACCTTTTCCCTTTACTTCGAGGGCATACTCAATGGTTTCAATACTGTTTTTAGAAATTACTGTTTTTATCGATTTACTAACCTGGTTGACCATCCTGGCAGAAAATCCAACCTCAAAAATTGTGCTTCCAATAATTTCACTGGCAAGCATATCGATGCCACTATCTGATTTAGGTACATAGTCGATGTAGGTTCCATCCTTGTCAATCACGAAAAACATATCCGGAATGGTTTCCAGCAATAGCTTGTAACGGTGTTTGCTGAAATTCAGCTCTTTCAAGGTATTTTTAATGCTGGTGATGTTCTCGAAGAAAAAGATCATCTGATCATTGTCAAGAGGAATTGAGCCTACCCGAAACCATTTCCCGGTATGCGGGATCAATATCTCTTTCCTGATGCGCTTAACCGGATCAATCAGGGATTGCCAGTCGACTTCGGCCCTGAACAATTTTTGAAACAGCAGGTGCGCAGGCATCTCCCTGACCTCAGAGTTCCTGACCTCAAAGAACTCTTCAAAGGTTGGATTTATGTAAGTTACAGTATATCCTGTCCGTTCTCCAAATTCATCCCGGTCGATCGATAACCGAAGAATTCCTTCAAAAAATTGATGGAAAATACGGGTTTGATTTTCACGGAGGGAATCAATGATCAGGTTCTTAACAGCCAAACGACGGTGATATATCAGGTATAAAACGAATCCTGAAAGGCTGATAAGAAGATAAATCAATAAGGGGTTCAAGGTACCCGTAAGGTTCCAGTTTAGTTTAAAAAGAAGATTTTTGTCGGCAAAGGCAACAAGATGTCCGGTAAGGACACATGTAGTAATTATAACATATGCAGCTATTTGGCGTCTTTTTTCGGAAAAAAGCAAAAAGAATGCGAAACCGGCCAGGTAAAGGTAAATTTCGTACTGAAAAGATGATTGAGGAGGGAAAATTGCAAATTGCGGGGAGATCATCAGAAAATAGGCAGGGACGGGAATAAAGACCAGTGAGTTTAATGCGGAATTCTTTTTCCCCTCTTTAAGAAAGAACAGAACAAGTATGAATATGCCCAGAAAGGATAGGGCCGGTACCAAATAGCTTCCCAGGAAAAAATTAAACAGATCGAGGGTGATGACTATCAGGGATCCGGTCAACAACAGGAGATCGAGATAGAAAAACAACATGATAAGCCTCTGTTCCTGTCTGGGGAACAGGGCATATTTACCTTTTATTCCGCTTTCTGTTATTTTTGGCATCTATATCCAAACAGCTACATGATGATTCATAAATAAATACAAATTCTATCTCCAATGTATAAAGGTGACATTTATTAGCAAATTTGAGACAGAGATCCCCTAGATTTGCATGACCAATATTAATAGTTGCTCAGTTCAATCTAATGCAATAATACAAAAAATCAACAATATGTCAACCGGATTCTACAATGTACCTGTCCCAGTAAATGAGCCTATAAAAAGTTATGCCCCCGGATCATCCGAGCGGCTGGAATTGCAACAAAAAATTCAGGAGTTGCGATCAAAACAGGTAGATCTGCCCATGATCATCAATGGCACGGAGGTCAGGTCCGGAAAAAAAATTGCGATGTTCCCGCCTCACGATTTGGCCCACAAATTAGGGAGCTACCACCAGGGGGATAGAACACACGTCCTTCAGGCGATTGAGGCTGCTTTAAGTGCGAGAAATGAGTGGGCCAATACCCCATGGCAACATAGGGCTGCCCTGTTTCTTAAAGCCGCGGATCTTATTGCTGGCCCTTACCGGTCCAAAATCAACGCAGCTACCATGTTGGGCCAGTCAAAAAATGCCTATCAGGCCGAGATTGATGCTGCCTGTGAATTGGCTGACTTCTATCGTTTTGGG
Source organism: Prolixibacteraceae bacterium (assembly GCA_023228025.1). Classification (GTDB taxonomy): domain Bacteria; phylum Bacteroidota; class Bacteroidia; order Bacteroidales; family Prolixibacteraceae; genus CAINVV01. Next base: position 60,651 of record JALOCD010000004.1, on the reverse strand, counting down.
GTAAAATGCATGACAGATATTTATGCCATGCAACCACAGTCAAATCCTGGTATGTGGAATTACAACGAATTCAGGCCTCTTGAGGGTTTTATTTTTGCATTAACGCCATTTAACTTCACCTCCATAGCTGGAAATTTACCTGTGGCCCCGGTTATCATGGGAAATGTTTCCGTGTGGAAACCTGCGAAAACAGGCGTTTACGCTGCAAGTGTGATCATGGAAATACTGATGGAAGCTGGTCTGCCTGCCGGAGTAATCAATCTCGTCTTCGTATCCGGACCGGAAGCCGGGGAGGCGATTTTCTCCCATCCCGACTTTGCAGGGATTCATTTTACCGGATCAACAGGGGTCTTTCAGGATATTTGGAAGAGAATCGGGGAAAATATCTCGAAATACAAATCCTATCCGCGTATTGTCGGAGAGACTGGTGGCAAGGACTTTATTTTTGCGGACCCATCCGCCGATACCACAGCATTGGCGACAGCCATCGTGCGTGGGTCCTTCGAGTACCAGGGACAAAAATGTTCAGCAGCTTCGCGGGTTTATATTCCACAATCAATATGGGCCGAAACATGGTCTAAATGCGAGGGCCAACTAAGCAGGGTAAAGATGGGGCCACCCGAAGATTTCACCAATTTTGTCAATGCCGTGATCGACGAGGCCGCTTTTGACAAACTTAAAGGATTTATCGACCAAGCCCGAAAAGATAGGGATGCCGAGGTAATCTATGGAGGGAAATGCGATAAATCTGTTGGTTATTTTATCGAACCTACCGTTATCCTGGCGAAAGATCCAAAGTACATTACCATGAGGGAGGAGCTTTTTGGTCCTGTGGTTACCATCTTTGTTTATGAAGATGATCAGTTGGAACAAACCCTGACCATATTGGATGAAACATCCCTTTATGCACTGACAGGCGCAATCTTTTCACAGAGCCGTTACGCGATCGATCACATGACCCGAAGGTTGACCAATGCTGCGGGCAATTTCTATATCAACGATAAACCTACTGGCGCCGTCGTTGGGCAGCAACCTTTTGGCGGGGCCAGGGGATCAGGTACCAACGACAAGGCGGGCTCAGTTTTCAACATGCTCCGCTGGGTTTCTATCCGTACCATCAAAGAGACCTTTGTCTCTGCCCGGGACTTTACCTATCCCAATTTTCAGGCAGATAAATAAGAATTCCACTTTTTACCACTTTTTATTGCAGGCAGATTTTCTAACTTTGTGTGGAAAATCTGCCTGCTTCAATGAAATCGCCATTCTCCCGAAAGCTGATAAAACCCTTAGCAAACAAATATTTGATTGCCTTCATGGTTTTCAGCGTTTGGATGATTTTTATCGATGACAACAACATATTTTTTCTACGGAAAAATGTCAACAAACTAAAGGAATACCGCGTCGAGAAGGCCTATTTTCTCGAAAAAATCCGCAAAGACAGTATTCATCTGCAGGAGATGAAGGCGAATGCGAAGAACCTCGATAAATTTGCACGAGAAGAATTTCTGATGAAAAAGAAAGATGAAGATATTTTTCTTATTATTGAGAAATGAAAATCCACCCTCAATTGTCAATTTTCAATTGTCAATTGTCCATTATTTGAAATCATATGTTGCTGGATCTGGACATATTTAAAATTGAGAGCAAGCTAAAGCCCAGGCAGGGTAGGGTACTCATTGCGGAACCATTTCTGCCGGGCGACTATTTCAGCCGCTCCACAGTTTTGCTTGTCCAGTGTTCTGAAGAGGGGGATGTCGGTTTCATCCTAAATAAACCCACTGATCTCCTGGTCAAGGATCTTTTCAAAGGATTTCCGGATTTTGATGCCAATGCCTTTCTCGGCGGACCCGTCAGCAATGATAAACTTTTTTTCCTTCACACCCTGGGTGACAAAATTCCGGATAGCTTGCAAGTGAGCGGGGACCTTTTCTGGAGTGGCAATTTTGATCATTTAACGTCCCTGATCAGCGCTGGTTTGGTCGAAGAGGAAGAGGTGCGTTTCTTCCTTGGGTATGCCGGATGGAGCGCCGGTCAGCTTGCAGCCGAAATTGCTGATCATTCATGGGTTGTCATTGAACCGACCATCGAAACCATCCTGTCGAGCGACGAAAATTTCTGGAACGACAGTGTCCAGTCGATTGGCGGCAATGCTTTGCTTTGGCAGAATTTCCCGGAAAACCCTGAATTGAATTAAAAATTAAAAATTACAGATTACAAATTGAGGTAGCATTCCCTCATTTTTAATCTGTAATTTGTAATCTTTAATCTTTAATTTGTAATTCTTTCCTCCCGGTCCTTTTGAGCCAGCGTCGAAAGCTTCTCTGCAATCAATTTCGTCTTTGTGCTGAAGTAGCGCCGGTCTTCCAGTCCCAGTACTTTCTGAATGCCGTAACATGCATCGTAAAGAAATAGCTCCTCTGCCTGCAGCAACTCATCCGGCGATATTCGTTCTTTCACTACCGTGATAAAGCCGGCATCTTTTGCACTTTGAATGACATGCCTTCTGATGGCACAGTTGTATCCTCCTTCCAGCTCGGAGGTAAAAATAACTTGATCCTGATTGAGCATGGCAAACGATCCATCCAGTGTTTCACAAACATGACCCTCCCTGTTGAGCAATATAATGTTCGGCTGGTTCAACTCTTTGGCCTTACGGCTTGCGCAATTCCTGACGAAAAAACCTGATGTGGCATAGCCTGAATTTGAATGAATTTCCTGAAACTGGTCCCTGAAAATCGATAGCAATAAACCTGATTCTGACAGTGGGTAGTACCCTCTCGGTATCTCTTCAACATGCAGAAGCATATTGACTATTGAATCGGCAGGAAATATCTGGATCTCAATTTTTGCCGCGAGATAGAGCTTGTTTTTATTCAGCAAACGCGATACCTCCCTGCGCAGGAATCTTCCATCCGAATCGATCAATCCGGTAAGATCGGCGCCAATGGTGGCAGCAGTATCAAGAAGATGATTGCTGATCGATTCCGCAAAAATAATTTCATTGTGTTCGGCCCTGAAAGACTCACAAAAACCTTCTGCCCGCCTGGCTATATCCGCAACTGTGAAAACTGCATCAGATTCCTTGTGAAACCGACCATTCATTAAAAAGTAGCCTCCTTTCATCTGTTTATAAATGGCCCGACGGTGAAAACAACATGGTGACAAAGTCCATAAATAGCGAAGGACGAATAATCATTGGAGTGCAAAACCCGATGACCGCACCCAGAAAGTGGGCGTCATGACCTATGTTATCCATCTTTTTTCGGCTCATGTAGAAGGAGTAATAGAGATAGAGCAAACCGAAGATGATTCCCGGCATGGGAAGTACCCCGAAAAAATAGATGGGCTCCCAGGGATTGAAAAATATGGCTGCAAAAAGTACGGCAGAAACGGCTCCCGAGGCGCCTACCGCATTGTAATAAACATTATTCCGTTGTTGTATCAGGGACCATGAACTTGAAAACACCACGGATACAACAAACATGGCGAGATAATAGTAGGTAGAATTGCCTCCGAAGAAGAGTTCGAAATAATGTTCCACAACCGCCCCGAAAGACCATAGCACAATCATGTTCACCAACAGATGTTCCCAGTTTGCATGCACTAGGGCGTGAGTTAACATCCTGTAATATTGCTTTTTGTGATAAATCTGAAAGGCATTGAACTGAAACTGTTTCATGACATCCTTGTTGGAAAAAGCCAAAAAGGATGTCAGTGATATAATGATGACCAACATGAGGGTGACAGATGCCATGGTTCAGAGATGTAAAATTTTGTAAGTTAATTCGCGCATAAGCTCTCCGGTTTCCGTCGTACCACCACGGGCGCCTTTCGATCGGAGATCGTATTCCCTTAACAGCGATAATACCAATACGGCTTTTTGAAGTGGATAGTTTCTCCCGGCGATAAGATAGTCCCTGACAAAAAACGGGCTGACACCCAATTTTTGAGCTACTTCGCTTTCATCATTCTTGTTCGGTAGCGTATGATAGGTTAAAATCTTTCTAAAATAGGTAACCAGAATCGACACAATCATCTGAATGGAGTTGGATTTCTGGTTTTCGATAAAATAGTTGACAATTCGGTTGGCATTGTAAATGTCCCGGTGACCAAGCGCCTTCTGAAATTCAAATGCATTGTACTCTTTGCTGATGCCAACGTTTTTTTCCACATCATCAACCGTGATGCTGGTTCCGGGTACGGCCGAAAAAATAATTTTATCCAGCTCATTGACAATTCTTTGCAGGTTATTTCCGATGTGGTCGGTAATCATCTGCACGGCTTTGTATTCAATGCCGAGCTGTTTTGTTTTGAGGTAAGTGATGATCCAGTCGGGAATCTTATACTCCTTGACGGCTTGAGATTCCATGTAAACGCCATGTTTGTTGATTGTTTTGAACAACTTTTTGCGTCTGTCGATGGTTTTGTATTTGTAACACAATACCAATAAGGTAGAAGGGGCCGGTCTTTCAATATAGGAAGCGAGTTCTTCAATCTCTTTGATATTCTGGGCTTCCCTCACAACCACAACCTGGCGGTCGGCCATCATGGGATAACGGCGGGCTGCAGTCAAAATATGATCCAGGGTAATATCCTTACCATAAAGCAGCGTTTGGTTGAAGGCCTTCTCGCTCTCCGACAATACATTTTCGAGGATATAATCGCTGATCAGATCGATGTAATAGGGTTCTTCCCCCTCCAAAAAATAGACGGTACCGTAATTTTTGTTTTTTAGGTCAGTGAGAATGTTGTGGAAATCCATGCAATCAGAATTTCAAGTGTTTGACTGATCTTCCGTCGTTGATGATCTCCATCAGCGCGCTAATCCCAACTTCCAGATGGGTGTTCACAAACAAACGGGTGACCTCTTTGTCGCTCTCCTGGGTTTTTACACCGGTCGAAATCATGGGCTGATCAGAAACCAACAATAATGCCCCGCATGGAATTGAATTGCAAAAACCTACCGTGAAGATGGTCGCAGTCTCCATATCGATCGCCATGGCACGCGTTTTGATCAGGTATTTTTTGAACCGCTCATCATACTCCCAAACCCTTTTGTTGGTGGTAAAGACCGTGCCGGTCCAGTAATCGAGTCCAAGGTCGCGGATGGTGGATGAGACTGCACGTTGCAGGCTGAAAGCCGGTAAAGCGGGTACTTCTGGTGGCAGATAATCGTTGGAGGTACCATCACTTCGGATGGCAGCAATAGGCAGGATCAAATTGCCCAGCTCGCTCTTGCGCTTCAATCCACCGCATTTGCCCAAAAAGAGCACGGCGTCAGGCATTACAGCGCTAAGCAGGTCCATGATCGTGGCGGCATTTGGACTACCCATTCCAAAGTTTATGATGGTGATGCCATTGGCGCTGGCATTGGGCATGGATTTATCCTCGCCAACAATAGGTACGCCAAATTTCTCGGCAAAATTTTCAATATAGCCCTGAAAATTTGTTAGCAGAATGTGTTTGGTAAATTGATCGAGTGCCCTTCCCGTATATCGTGGTAACCAATTCTGAACAATTTCTTCTTTCGTCTTCATCTGTTGCTTTTCTACAAAATTACCTGCTTTTTGCATTAAGTTCGCTGAATTGGAAATAAAAATTTAGATTTAACCCTAAATATTCTATTCTTTCGTGATTCTATCGTATGACCCAACTTAATCTTCCTTTCTACGAATTCAAAACCACCCAAAAGGAGGGTAAATCATTGATATTCGATGTCTATCGTCGTAGATGGGTTAAGTTGAATCCGGAGGAATGGGTGCGACAGCATTTTGTTCGTTATCTTGTGGAAGAGAAGCATTATCCTGCCACTTTGATGGCAATAGAACATTCCCTGCAGATTAACCGGCAAGATTTTCGTGCGGATGCAGTCGTATTTTCATCCTCCGGAAAGCCGCTTTTAATTGTTGAGTGCAAGGCACCAGAAGTGAAGGTTACGCAAAAAGTTTTCGACCAAATTGTGAGGTACAACTTTCAGTTTCAGGTCGATTTTTTGATTGTTACCAATGGGCTGTCCCATTTCTGCTGCAAGATTGATAAAACCAATCTGACCTACGAATTTCTTCAGGAGATCCCGGAGTATAATGCGCTGTTTATGAAAGATGAAAATGAGAAGGATTCATGAACGCAGTAAGGTCCGAAATTTTTTATTTCATTGCCGTCTGCTTTAGCTGACGGGCCATGATCATAGATGAGAACAGGCTTTAGCCAAATTCATTGAGTTGGGCTAAAGCCCTTTTTCGCGAAACCATTTTATCCGTCAGCTAAAGCAGACGGCAATGAAAGACTGGATAAAGGCTAATTCCTTCTCAACAGCTGAACCAAATGTTCATCCTTCCATTTTTCCCCATCCCTAATCCACTCTTTTTTCGTTCCACTCAATACAAATCCGGCTTTGGAGAATAACTTCATACTTTTGTCATTGTCGGTCAAAATATTAGCATAAATCTGGTGAAGTCCGAGCTTCTCAAAACAATAACGAATGATCAGATTCAGGGCCGATGTTGCATAACTTTTCGACCTGTCCGCCGGATCGTGGACCAAAATGCCAACCCCTGCACGCATATTCAGCGGATCAAAATCAAACAGATCGATTGCCCCGACATTCTTACCGGCACAGGTCGTTATCATCATCCTTAGCTGTTTGGTTTCGAAAATGTCTTTGTCAGATTCCCTGATGTAAATTGCCAGGGTATGCTTTGATATTGGTGCAATGGTCTGGCTTACAGTCCAATTATCTTCGCAGTTTTCCCATTCGTACAGCAAATCAATATCCTCGGGCTCCAGTGCCCTTAGGGTGATCAGATCATCTTTCAGAAATAGCTTCATGCAATAATTATCAGGAGATTATTTGTTCATACAAAAGCCGGTTAACGATCGAACGTCCGAGTGTAACTTCATCGGTAAATTCCAGTTCATCCCCAACAGAGACTCCGCGAGCCAGGGTGGTAATGCGTATGGTGCTGTTTTTTAGTTTCTTAAAAAGATAGAAATTAGTGCTGTCTCCCTCCATAGTGGTGCTTAGCGCGAAAATTATCTCGCGGATTCCACCTTCTTCAACCCTCTTGAGCAGGGAGTCAATTTCGAGGTCCGATGGACCAATACCGTCCATGGGTGAGATAATGCCACCCAGTACATGGTAAACACCCCTGTATTGCTGCGTGTTTTCGATCGACATCACATCCCTGATGTTCTCTACCACACAAACGACACCACTGTCCCTTGAATTGCTGCCGCAGATATTGCACACCTCTGCATCCGAAATGTTGTGACATTGCCGGCAATGCTTCACTTCATCCCTGAGATGGGTCATGGCATCACTAAAGCGGTGCACTTCGTCTGGCTCTTTTTTGAGGAGGTGCAGTACTAGCCGCAAGGCTGTTTTTTTTCCGATCCCGGGTAACTTTGCAAACTCATTTACAGCGTTCTCGAGTAATTTTGATGGAAAGTGGTCGATGCTCATGTCATTGAATAATCTTCTCAAAAATAACAACTGTAGGCCATTACAAATTACAAATTACAAATTAAAAATTGCGTTTTAATCAGCATTTCCATTTATTAAATTGTATGAAGATTTTTTATTCTACGGAGATAGTTGTAAAGCACAGATGATTAGTGCTTTGGGTAATTCGTAATTTGTAATTCGTAATTTGTAATTGCTTCCGGTTAAACCAAATTGTCACAATGGAGTCAAACGGTCACATCTAAAAAATTTAAATTATGACAAAAAAAATTCTTTTGGTATCATCAATCCTTTGGATGATGGTTTTTACCGCTTGTGGTCAAGGACCTCAAGGTGGACGTCCTAACTGGACTCCTGAAGATATGGCCAAGCGTCAGACTGAGATGATCGTTAAAGCTACTGGAATTGATGCTGCCACTACTGCTAAAGTCGCGGCTATTAGCTTGAAATATGCTAAAGAGAGCGCAGCGCTTCGTGAAAAATATACTGATCGTGAAGCACGTCGCGAACCAATGAAAGCCATGAATGAAAAAAGGGATGCTGAATTAAAGACAGTTTTAACAGCAGAACAATTCACAAAATTTCAGGAAGCCCAGGCCGAAATGCGCCAACGGATGCAAGGCGGCGGTGGCCCTCGCTAATTACTACAATTATTAGGGGAAAGGCCTTGAATTCATTTGGATTCGGGGCTTTTTTGTGAGGCATAACAAAGAAACGGAGAATCTGGGAAACGGAGATAATACTTCCCCGTTTCCCCGTTTCTCCGTTTCAATTTCTTCACTTTCCCAAGTCTTCTTTCTTGAACCGAAACGGAAGCAGCGTGTCGATTCCATTCACTACCGTGATGGCTGAACTCCCGTCAAGAATGATTTCGATTGGAATGCCATGCAAATCCTCATATTCAGCCATTACCTGACGGCAACTGCCACAAGGCTTGGCAAAATCGCCCGATTGTGACGAATTGGAAACCGTTGAAATGGCAATAGCGTCAAATGCCACTCCCGGGAACCTTGAGGAGGCATAAAACATTGCAGTTCTCTCCGCACACAGCCCGGAGGGATATGCCGCATTTTCCTGATTGTTGCCTGTCACCACCTCTCCATTGGCGAGTAGCACGGCTGCCCCGACACGATAGCCGGAGTAGGGTGCGTAAGCACTTTGAGCGCCTTCCCTGGCCTTAAGAATTAAATTCTGCGAGCTCAAAGGCAATTCATCAAGCGATTCGTATATTTTAATTTTGAAATCCAATTGTATCTCCTTCATGCCCATCATTTTTGTTCCTCTCAAAAATAAGCATATTCCTTTAACTAATTGACAATTGACAATTGAGAGTTGACAATTGGCAAGGTAGGTATATCAAACGATTATACGAATCTTGATAATGTCCTAATTATTCTTTTTTTGATTAGGATGATTTAGGCCATCTTTGCCTCATTTTTTTAACTTTGATCCAAATTTAAGCTGATGGGGAAAGTAGGTCGACTGATTGCAATTGTTATAAGTTGGTTGGTTTGTGCAACAAACCTTATGGCTGCTTCCCCCCAAACACTGAGCAGGCAAGCGTACATCGACAAGTATGCCAGGATCGCTGTTCAGGAGATGATCGAACACCACATTCCCGCGAGTATAACGATGGCGCAGGCCTGCCTCGAGTCGCGTGACGGCAACTCGGAATTGACCAGGTTATCCAACAACCATTTTGGCATTAAGTGTCGAAACACCTGGACTGGCCCAACCGTCAGGCACAACGACGACGAGGCCAACGAATGTTTTAGAAAGTACAAATCAGCGGAGGAGTCCTTTCGCGATCACTCCGAATTTATTACCTCAAGCATCCGATATAGTTTTCTCTTTTCCTATGATATCCGGGACTTCAAAAAATGGGCCTATGGACTCAAACAGGCTGGTTATGCCACAGATCCGGGATATCCGGTTAAACTGATTAAAATTATCGAGGATTTCAAGTTGTATGATTTGGATCAGTTGGATTGGAAATATGTCAAGGCTCCCGAGGGCAAGAGATCCAATTTTTCACTCTTTGGTTTCCTGAAAAAGAGATCGCCAGACCAAAATCTGGGGGTTGTCTCCGGCTTCTTGCCTCGTTCCATTGAAAGAAGAAACGGTAAAAGGGCCTTTATTGCCATTGAAGGAGACGATTATGCACGTATCTCTGATGAGTTTGGCAAGAAAGACTGGCAGATTTACAAATACAACGATGCGCAATCGGGCGATGTGCCCGAAGCCGGGGAACCGGTATTTCTGCAGGCCAAAAGATCAAAGGCTCCGAGAGGCAACGATTTTCATGTTCTTCAACAGGGAGAGACACTGAGGTCGATTGCCCAGTGGTACGGTGTGAAACTATCCTCGCTAAGGAAAATGAACAAGCTGGATGATCCACAGGAGGTGACTCCTGGAACTACATTGTCGCTGAGGAAGAGGATCCGATAGACCCTTCAACCCTTCGACCCTTCGACAGGCTCAGGGACCGGTGCTTTGATAATCATTTCCTTTCAACTTCGCTCAGGGACCAGTGTGTCTCCAAGTCTCCCAGTCTCCCAGTCTCCAAGTCTCCCCGTCCCTCCGTCTCTCCGTCCCTCCGTCTCTCCGTCGTTTTTCTATATGGCTTTAAAAGTCTGAATCCCCGGGAATCCCCTTAGAAACTCTTCAATCCCCATTCTCTTTTTCCCGGCAAGCTGAAGGTCTGTAATTGACAGATAGCCATTTGCACAAGCAATTTTGGCATATTTCTTCTGATCGGAAAGGATGGTCCCCGGTGTTTGTTGATGGGCACATTTCTCCAGGGAGGTTCTGAAAATTTTGAGTGTAATATGCTCTTTGGAGGGAGCCGACAAATCTGTCCATGCCGTTGGATATGGGCTCAATCCCCTTACTTTATTGTGGTTTAACTGTGCATCAAGTTGCCAGTTCAACCGGCAATCTTCCTTGAATATCTTGGGGGCATGGAGCCGGTCAGGATCGATTTCCAACCTGTCCTGTGCAATAGGTTCAGCTATGCCTTGCGCCAGGGCATCAACTGTTTTCAGCACCAATTTGGCCCCTGTTTCCATCAACTGATCGTGCAGCTCCCCGACTGTTTGATCAGGTGAGATACTAACTTTCTCAAAGAAAAGGATATTACCGGTGTCGATCTCCTGCTTCAGGAGGAAAGTGGTTACACCACTCTCGGTATCTCCATTCATGATGGACCAGTTTAAGGGAGCGGCTCCACGGTATCTTGGCAAAAGTGAACCGTGCAGGTTGAAAGTTCCCATGGGAGGCATCTTCCAAACCACTTCGGGAAGCATGCGAAAGGCAACAACAATCTGAAGGTCGGCCCGAAGGGATTTAAGATCTGAGATGAAAGATTCGTCTTTTAGCTTCTCCGGCTGCAAAACAGGAAGTTGCCTCGCCGTTGCAAACACCTTAACAGCTGACTGTTGAATTTTCTGTCCCCTGCCGGCTGGTTTGTCCGGAGCGGTTACCACACCAACCACCTGATAACCATTTTCCAACAGCGCCGACAGACTGGCTACCGCGAAATCGGGGGTCCCCATAAAGACGATACGAAGATCTTTGCCTGTCATAGAAATGTTTGAAATGTTTGAAATGTTAGTCAAAGTACCGGTCCCTGAGCCTGTCGAAGGGTTATCTAAGATTGGTATTTCCCTTTGTAGCTTTTGGGTGATATGGGCAATGTTTGCATCCGTTTCCACAACAGTAACCACGATCCGTCAGGTACTTTTCGGTCATAACGCGGTAACCTTCAGGTGACAGATAATAATCCACCCCTCTAACCAATTCATCGCCATATTTAATACTGTCTTCCACCCTGCAATATTTTAGATTTTAGATTTGGATTCCACACACAATAAACAAACTTCCAAATTCTCATAACTCATAACTCATATCTCATAACTCATATCTCATATCTCATAACTCATATCTCATAACTCTTTTAAAGTGTGCTATCCAGCGAATGCCCCATCCTGTCCCTTTTTGTTTGCAAATAAAAGGTGTTGAACGGATTCGGTTTGACTTCAATCGGAATCGTTTCAACCACTGTGAGGCCAAAAGATTCGAGACCTACCCGTTTTACCGGATTATTGGTAATTAGTTTCATTTTGCTTACTCCCAAACTGCTAAGAATCTGCGCACCTACTCCATACTCGCGTTGATCTGGATCGAAACCAAGGTGAATATTGGCATCAACGGTATCTAGCCCCTGCTCCTGTAGCTTGTATGCCTTGATTTTATTCATGAGCCCAATTCCCCGGCCCTCTTGCTGCATGTAAACAATGACGCCCTTTCCCTCTTTCTCGATCAGTTCCATTGCTTTGTGAAGTTGTTCCCCGCATTCACAGCGAAGCGATCCGAATATATCACCTGTTGCGCACGAAGAGTGGACCCTTACCAGGATGGCCTCATCAGGTTCCCAGGTGCCTTTTATCAGGGAGATGTGTTCTACACCATTGGATTTCTGAAGGAAGGGAATCAATCTGAAGTAGCCGAATTCGGTAGGTAATTTGACCTCTTCACCTCTTTCGATGAGCGTCTCTTTGTCAAGTTTGTATGTGATCAGATCAGCGATTGAAACCAACTTTAGGTTCAGCTTCTGTGCAAGCTCATAGAGTTGAGGAAGTCTGGCCATGGTACCATCGGGGTTCATGATCTCGACCAGCACGCCGGCTGGTTGTAGCCCGGCCAACCGTACCAAATCTACTGTCGCTTCAGTATGCCCTGCGCGTCTAAGAACACCGCGGCTTTTGGCTCGTAGTGGAAATATATGGCCCGGACGTCCAAGTTCACTAGGCTTTGTGTCGGGTGAGGCAAGTTTCTGGATCGTAATGGCCCTATCGTGGGCAGATATGCCTGTCGAGACATTCTCCCCAACCGCGTCTACCGATACAGTAAATGGGGTATCGTGGATGGAGGTATTTCGGCCAACCATCATCTCCAGTTCCAGCTCTTCACAGCGCTCCTCCGTAAGGGCAACGCAGATCAATCCACGACCTTCTGTAGCCATGAAATTGACCATTTTAGGAGTAATTTTTTCGGCCGCAGCAATAAAATCCCCTTCGTTTTCGCGGTCCTCATCATCGACAACGATAATGAATTTACCTTCGCGAATGTCTGCAATGGCCTCTTCAATGGTATTTAATTTTATATCACTCATACTTTTAATTAAGACAATCATTCATTTCTGCAAAATCTAAAGGAGAGATCACTCCTGTTGGTCGGAACCCGACTTATCCCTGAAACGAAATTTTTTAAAGAATTCGAGGTACGAATCAAAGTTAAGCACAGTAGAATCTGTTACAGCCTTGTAGGTGAGGAAAATCCCGGCAGGCAAAAAAATGAAAGTAGAAAACCAAATGCCAAACCATAAGCCGGAGGTAGCCTCACGTACATATTTCTCTCCGGTGGTGGAGAGGATCCAGTAAAAAATAAAAAGCACCACTGAGACGACAAGTGGCATGCCCAGTCCTCCTTTGCGAATGATGGCCCCAAGCGGTGCCCCGATAAAGAAGAAGATCAGGCAGGCGATGGAATAGGTGAATTTTTTGTGCCATTCGGTATCGAACCTGTTAATGCTCCGGATGTTGGCGACATTCAACTCTTCTACCTGTTTGATGGCGCGGATATTCGCTCTCGCATTCGATAGCGCTCCATCAATCAGTTGTTTGCGAACAGGCGCAATGACACTTCGCATTACACTATCGATATCGATATACTTCTTCAATCGATATTCGGACTTCATAGGGGGGTCTTTCCGTGCCAATGAATTTATGGCAATGGCAACTGGAAGGGGATAGGCAACACTGAGGGCCTGCTCGGTAGCGAGCATATCGAATTGTTTTGAAAGGGAATCTGAAAAATATTGAAGTTGCCTGTTGTTAAGCGACCTGTATTGGTTCTTGAAGATACTTTCATCTTTTCTTTCGAAATCCATCCCCTGAAGTTTGGAGTAGATGGTCTCTTTCTTGAACTTATCGGTCCTGACAGGATATCCTGCCGACTCCCTGTTTGTCGTCTGGACCTCTGCATGGGTTTCACCGGAATAAAGGTTAAGGATCATGAACCGCTTATCGGTGGTGATTTTCATCGTACCTGAATCGGCTACCGTGACTGTCTCATTCCCCTGATCGTAGCGGTGATCATAAATCATGATGTCATACAACATCGAACCATCCTTCGCCTTTCGCCCCACTTTGATAGAGAAATTGTCTATATCATTGGAGAAAACCCCCTCTTTGACAACAATTTCAGGCCTCATCTGACGGATACTGGCCATCAGGGTAATCAGTTTTTTGTAGGAGACGGGAATAACACGGTTTGAAAACTGGAAAGCTCCGAAACTCAACAATATACTTACCACAATGACCGGTTTCATGATCCTGAAAAGGGAAATGCCCGCTGCCTTCATGGCAAGCAACTCGTTGTTTTCACCCATGTCGCCAAATGTCATGATGGAGGCCAACAACATGGATAGCGGCAATGCCATTGGCATCAACATGGCCAGGGTATAGATCAGAAATTCGACGATAATGTTCATTTCCAATCCTTTGCCAACGAGGTCGTCAAGGTAAACCCACAAAAATTGCATCAGGAGCACAAACAAACTGATGAGCAGGGTAACGATCAGCGGACCGATAAAACGCTTGATGATATATAGATGTAATCGCTTCATGAATTGGATGAAGATTGCCCGGCAAAGCTAATGCTTTTTTATGATTTTTAGGGAAGATTCAGGATCCAATGGCTTTTCTGAGGCGGTTAATGGCAGCATCCCACATTTTAACAACATCTTCTTCATCCGCTTCCTCGACATGATCGACTACCATCAGTGAGAGTGATTCTATAATCTCACCCAGAACGATATAGAATTCAAATTCGTAAGGTTCATCGCTGTCAATCCATTTGAATTTGACAGATTCGAGCGGGCGGATGGAAATCAGATCGGCAGTCTGACTGGTTTTTCCCCAAAAAAAAGTATACCTGGAACCATCAACCTGGACATTGTCTGAAAACCATTCGGCCAGACCGGAGGCGGTACTCAACCGACTGAATAAAACGGAGGAAGATGACCTAATTTGATATTCAAGTTCAATTCTTTTCATTTTGATTCAGGTACCGTAAAAGAGAATAGTTTGATTGTTTCATTTGGTAATGTAAGCCTTTCAATGGCCAAATGGAATAGCAATGATCTTGTCTACTTCATTGTTGGTGATTATCAAATCATGGCTATTTCTTCTGCAAAGTACCATTTTTTTCATGTAAAACAAAAAAAAATGATCGCGTGCAATTAATTTGCTATTTTTTTTATTCTGTCTTGTCCGAAAAGAGAAAGGTATTATATTTGCAGGCTCAAAGTTTTAAGTGTTAATTGAAATAATGGCGAGGTAGCTCAGTTGGTTAGAGCGCATGATTCATAATCATGAGGTCGCGGGATCATGCCCCGCCCTCGCTACGAAAGAAGGTCGTTTCAGTAAATGAACGGCCTTTTTTATTTTAAGCTAGGTCATTTGGGAAGAGCGTCCCGATGTGAAATCGGGAAGGTCGTCCCGATCCATCGGGACCCTCGCTACATATTAAAGGTCGTTTCGAAAGGAGACGACCTTTTTGCTTTTGGCTATTTCGTACTGCAATCCAATCTGCGGTATCGATCATTTCTCTTATAGCATCAAAAATACTGTTGACACCGTAGTGTAGGGTGCAAAAATTAATTCATTCATTCATCATTTTTACTGGCATAAATATTTGTGTGATTGGTTTATTATTATTAATATAGAAGTGTCAAATATTTGACCTCCCTGTTCAATTAATAGTTTCAAATAAACCTGATTTTATTTTTTCCCCTGTTCGTATTGTGATCTTAGATCGGTAACACATCGACCATATATTCGAAATTCCGTACATTATCAATATGTAAAGTACGGATAGATTCTGAGGAAAAATTCTATTGATTTACAGATAATTAATTGTTTTTTCTGCGACTTTTTTCTAATTTCAACCATTAGTATATAGTATGCTGAATAAAAATTTGTATCACCATAATTGCGACCAGGAGAGATTTAGGTGGGATCAGAAGAAATGGCAAATATTTTGTCAGATGGGAGTTAAAAAACTGATACTTTTCCTGTTTTGGATATTTATCTCACACACGGGTAATGCACAGTGGAGCTATACGATGACAGTGACACAAACCGGTCAGTGTATCCCTTTTCCTACTCATCAAAAGATTTACTACAATACCAAGAGCGCATGTGACGCAGCAAGACAATCTGATCTCAGTTACAGTGGATCTGATTGGTCGTTTATTGGTGGTAAGTGTACGACTACCATCACTTGTTCTCCTTGTATCGGGTCTGATGTTGGAAATCCAGGCTCAGGAAATGGTTCCGGTCAAAGCAATAGTTTTGGAATCCCAAAATCAGGAGAAGTTTCAACCAATGGTCCATTAGACGGCAAACCTATTTTCACTCCCCACCATAGTCAGGCATTCGAGGATTGGGCAACAGAATACAAACAACTTTTGGAATCTTATGGGGTAACAAGCATTCTTGGAAATGAGGATAAGTACTTTAAACTGCTTTACAACCTTTGGGCCGAAAGATTTAAACCCAAGGTTAAATCACCGCCGCCACCACCACCGCCACCACCTCCTCCGGTGCCTCCAGCTTCAACCAAAATTAATTCGGATGCAAGTGATGTGGATCTGACAGGTAAGAAGGGAACAGTTAAATTGCTTACTACCTTAGAAGAGCAAAAGAACAGGGATGAGTGGTATCAGGAAAGAATTAAAGAGCAAGGATATACCAACCTAACAGAAATAGGTAATGATGATGTAATCAATGGCGAGAAATTAGCAGAAAGATCCTGGGGTGAAGCTATCTTAAGGACGGCACTTGGCAGAATAGATGGATTAGAAGGCAAGATTGCTAGTTGGGAGTTAAATGTAGCTGATGAGACATTTAAAAATTTGAATGAGGCAGTAAGCCTATTGGTAAGCGGTGATGATGAAAAGGCGGATAAACTTGGGAACGAGTTACTAGGTGGAAAGGTCGTATATAACGCCACTGATGCTTTTATTACTGAAGAACTTATTAGTGCCGGTAGTGATAAAATTGTTGAGATTGGTATTGATAAAACATCCAATTTGTACAAAAAGCGCGCAGTTCAAAGCTTGGTTGACAAGGAACAGTGGGGCATTGGTAATTTGAAAAAAATAATCGAAGTAGCTAAAGATGGGAGAGAAAATGCTGAGCTAGGCTATAAATGGGGTGGTATCGGTATCGAATTATGGCAAAATAAAAAGGGGGATTGATTATCAAATCATGTGAACTTATGCAAATATATAGGATAATAATAGCTGTCATTCTCTTAATGTGTGGTGTATTAAACATAAGAGCATCATCAACGAATAATGATTCCCTGCGCTTTGAAGTATTGCTAACGAGCAGATTACTATCAGATGTCCAAAAAGATGCCTTGTTTAACTCTTCTCTTGACATAACCTCTGATCGACTTATTTTGCTTTCTACAAATGATCAATTCTATTTGTTGGGCTGGGGGGGCATTTCCCCTGTTGGAAAGAAAGTTGAAGGGAAAATCAACTCTTTTAGATATACATCAGATAGTTTATTGATGATTATCCGGAATAGGGATCTATGTGCTTTTGATTTGAATGGAAAGCTTTCCAAGCTTTTTGAATTGCCGAATGAAGGAATGGAAATAAGCAGAGGAAAATATGTGATGTATGCATATGATCGTAATATTGATGGACAAAAGAATGCGTTATACTTAATCGCCAGAAGAGGTAAATATTCCAAGTTGTTCGAAATCCCTTCTTCTATTAATTCGGTTGTTGAGTGGAATAACACTCTTCTTTTCGCTTCTGGAAATGCAATATTCAGTTATGATATTAAGACTAAGGATTTAAAAGCAATTGCTTCTTTGCCCAAGGGTGAAGTGATTAGATCAATACATGCTAATTCTTCAAGCGATATCGTTTATTTTTCGACTGACAAAATGGTCTTTGCTACCAAAGATTCCAGCGTGGTATTAGTTACCAATCAATTTGGAGGAGTGGTCAGGTTTTACAATGGTGGCCTCATCGTTTTTAATCCTGAAAAAAAATATTTGATTAGAATCTTAGGTGTTGAAAATAAGATCACTTCGCAATTAAAGGGATCAAAGACTCCACAAGCAAAAGAACAGCCATCTGATATACTCACCAATGCAATGGTCATCGACATGGTTAAATTAAAACTTTCAGACAGTCGTATAATTAACATAATAAATAAATCTGTTGTCAATTTTAACCTTGGGGTGGATGACATGATTTTTTTGTCGGGTCAGAATGTATCCTCCGAAGTTATTATGGCCATGAAAAATGCGATGCGAAAAAAAACCAGTAATGTTCCAAATAATACCAAACAATGATTACGTCATTGAGAAATTTGATAATTCATTTTTAATTTTCTATATAACAAATAGATAGACTATGAAAAAAGTCGTCTTCCTACTATTCTGCTTTCTCTCTTTTGCCGTTTATTTACAAGCGCAACCGACAGAGAAACTTAACAATACCACGGTCATTAAGATGGTGAAAGCCAATCTTTCACCGTCATTGATAATCGATGAGATTAATAATTCAGAGGTTAATTTTGATTTAAGTGAGGAATCCCTCAATATGCTGGCAAAAGAGAATATTTCTCCGCAGATTATTCAGGCAATGAAAGAGGCGAATAAGAAAGCGGGCATTGTTGTGCCGACTGTTCCAGCCGTGCAGGTTAGCGTGCAACCTGAAAACAACAAAGGAGGTGATCAGATAACTGAGCCGGCTAAGGATGTTAAAACAATAACCAAAACCGATTCTATTTCGCAAAAGTTGAGTATCCAACCTAGTGACTCTTTGAAATTACCTGTAAATGCATATAAGGAACAGTCTGTCAAAGTAGCATCACCGCAGCCGCCATCACTTTCTGCGACCGCAGATACTTTGAAGCGCACACCCAATGTCCCTCCTAATACTGATGCAAAATTATCGTCTGTTGACACCAAAAATGATGTAAAAACCATTCCAACAACCGAACAAAAACCTCAAAATGAAACGATTGAATTAAATGCGGTTGGCTACGTTATTCCATTGGAAGAATTAGCCTTGTTTTTTGACAGTGAATTAAATAATCTGGCAGGAGCAATCCGGTATTGGGACCATGGACTAAAAAATTCCATGGATAGTGGAAAGGTTATTAACAGTTATTTGAAGGAGATTGAAATAAAACTTGCTGGTGAAAAAAATGCGAATTCTAAAGGTTATACCAATGGAATATTGTCGCTAAGAAGTGAATTGTCTAAATCCCGGATGAATTACAGGCAATTTAAGACCAAAATGCTTACCTCAGGGATGAATATTAATAAGGAGCTGAAGAAAATTGGTAATGATATTGAAAGATCTATTGGCGATAAATTCAACATGGTAGCCAAGAATGTGAGAGCAACGGATCCTGATCAGTCGATGGGGGAAAATTGTAAACCAAAGGCAATCACCATTAACAAAATGATCATTGACACGACGCTGATTGAATTTATATCCCCTGCAACCAGTTTGCTGTTCTTTTACGAGAATGAAATAATAACGATCAAGGAAATAATCACACGGTGGAATGAGGAGGTGATTTCTGTAAACAAGAAAAATATTGAACTCAATAGTCAATTGGAACCAATTAATAATGAACTTATTAAATATCAAGTAGATTCCAGGAAGAACAAGAAGGAGATTTCAGCCCTTAAGAAACAAAGCGCAAACATTGAGAAACAAAGAAAACAGCTTACCCAACAGATTGAGAAGGCAAGTAAGGAGCTTTCATCGCAATTAAATATTCATTGTAAAGAAATCCTTGTCTCATTAAACCAAAGGCTTAGTGATGTCATTGAGGATGTTGGCTATGCATTTCAGAATAGTTTTTCCGTATTGTAACTCCTCAGAAATAATTTCTTTTTGGGGAATGAATTATGAAATAAAAACTTATTAGCATTTAGATATGTTTAATCAACTGGTTGTTAAAAAGATTTTTTCATCCCGGCTAACCAGATACATCCTATGTTGTATGTGGATGTTTATATCAGCCTGTTTTCATTGTAACGCACAACCAACAAAGGCTGTAGACATTCAAAAATCAAGAAGTTTTTTAATTGCAGAAGAGATCAATGATGCGATCGCCTCTTACAGCTTAACAGTCAAATATTCAGATAATCCTGTCATAATTTCCGAATATGCTTATGCCCTGGCCTTGGGAGGGATTTATGATGCAGCCCTGGTACAACTGGATCGTATCTGGCTTATTGAGCAGAGTTCTATTGATGTAAATTTCTTTACGTCACAAGTTTTTTCGTTAATGGATCATTTCGATCTTGCCAGCCTGTTTTGGAAGGAGAACCAGGAAAGTAAAGTACCCGGATGGATTGCATCAAAATCTGCTTCGATGTTGCAAAAGTATAAACGGAAATCCACCCTCCAGGCGGCAATGACACAGGAGGAGGTTATTGCGCAGTTCAAGCTTGCCAATGAAATGGCTTCGCGAGGTTCATTTTTTCAATCACTTGCCCTATTTCAGGAGATTATCGGCCAATGTCCTGACGAGTTTCTTCCCTTTGTTGGCTTAAGTCTCACACTGCAAAAAATTGGGGCAAATGAAAAATCGCTCCAAATTCTGGAGAAGGGTATTTCTGTGATTCCTGAAGATACGGAACACAAAGAAATTAAGCAGATTCTTGAAAAGCGAAAAGCTTCAATCAAGCAAGCTTCTTATAAATCTCCTGAAAATATGGTCCTGCCATTGCATAAAATAAAAGAAAGCGATATTCTCAATTCTCAAATGATGGCTTATGTAGGTGGCATGGTTGCCCCATCCTATTCAAATTTTAACGGCAGGTTCGGATATTATGTATCCGGTAAGAGTAACGCCTCTGTTGATGTGGGAATCACAAAAACATCCGGTAGTTCCTATTCGAATTTAGGGCTTTCAATGTACAGCCGGAATAAAACATTTGTATTTGGGACAGGACTTCAGGCTATTTTCAGGGATGGGAATTCATCCTTTTATGCCAAAATATCCATGGGTCTGAGTTTTATGAATAAAAGAAAGACGGCCAGTTTTGATGTTTTTCTGGACGGAAATGCAGGTCTGAGCAAAGGAGCCCCTACATTAATTAGTATGTCTGTTGGTAGAAGTGTTTATTTCGGGAAGAGAAAATAGAAGGCAATGAATACAAATAAACAAATCGACTTGAACCTATCTTCATATGAACCAAAGATTGACGAAGTAAATTCCTTATGGCCTAAAAAACAAATCATTAATGGATTAAATAAATGAGACAGTTTTACATCCTATTGTTTTCTTTGCTGATGGGAACCCAGATTATCCAAGCCCAGGATTCAAAAAAGTTGGAATCAATCAGGGTGAAAGTACTTGCTGAATATGGGAGTTATTTTAGCCAGGTAACGTTGACTGAGAATGGAAATTTGAGGTTAACCGCGAATGATAAATATTTTATTGAGACCAATGAGAAAAAAAGGGGAATAATAAAGAATGTTTTATCTAATTGGCCGGAAACCATGATTTTGGTGAACAGAGGATCTCAGAATGAATTGTGGGGAAGGATTATCAAGACTGGGGAAATTAGTCTTTTGGAAAGATGGGATATAAATGGCTCACAATCCCAAGGCCCAACATCATCTGAGAATAATGAACAACAGAGATTGACAAAGCATCCATGGTTTTTTTACGTCGGCGAACAGGGGATGATCGACTCAGATCATAATATCAATTTCTCTTTAAATACCCGACTGGGATTTTTTCTTTTGGCCAACAGATGGGACCTTGCAGCAACCTATTCACTCAATTTAACGGGTAATGATTCTTCCGATTCGAATGCAAGTCAGTCAAATGTCGGAGTTATGAGTAAGGTCTACTTTCCAATTAAGGAGTATAACATTAGTCCAAATATTGGCGGGGAAATTTCACTTGTATCGAATACTGATGCACAAAAAGTGAAATCTCAAACCTTTAATACCTCCATATTGATAGGTCTTAGCTGGTATGTTGGTTTTGGAAGCCTGGATATCGGATTTAGAACCGGAAAGGAATTTACAACGATGATTGGTTTTACGATTATTCCAAAATTCAATAAGAACAAGTAGCGTCTGCCCAACAATCATTTGTAACAAAAGTACCTTATTGGAATTAACCTGACCACATCAACGTCAATTGCAAACCAGCCAGACGATTACCGTACTAAAGCGCTGAGTCTTACGGTCGGGATCGTTTTCTAGCCTGAAACTACATGCAACGTTTCAACGACAATTGATATATCAGGTATTAACCGGTGTTCAGCCTCCGGGGTATTTTTGTCAATTAAGCCTTTATTGTTAAGAAATTGCTTTGATCTCAAGGACGAATGTTTTAACTTTGAGTAGTCTGATTAAAATACCGAGCGATGAAAAGTGAATACACCTTGGAATTGAGAACATTGTCTGTTTTGGGTTTGTTGTTAATCGTTCTTACCGGATGTCCTCCTCCATTGGGGGACAATACAGACCAACCAAAGACGGTTACTGATCCGGATGGAAACGTTTATGAAACGGTCACGATCGGCACACAGGTTTGGATGGCGGAAAACTTAAAAACGACGAAATTTAACGATGGCTCACCGATCCCACATGTGGTTAATGCTACTTCGTGGGGAGCTTTGACTACCCCAGGTTATTGCTGGTACAACAACGAAACCATCAACAAAGAGATCTATGGGGCATTGTACAATTGGTATACCGTAGCTGCCACCAATCTTTGTCCGACAGGCTGGCATGTTCCATCTGATTCAGAATGGGGAACGATGACTACTTATTTGGGAGGGGAACTTGCTGCGAACCTAAAGATCAGGGAATCTGGTGTCGCGCATTGGCCAAACCCGAATACATCCACCAATTCGACTGGCTTTTCGGCAGTACCTGGAGGTTGTCGTGATCCAAATGGTGTATTCGTTGATGTAATTAATTATAACTATTTGTGGGCCAACACAGAATTTCTAAATATCCCAGGTTTTGCCATGAACCGACAAATCCCCTGTGAAAACAATTGTGCACAACGCGCAACCGCCTACAGTAAAAAAAGTGGTTTCAGCGTTAGGTGTATAAAGGATTAGCCCAAGATAATAAAACCTAAATAAAGAATCAGATTGAATACATTATGGAATCGCTCTCGTCAAGATCAACCAGGTCAGATAGCTTAGTCTGCTCAAGTTTCTGATAGGTGTAATTACGGATTTCCTTGAATACTGATTTTATTTTACATGTCCTTTCATCCATGCAAAATTCGCAGGGTTGGTAGGCTTTTTCCGACACACAATAAAGCAAGGCTATCGTTCCTTCAAAATACCTGACAATTTGAGCCAGGTTGATCTCCTTTGGATGTTTGATCAGGTAATATCCTCCGTTCTTGCCTGGTTTACTTCCCAAGTAGCCATTCTTTTTGAGTTCCAACAGAATATTCTCAAGAAAACGGATTGGAAGATTCTCTGCCTTTGCAATATCACTGATTAATACCACCCCTTTCCCATATTTACTGGAAAGGTGTTTCATCGCCAAAATGGCATATCTGGTCTTCTTTGATAACATATTATCCAAGTTTACTGATTTTTTTCATTTCACTATAATTGCAAATGGTAATTTTTTTCCCTTCGAGCTGCAAAAGGCCCTCTTTTTTGAACTTGCTGAGTGTCGAGATCACATTTTCGTGCGAACACGCAGCGAATTCGGCTAATTCCTTGCGACTAAGGTTAAACTCGTAAGGCGAATCTTTGTAAACGTGGTCCCAAAGGTAGAGTAAAATATTGGCTATACGCCCGTTTACCTGGTTATGCGCAAGACTGATGAAATTAAAGATGGAGTGTTGAAACATGTTCAGGGCACTCTCACAAAGGGCCATCAGATAATTGGGATTTTTCATGGAAGCCTGCTTGATGGTGTCAAAATCAATATAGCAGATCTCACATTCCTCAACAGCCACAATAGAAAATATATTGGTGGCCTTAAAGAACAAATTTGCACCACCCAATAATTTCGGCCCTTTGGTAACCGTCATGATGTAGGTTTTCCCGGTTTCATACTCGTACGTATATTTTACGATTCCCTTGTGCAGAAAAATCAAACTGCCGGCTTTCCCCCCTTGCTTAAAAACGGTTTCTCCTTTTGAGAACTTTACCTGAATGGATTGATTCCGAATGACTTCGAATTCATCTTCAGTCAGAAGAAGACAGCTTAATGACTTGAATACGCAAGCATTGCAATCATACAATTGTTTCGTTTCGTCTTTCATAACTAAAATAATGTAACTGTCGGGCTTAAATATTTCATGTCTTAACATCGATTATCTCTTGCAAATGTACACTAAATTGGTAGACATTGTGTCTATTTTTGGATTGTCACTTTGAATAGCATAAAAAAATGAAAACGAAACGAAAATTATCCAATCACAATTTACTACTGATGAAACGACCATGAGAAAATCTTTCACACACAGGCGGATGATTATTGGGAGTTCCATATGGCCACTGAAAAACAAAAATATAAACATATGAAAGATGCTGGCAACCTGAATGCAATGTCGTGTTGTTGTCTTCGAATGTGTTGCCTGGTTTTCCAAATGCGGATGTGGTGGCCAAATCAGCGAAAATTCTACAGTAAATCAATCGACAATAATATAAATATGAAAAAACTATTCTTTTTAATACTGATTTCAGTCGTTTTTGTACTTCCTTTAAAATCTCAGTCGACCGATGACATTTTGAACGTTCTGGTTCAAAAGAATCTAATCGCACCAAAGGAAGCCGATTCCATTCGTGCAGAAGCGGCCATTGCAGCCCAAGCCAACCTGGCCAAAGTAAAAGTATACCCGGTAAATGCAGGTAAAAAAATCGCCCTTGCCGGATATACTCAGGTACGTTATCAGGCATCGGAACAAACAGGTTCAATTGATGGATTTGATATCCGTCGGGCCCGTGTTGATTTAAAAGGTTCGATCTCTCCTTACTGGGGCTATCGGTTTCAGTTCGACCTTGCCGGAACTCCCAAACTTATTGATGCTTATGCCGAATTAAAAGTGAACGATTATTTGAATATCACTTTTGGTCAGGCCAAAATCCCATTCTCGGTCGAGAACCTTACCAGTTCAACAAAACTTGAATTGATAGATCGCTCGCAGGTGGTAGAGGCTTTAACTGCCCGCGGGAAAGATGTGGGTGGCAACCAGAATGGCCGCGACATTGGAATCCTGCTTGGTGGTACCATTCTGAAATTGAAAGACCGTCCGGTGGTTGATTACCGTTTGGGTGTTTACAACGGCTCAGGAATAAATACTGCTGATAAAGACGAAGATAAAGATTATGCTGCACGCCTGATTCTTTATCCGGTGACTGGTCTCGCAGTTAGTGGCGCATGGTATGATGGTTCACGCTTTGTACCCGAAGTTAAAACTGGTACAGTCGTTACAACCCCTTCAAAAATAGTTAACCGCGACCGTTTTGGTTTTGACGTGAGCTACGACCGGAAAAACTTCTCCTTACGTAGCGAATATATTTACGGGAAGGACGATCTTACAGAACGGGACGGATATTATTTACTTGGCGGATATTATCTACTTCAGAAAAAAGTTCAATTGGTAGCCAAATACGATTTTTATGATGCGGACAAAGCCAAAGCTGATAATGCTTCAACCTGGGTGGTATTGGGTGTGAATTATAACTTCAATGCCAATACCAAATTACAGATCAACTATACAATCAAACAGGAAGAAGGTACTAGCATCGACAACAATTTTGCCAATGTTCAGCTTCAAATCGGTTTTTAATTAGTCACTAAATTTAATTTATATGCGATGAAAAAATTCACTTCATATTTTTTTGCTCTACTGCTGATATCAACACTTTCAGCCAGTAAAGTATCGAGTCAGCCCAAAGAGTCTTTAAAAGGAAGTATCAGTATTTCCGGTGCATTTGCGCTGTATCCGCTCACTGTAAAATGGGCCGAAGAATTCAGAAAAATCCATCCGGGAGTAAAAATTGACATTTCAGCCGGTGGGGCCGGTAAAGGAATGACAGATGCCCTGTCGAACATGGTCGATATCGGAATGGTGTCACGCGAAATTTATCCGGAGGAAACTAAAAAGGGAGCTTATGCCATTGGTGTTACCAAAGATGCAGTAGTACCTACAGTTAGTGCGGTAAACCCCAATATTAAAGACATCCTGACCATTGGTTTAGACCGCGATGCAGCCATCAAAGTTTTTATAACCGGTAAAACGAAAACCTGGGGACAAGCTCTAGGCACAAACAGTAAGGTGCCAATTCGTATTTACACCCGTTCCGATGCCTGCGGAGCTGCTGAAACCTGGGCAAAATACCTGGGCAAAAAGCAGGAAGATCTTTTAGGTGTTGGTGTTTTCGGTGATCCGGGACTGGCACAAGCCGTATCAAAAGATCCTTCAGGAATTGCGTTCAATAATATTGGTTATGCTTATGATGCCCAAACTAAAAAGCCCAATCCAGGCATTAAAGTTCTTCCATTGGACATCAATAAGAATGGGAAAATAGATCCGGATGAGAATTTTTACAATACCATGGACGAAATCGTCAATGCCATCGCCACCGGTAAATATCCATCACCACCGGCACGTGACCTTTATTTTGTGACTTTCGGAAAACCAGTAAAAAAGGAGTTGGTCGAATTCATCAAATGGTCGCTCACCGAAGGACAGAAATATGTTTTGGAAAGCGGGTATATTAATCTTTCGAAGGAAAAACTTGCAACCGGACTGGAAAAGATAAAATAAAGGGGGACTTTAATAAACTGTTGAATAGCAGATTTTTTTCTGCATTTATCAAACCTGACAGGATGAAAAAGCCTGTCAGGTTTAGGTTTTAATTGAGATGGATAAAATTAAATTGGGATAATGAATAAAATCCGATACAACAACTATCGAAAGATTAAAGAATTAGTACTTCGGAATTCCATGCTTTTTCTGACGGTTATTTCTTTATCGTTTGCGGTTATCATAGGCATCAGCCTGTATTATAAATCAGTTCCGATATTGGATCAGCAATCGTTGTGGAGTCTTTTATCAGGAGAAAGCTGGCGCCCTTTAAAGGGTGAATTTGGGTTTTATCCTTTCATCATGGGAACCTTATGGGTTACCGGAATCGCAATCCTGATCTCCTTACCGCTTTGTCTGCTTTCTGCTATTTATCTTTCAGAATATGCCGCGCCGTACATCAAAAAAATCGTATTTCCTATGGTTGATGTATTGGCTGGAATTCCACCGGTGGTTTATGGCGTTTGGGGAATATTAGTTGTTGTGCCCTTCATATCAACAACGTTGGCGCCACATTTTGTTGAGTTCTCAACGGGCTACAGCGTGTTGGCTGGCGCTATTGTTCTAGCCATCATGATCATTCCCCTGATGATTTCAGTGTTTATTGAAATCTTCGATGCCTTACCAGGAGGTTTGCGGGAAGCCTCGCTTTCCCTTGGCGCTACCAACTGGCAAACCATCAAAAAAGTGGTATTGCGCAAATCGTTTCCGGGCCTTGCCGCCGCAGTCATTCTAGCGCTTTCCCGGGCCTTTGGAGAAACAATTGCAGTACTCATGGTCTGCGGAAATGTCTCGGAAGTGCCGAATTCGGTTTTTGATCCTGCATACCCGTTGCCTGCACTCATTGCAAACAATTACGGTGAGATGATGTCGATTCCGATGTACGACTCAGCTCTCATGCTTTCTGCCTTGCTTTTGTTTGTCATTATCCTCGCTTTTAATGCCATTTCACGATTGGTTTTAATCCGGATTGAAAAGAATTTTGCCCTATGAAACATTTTCGAGTAAAAAAAATGGAAGAAAAAATCTTCAAAGCGTTAATGATGGCCGCCACAATGATCATTGTAGTTTCTCTATTTATGATCATTGTTGCAGTTGTCAAAAGGGGACTTCCGGCAATGAGCTGGGACATGGTTTCGAAAATTCCCGGTGGCGGATTTTACATTGGTAAGGAAGGCGGTTTACTCAATGCAATCATAGGTTCGTTGTATATTGTGATCGGATCAATAACTCTTGGCCTGAGTTTCAGTCTTCCGATTGTTTTGTACATTAACCTTTATTTGCCGGAAAAGTCTCGATTGGCACAGTTTACACGCTTGTCGTTCGATGTTTTGTTTGGAATCCCCTCCATTGTTTACGGGGCATTCGGATTTACCCTGATGGTGTACCTGGGTTTACGATCTTCCTTGTTTGCCGGAATCCTGACAGTGACTTTTCTGATTGTTCCCATTCTGATTCGGTCAATCGATGAAGTGGTCAGACGTGTGCCGAAAGAAATGATGGATGCCGCCCTTTCTTTGGGAGCAACCCGGTCTGAAATAATCAAGCCAATTTTGCGTCAGGTTGCCCCAGGAATTATTACAGCCATCATCCTTTCGGTTGGGCGTGGCATTGGTGATGCAGCTTCAGTGCTTTTTACCGCAGGTTATACCGACAGCATTCCTACCTCTCTTTCTCAACCGGTGGCAACCTTACCGTTGGCCATATTCTTTCAGCTTAGCAGTCCCATCGTCGAAGTTCAGGACAGGGCTTATGCCGCCGCATTGATCCTTACTTTCATCGTTTTAGTTTTGAGCCTTGCCGGTCGTTATTACAGTCGTAAATTTTCAAAAAACAAGATATGATACCAAATTTGCTTCGGATCGAAAAACATATAGATTCACCCACCGAAAAATTCAAGGTAATGAAGGAATCCCAAAATCAGGTCGCTGTTGATCAAATTTTCAAGACAAAACCACATATTAGCGTCAGAAATCTGAATGTCTATCTGACCAAAAACCATATTTTGAAAAATGTTAGTCTCGACATCCCGGACAAAGCCATTACTTGTATCATTGGGCCATCTGGATGTGGAAAAACCACTTTGCTGAAGACCTTTAACCGTCTGCTCCAGAACTCGGTTGATGTAAAGATTGAAGGCGAAGTGCTTGTTGACGGAGTAAATATTCACGGAAAGGATGTTGAAGTAGAGAATATCCGGAAAAAAATGGGATTGCTGTCACAACGGCCTTGCCCGCTACCTATGTCGATCTTCGATAATGTAGCTTATGGCCCCCGCATTCATGGTACGCGGAACAAGCGAAAACTATACGAAATTGTAAAAAACCAATTGGAAGCAGTGGGTTTGTGGGAAGAAGTAAAGGAACGGCTCAAAGCACCGGCTATCCGGCTCTCTATCGGTCAGCAGCAGAGATTGTGCCTGGCCCGGGGTCTGGCAGTCTCACCCGAAATCATTCTTGGAGATGAGGCCACCTCCGCGCTTGACCCCATCGCCACTACTAAAATTGAACAACTTTTTCTCTCCCTGAAGAAGGAGTACAGCATTGTTTTGGTAACGCATACTTTAAGGCAGGCGAGACGAATAGCCGATTATGTGGCATTCATGTATATGGGCGAACTGATTGAATTTGGCAGTGCGACCGAAATTTTTACAAATCCAAAACATCAGCTGACCCGAGACTATATTGGTGGGAGTTTTTCCTGATTATCCTGAGTTATCAAGGTTCATGATGGGATCAGTAATTGCAGATTTTGTGTTGCACGCAAATATTGGGCAAAGTTTTTTCCCGGTGATTCTGCATTCGTCAGATCTTGCATTTATAATTGTCCGAAAAAATTCCATACGGGATCGTTTGGAACGGGTGCGGTGATGGTTACCGGTTCAAGGGTGACGGGATGGATAAAACGGATGGTACGGGCATGTAGGTGGATGCCGCCATCCTTGTTGGATCTTGGAAATCCATATTTCAGATCGCCTTTGATATGAAGTCCTATGGCTGCCAGCTGCGCCCTGATCTGGTGATGCCGCCCTGTGTGAAGTTCAATTTCCAGCAGATGAAAACGATCGGAAGAAGAAAGGTAACGATAGGTAAGCGATGCCTTTTTTGACTCCTTCTGCTCACTTGGATAGGCAAAAGACTTGTTCTGTTTCTCGTTGCGAACCAGCCAATGCTCCAGGGTGGCCTCCAGGGGGTCTGGTCTGACATCAACAACTGCCCAGTATGTTTTTCTGATCTCCCCTTCATTTTTGAAAAGTTCATTCATCCTGGTAAGAGACTTTGAAGTTCTGGCAAAAAGTAGTACGCCGCTCGTTGGCCGATCCAGCCGGTGGGTCACTCCCAAAAAAACATTTCCCGGTTTGTGGTACTTCTCCTTCAGATAGGCTTTTATCTCTTCCCCGACTGGGCTATCTCCGGTCTTATCCCCCTGTACAATATCCCCACAGCGTTTATTGATGGCGATGAGGTGATTGTCCTCAAAGAGAACCTCAAGCTTTTTTTCTTGCATGCCTTTGACAATGATGTGTTGATTAGTTGATTTGCAGATGTGTTGATTTGCTGATGGATGTATAATTCCTCATTTTCTCAAGTTTCATAACTCATCTTCAAATCCTCACATCAACACATCAACTAATTATTTCACTCGTACTGCTCTTTTTCATTAGGGAAATCCATCGATTTTACATCGTTGATATAGTGGCTCACGGCCCCTTTGATTTCGGCTGCCAGATTGTGGTAACGGCGCAGAAACCTGGGTGAAAACTCCTGGGTGATGCCGAGCATGTCGTGGATCACAAGGACTTGTCCATCTACGCCACCACCGGCGCCAATGCCGATGATTGGGATTTTCAACTCTTTCGCGACCTGAGCCCCAAGCGCTGCCGGAATCTTCTCCAGCACTATGGCAAAGCATCCAGCCTCTTCGAGCAATTTTGCATCTTTCAGCAGCTTATTGGCTTCATCTTCTTCCTTGGCCCTAACCACATAGGTGCCATAACGGTTGATGGACTGCGGCATTAAACCGAGGTGACCCATTACCGGAATCCCTGCCGACAGGATTCGTTGTACCGATTCGATCACCTCACTGCCTCCTTCCAGCTTGACTGCATCGGCATGGGTGATTTTCATGATTTTAATGGCAGAATTCAATGCTTCGAGCGAATTTCCCTGGTAAGTGCCGAAAGGCATATCGACAACCACCAGACAGCGCGTCACTGCTTTGACGACCGACTTTCCATGGTAGATCATCTGATCCAGGGTGATTGGGAGGGTAGTTTCGTGTCCCGCCATGACATTGGCGGCAGAATCTCCAACCAGGATTACGTCAATCCCTGCCTGGTCCACCAGTTTAGCCATGCTGTAGTCGTAGGAGGTAAGCATGGATATCTTTTCCCCGTGCAGTTTCATCTCCGAAAGTACATGGGTAGTTACCCTTTTAATCTCTTTGTGCACTGACATAACGCTAGAGTTTTATTGGGACAAATATAGCAAAGAGTTGAGAGTTGAAAGTGGAGAGTGGAAAGTTGAATGTTAATTCTGAATGATAAATGTTACGCTCAATCGAACGCTTGCCAGGACGGGTCAAATCAAATTCGTTTTAGGTTTATCCACTGACCTTTAATTCTCAACTTTCCACTCTCAACTTTCCACTTTCAACTCTCAACTTTTCCTACACTTTCAGGAAAATCTTATTTTTGAAAAGGAAGTGCAGGAACATCCATTCGAGGGCGATTGCACCGAGGATCACGATCCAGTTGCCCAGGGCTGGTTCAAGGAATCCGAGGAAGAAGGAGGAGGCATCGCGGAAATCAAAAATCCTGGTTGCCAGGTAGATAGTGATGGAATTCATTCCAATAACCTTGAAAAAGAGTATTTTGTATTTGCCGATTCCCCACGCCCAGGTGTTAACCCAATCTTTGACATCGATTGAATAATAGAATAAGGCCAACAGCATAAAGCTGATGCCGGCTGTGAGAAGATCAAAAGGCACTGTCCAGGCTGCTTTGATGATAGGGTAGAAGATTGAAAGCGTTAGGGCAACAACGACAAGGCAGGCGCCAATGAGGGCAAGGGTAGAAGCTTTTCTTCCGGAAGCAGGCTTGCCATCCCTAAGGATTCCGCCTGCCAGCGCCCCCATCAGCGTAACGGAAATCGCAGAAATGCTGCAAAGCAGTCCTTCCGGGTCAAAAGTTTTTCCGTGCAGCCTACCGGGGATAAGCAATCGGTCGAGCCATGCATTGATCCCATTTACGGGATCCAGTAAGCCTGCACCTTGCCCTGGAACCGGAACAGCCAGCTGAAGTGTAGCGATGGAGATGAGCAATCCAACCAGCCAGATAATTCTGGACTTCATGCTTTTCGTGTAGATCACAATGGTGGCTGCGAAGAAATAGGCGAACCCAATCTGTCCAAGCACACTTGGAATACGCATGTTGGAGAAACCGTGCTGCAGGGCGCCATTGTACATGATGCCCAACAATATCAGGATGATCCCGCGCTTTGCTGCCTTTTTTAATAGAAGAGATTTGTCGTCTCCTTTCTCAATTTTGGAGGTCATTGCATAAGGGATTGCAACTCCGGAGATAAACATGAACAGGGGGAATATCAGGTCTTCAAAGTGAAATCCGTCCCACCTGACATGCTCCATCTGTTCGGCAACAACGTTCAGCCAGCCCCAGTCAAGGGCTTTCGAGAGGGCAACGATCAGACTGCCTCCGCCAATTATCCAGAGCATATCAAAACCCCGTAAAACATCTAGTGAGGCAAGGCGGTCAGCCTGCTTTCCTGTTAGAATTTTTTTTTGCATTTGGTTTAAATGTTAATGATAGTATGTAGTATTTCCATTCAAAGATATCCAATTATGAATAAATGCCAAATGTGCCAGCTTCACTAAATATTTCTGTCGTTTTGTCACAAAATATGACAGCACATCCCTGGAAATGGAAGTTTCGGTTCACATAGTCGCAAAAAAAATGGTTTTGGAAGGATTGGCACAAAGATTGATTGTCATTAGTCATTAAGATAAAATAAAAGCAAAAAAATATTAATAGTTTAAATAGGACAAAATGGGAAAAATTATTGGAATTGACTTAGGGACAACCAACTCATGTGTTGCAGTCATGGAGGGCAACGAACCAGTTGTGATCCCCAATAGTGAAGGCAAACGTACAACTCCCTCGATCGTGGCATTTGTTGACAATGGGGAACGTAAGGTGGGTGATCCGGCCAAAAGACAGGCTATTACCAATCCAACAAAAACAATCTCATCGATCAAACGATTCATGGGAGAGACCTACAATCAGGTGACCAAGGAGATTGGCAGGGTTCCTTTTGCCGTTATTCAGGGTGACAACAATACACCGCGTGTAAAAATAGACGACCGTTTCTATTCTCCGCAAGAGATCTCAGCGATGATCCTTCAGAAGATGAAGAAGACCGCCGAAGATTATCTGGGACAAGAGGTAACAGAGGCCGTTATTACCGTTCCGGCTTATTTTAACGACTCTCAACGCCAGGCGACCAAAGAGGCCGGTGAAATTGCCGGACTGAAAGTTCGCCGTATCATTAACGAGCCAACAGCAGCGTCGCTTGCTTATGGTCTTGACAAGATGCACAAGGACATGAAGATTGCCGTATTTGACCTTGGAGGCGGAACTTTTGACATCTCCATCCTGGAATTGGGTGAGGGCGTTTTCGAAGTAAAATCTACGGATGGGGATACCCACCTGGGTGGCGACGACTTCGACCAGGTCATCATTGACTGGTTGGCAGATCAGTTCAAGGCCGACGAAGGCATTGATTTGCGCAAAGACCCAATGGCGCTACAGCGCTTGAAAGAGGCAGCCGAAAAAGCCAAAGTTGAACTTTCGAGTTCTACCGAGACTGAAATCAACCTGCCTTACATCATGCCGGTAAACGGTATTCCAAAACACCTGGTCAAAAAACTGACCCGTGCACAATTTGAGAAACTTTCCGATTCATTGATCAATGCAACCATTGAACCTTGTAACAAGGCTCTGAAGAATGCAGGTCTCACCATCAGCGACATTGACGAAGTGATCCTGGTAGGTGGTTCAACCCGTATTCCTGCCATTCAAAATGTAGTACAAAAACTTTTCGGTAAAACACCATCCAAAGGGGTTAACCCGGATGAAGTAGTTGCTGTAGGCGCTGCCATTCAGGGTGGAGTCTTAACCGGAGAGGTGAAAGATGTTCTTTTGCTGGATGTTACTCCGCTATCGCTGGGTATTGAAACCATGGGAGGTGTAATGACCCGGCTGATTGAATCAAATACTACCATTCCTACCAAGAAATCCGAGACATTTACAACAGCTTCTGACAATCAGCCTTCTGTAGAAATTCACGTACTTCAAGGCGAACGTCCGATGGCTGCAGGCAATAAAACGATCGGCAAATTCCACCTCGACGGTCTGCCCCCGGCACAACGCGGTATTCCGCAGATTGAAGTTTCCTTCGATATTGATGCAAACGGGATCCTGCATGTAACTGCAAAGGACAAAGCCACCAACAAGGAACAATCGATCCGTATAGAAGCTTCGTCAGGTCTAAGTGAT
This sequence comes from Prolixibacteraceae bacterium, assembly GCA_023228025.1. Classification (GTDB taxonomy): domain Bacteria; phylum Bacteroidota; class Bacteroidia; order Bacteroidales; family Prolixibacteraceae; genus CAINVV01. The sequence continues at coordinate 26,687 of JALOCD010000004.1, read as the reverse complement.
GATGAAATCAAACGGATGAAGGAGGAGGCTGCTGCCAATGCTGAGACTGACAAGCAAGCCAGGGAGCAGGTCGAAAAACTGAACCATGCCGATTCCCTGATTTTTCAAACGGAGAAACAGATGAAGGAGTTTGGCGATAAATTGCCGGCCGACAAAAAAGCACCAATTGAGACTGCCTTGAACAATCTTAAAGAGGCACATAAAAACAAGGATTTTGCTGCAATCGATGCGGCAACTAAAGAGTTGAATACTGTCTTTCAGGCTGCATCCCAGGAGATGTACAATGCCCAGTCACAGGCAGGTCCGCAAGCCGGAGAACCCCAAGCATCTCAGCAAAAAGGTACCAAGGGAGATGGTGAAGTGACCGATGTAGATTTCGAAGAAGTTAAATAATAAGACAAAAGTGACAAAGAATTTGGAAAGAGGAGCTGAAAGGTTCCTCTTTCTATTTTGGGGTGTTGTGTGTTTGGCGACTAACTTAATGGCTGAAGTTCTTTAGGGGAATTGGTAGCTGTCCTACAGAAAAGATCTATTTTTACAGAAATGTAGTAGAACAGCACAGTAAAAGCAACAATTGATTCTTTGAGATTATCTACATTTGAAAATTTCAAGATGTTTTTGTCGCCTACTAAAACAGGACAAAGCGCTATTGCCCAAGTTCTAAGCGATAAAGATGATAGAATAACCCAATTTGCAGCAGAGTGTGAAAAATAGGAGGAGGTAAGGGCGGGGATGATGCAGATGATGTTAACGGGGAAAATATGATTAATTAACTGAAATAAAAGTAGAAGTCAACTGTCCGATTTTTTCGGACAGTTGAAAAATGGCCCTTTTTAATTTAGAATATTTATAGAAGTTAGTTTGAAGAAAGAGAAGAACGAGTTGACTACAAACTGTAGTCAACGGAACAATTAGTTCAAAGTATTTCATTAACAACAAAAGGGATGAAAGACGGAATTAAAATCTTTGAAGCGCGCAAAGTGCGTACCATTTGGGACGAAGAAACCGAAGAGTGGTATTTCTCAATCATCAATGTCGTTGAAGTGCTGACCGATACGGACCGGCCCCGAAAATACTGGAACGATTTAAAGAAAAAGCTTCAAAAAGAAGGTAGTGAGTTGTCCGAAAAAATCGGACAACTGAAAATGCCTGCTTCTGATGGGAAAAAGTATAAAACAGACGTAGCCAATACCGATCAACTTTTCCGTTTGATTCAGTCCATCCCTTCGCCCAAAGCTGAACCTTTTAAACTGTGGATTGCCCAGGTAGCCAAAGAGCGGTTAGACCAGATACAGGACCCTGAATTATCCATTGAACAGGCCATGATGGATTATAAAAGGCTTGGATATTCAGACAACTGGATAAACCAACGGTTAAAAAGCATCGAAATACGCAAAGACCTGACTGACGAATGGAAATCGAGAGGCTTGGTAGAAGGAATACATTTTGCTACTTTGACTGATATCATTTACAAAACCTGGGCCGACAAAACGGCGAAAGAATACAAGCAATTCAAGGGCTTGAAAAAAGAAAACCTTCGCGACAATATGACCAATACCGAATTGGTATTGAATATGTTGGCAGAACTATCGACCAAACGAATTTCGGAAACAAAGAACCCTGATTCGATGGTAGAACACTCAAAAGTAGCTAAACAAAGGGGCGAAATCGCACGCAATGCACGCCTGGAACTGGAAGCAAAAACTGGTGAAAAAGTAATTTCTCCACTCAGTGCTAAAAAAGTAATTTTGAAAAACAAGGATAAAGGAATTGACTAAGCACTAACCATTTATCACTAACCACTAATAAAATGGAAATAGGCGCAAAAGAAATAGCTACGACTTAATCTCTTATTGTCAGATTCAGTCGCAGCTATTTCTTTATATGTTTAAGGATGAGTAAAGGAAGTTTGACGACAAAATTTTTAAGAAGCAGTCTTTCTTTTCTGCCTGTCCTTCAGGGCGTCAGCAGTAAGGTTGTTTATCTTGTCCGTAAGTAGTAAAATTGTCTCTTTTCTTGCTTCGATCTCAGATTCTGCATGTTTAAGTGCCCTTTCTGTTTGTTCCAGGGCATGTTTCATTGTTGAACAATTTGGGCAAGGACCAGATAACTGATTTCCGATAGAAAGTATTTGTGCCGATAGATTGTCTTCTTTCCTCTTCATCTTTTCTATTGGCTCGGCTAAGCTTACGTTTGAATCAGTTGACGATTTTGTATATTCTATCCTTTTATTATTGTTGATCATTTCCCCCTTTTCAGTTATAAGCCAATCTGCATTGATATTGTCAAATGACGATAGTATTTTTAGTAAAACGTCGTAACTCGGGGCGTTTCTACCCTTTACAATGTTATGAATAACGGTAGAATTAACACCAATACGCATGCTGAAGGAATTATTATTTAATTCTAATGAGTTGATTATTAGCTCTATCCTATTATTTATTGTCATATGATAATATTTCTTCTGAAATTACTTGCATATGTTGTCATATGGTAATACATTTGTGAAAAGCTTTTCACAAAAATACAACAAGAAATGTCAAAAACTGAAGAACTGCGAAAAAAAATGCAAATAGGGGATTGGGGGCTCGTTGGTAAAATTCTGGGGATCAAAGCCCATAATGCTTACATGAGTTTTTTGAGGCCAGGTAGTAAACGTTTTCCGGATGTTGTGGCGGCTATCGAAAAGGTAGTTGAGAATAGGGAAATATTATTGACCAATCCAAAAAATAACACAAGAGTAAATAAGAGAATTATTGAGAAACCTGATTTTTAGGTTTTGAATAGCGGTACAGTTTTGCATTTCACATTTTAAGAAATTTAGTCCTAACCTAATCATTATGCTCAAAAGGGGCAGAATGATGTAAATATTTTCAAAAGTGAAAAAAATGAAACCAGAAGTGAAATCCTACCGGGGAAAGCGGCAAATTCTTAGAGATACTCCGAGATTGGAAAAGAGTGCGAATGAGCTTGTACTGTCCAACCAAACTTTAAAGGAAAGCAATGAATTAATCAATTTGATTTTGCAATCTATCTCGTTGGGGATGGATATAGTTGACGAACAACGGAATATACTTTTTCTGAACGAAAACTTGGATGTCACTAAACCTAACCAGCATGGGCTCGGGCTTAAGGTAGCTGACGTAAAAGCAAAAGAAAGTATTCGCATAAAATCGGAATTTCTGGCCAACATGAGCCACGAAATACGGACACCAATGAACGCTATTATGGGTTTCTCCGATTTGTTGATGGAGGCTGAAGGGGATGAAAAAAGAGAGTTTGCCGCTATTATTCAAAAATGCTCGAAGCAATTGCTTTCGCTGATAGATGATGTGTTACAATTGTCGCGGCTGCAAAGTGAGAAATTGCCAGTTGACAGTATCCGATTCAAACCCGCAGAGTTGGTCACTGATGTCTTCCGGATGTTTAACCACCCCCGATTAAAAAAGGAACTTGACATTGCGATAATTATCCCAGGGCAGTATAAAGACTTCGTCATGCAATCTGATGCAGGCAAAATTAAACAAATACTTACTAATTTGGTAGCTAACGCTATCAAATATACCATGGAAGGCTTTGTGAAACTTGGGTTTGAGCTGAAAGATGGATTGGTTAAATTCTATGTGACAGACACCGGAATTGGTATTCCTGAAAAAGAACAGGAAAGAATTTTCGAGTCTTTTTACCGTAGTGAACAAGCAATATCTTCCGCTATAGAAGGATCCGGATTAGGGTTGAGCATTGCAAAAGAGTTGGTTGAATTGATGGGTGGTGTGATTGGCGTAAGTTCCGGTCTAAATAAGGGTTCGCATTTTTTTTTCTTAATTCCCTATGAAAAACCTGAGAAGATAAACCCAGGAAAACCATTGCTCCAAACGGAACAAAAATATTTGAAGGATTTAACAATTCTCATTGCCGAAGACGAACCGGTCAGTTATAAATATATCGAGATTCTCCTAAAAGACAAAGTAAAAAGAATTGATCATACTACCAACGGAAAAGAAGCAGTTGAATTGGCTCTCAAGAACAGCTACAACCTTATTTTAATGGATCTGAAAATGCCGGTTATGGGTGGGATCGAAGCCTCGAAAATACTGAAACAACAATTCCCTGATATTCCAATCATTGCCCAAACCGCATATTCTACACCAGAAGAGAAAGAGAGCGCTTTGAAGGCCGGGTGTGCTGATTTTCTCACCAAACCATTTAAGAAGAGGGAATTAATAGAGATGATTAATAAGTATGTGTGAAAAGGAGTCACCTTTGCCAATTGGATGAATGGCGGACTCAATTCATTCGAAAGAAAGATTAATCCGATAGCCGGCGCTCCATTCGATAAAATCTGAAACTTGGTAATTGTGCGCCCGCAGACAGATACCTGTGAGAATTCTATTGGTGCGCTGAAATAGCAAACCCAGGCGCAGATAGGTAGGTGGCTTGTTGTTAAGGGTCGTCTTTCTGAAAAGATAAAATCCCGGCTGAACGACTACCGAGAGACGATGGATAACCAGTTCATAAGAAGGATAGATGCTTAAATTGAGATTACTCCCCCTTCGTAGTTAAGAGATACCTTGTTTCAACGCTTAAAATGCGCCTAAAACACCAAAAGAGGCCTTAAATAGCCTCTTTTGGTGTTTTATAACCACTTTTTAGTAGTTTATTTCTTTGGCGCGGGAGGGGAATCCATTATAAATACTGGCCAAACATTGGGTTTTGGAACACTGACACCCTTGTTGTTTCCTCTGAACTTGCCTGAGGCATCGGCATCCGGGCCATAATAATACATAGGCCATCCTTTGTAGGTAGGCTGACTTTTTCCATAAATGGTTATGGTACCAAACAACGATTTGTCCAAAATCGAAGGCACAACAATTTTGTTTGTTTCATAGATCGGCCAGATTCCGTTGTTGGAAAGGTCGGCCTTCGTATACTTGTTTAAATTGGCGCTGTCTTTTGCAAAAGCATAAAGTGTACGGCCACTGATATCGGTGAAATAGGTGGTTTTCCCAACCCCTTCAGAGTAAACATTGGTAGCAGATACAATGTAGTTCTTTCCATCGGCTCCAACGAGCTGGGCATTTGCCAGCATAAAGGTATAGTCTGGTTTAGCGACAAACCATAATTTATTGACACCCTCGCCGGAGGTTAAATTAGGTTGTTCACGTACGCCACCTGGTGCATAATAATAGAGTGGCCACCCTTTGTAAGTGACCTGATTTCCTGTTCCAACATTGATCGTTCCGAAATCTGCAAATGAGAGGCCCGGAGCCAATTTGTCCATGGAGAGCATAGCAACGGTAAAAATAGGCCATGCCGTAGTGCAACCACCGGTGCAATTGTTAAGTCCATTGGCGTCATTCGCAAAGAAGTACAATGCATTTCCGGCTTTATCAGTCAGGTAACTGCCAAGTGTAGAAGAGCTGGCCAGTTTGATTTCGAACGGATCAACCGTTTCCGATTTCGTACAATTGGATAGAATAAATCCTGTCACAAGAAGCACAAAAAGTGTGGCAAAATAGTATTTTCCTTTCATCGCATTAAAATTTAATTGGTTACTGAAAAGTTTATCACATTTTAATACGATTTTTTTTGCAGCAGGTTTACGTTTTTGGGCTCGTTATTTTAATTTAGACTGTATAAATAATAGAAATGTAAACAGCTAATATAGAGGTATATATTCAATAGTTATTAAGTAAATATGTTAAATAGTTATTATAAATAATGAATTTTTAGCACAATTCAAAGGCGAAAAGAGGTAATAAGTTGGGATATGTTTGTTAAATCTTTGATTTTTACTCCCGTTGAGCCCTTCGTGATATCCTTTTGGACCATTGTGATAAGATTTTGTGAAACTTCACCACAAAGGAAGGCACAAAGGAATACACAAAGGAGAGCCTATTTTATGGGGGAAACCTCCAATGGCCTGATTGGAAAGTGAAATATCCCTGAACTGGCCCTCTTTGATCCGTTTGTTGAGCAGCGGTTGCACCAGGTTGACAAGGGCAGAAAAATTACCCCCGTTGGTGATGGCTTCGTCATACCCCAGATTTTTGCCGACAGGTGCGTATAGGGCTTGTGAAACATGGTTAATCTGTGGTTTGTAGGTAGTGCTGGTCAACAAACTATCGAGGGCACCGGAGAGCAGTTGGTTGTTGAATTCTTTGAGTAGCGGACTGTTTTCGAGTCCCTTTTTTAGATAAAAATCAAGCGATTGGGCATTTGCCAAACAGCTGAAAGTCAGAAACAGTACAATTGCCAGAAAGTTCTTTCTCCGCATGATTGCTCCTTCTCTATAAATAAAACCTCAGAAATTTGTTGTGAAGATAAGAAATGATTCTGTGGAAAATTGGGAAGAGTAAGCAGGATTAGTAACAAGATCAAAATTGCGAATATTAGAACAGTCCGTCTACTGTATATTTAACTGAATATCAACAGATTGCTTCGTCGTTCCTCCTCGCAATGACGGTATGCTGTTGACTTTGTGAGGGTGGAGAGAAGGAGGCGGACGGCGATTCTGCAATTACCGAAAACTCATTATCCGCCTCCTTCTTTCAACCCTCACCTCCAAAAAAATGATCCGTCATTGCGAACACGAGGAACGAAGTGTGAAGCAATCTGTTGAGAGTCGCATAAAATTTTCTTAATTTAATGACTTCGCCCGTACGGGACAAAAAAGCAAATTTTAAACGGTCTCATAATATGTTTTTTTTTGTTTTTCAATTACTAAAACCGATATTTTTGTCCAATCTGACAAAAATATCGCTGTTTTTTCATCAATATTGACGAAAAAGTAGCAATAATTTCAGAATACGTGTCAAAATAACCGAAAATAAATTCATTGTAAACAGGAACCTCAATACTAATCTCAACCAGACAAAATTGATCCAGGGGTTTCTGGTGAACAGGGTTGGAAATTGAAAATAGAAAGAGATAATTTCCGGATAAGATTCTTAATTTTGATAGACTCAAAAATCAAATAAATTCTGAGTACCAAAAGATAAACTCAATCAAAAAAACTGTTGCATCGATTGAATTGCAAGATTTGACGGAGAAACAATTGCTTGAAAGAGTAGGCAGCACGGGAAGAGGCACTAAATATGTTTTATCAAGAATAATTTAAAGAACGTCTGATAACCATTTAATAAACGTCCGATAAACGTCCGGTAGCCATTTCGTGTACATCCGGCAAGCATCTGATAACCATTTTAATAAACGTCCGGTAGCCATTTTGTAAACGTCCGGTAAACATCCCAATATGGGAGTTCAATAAAAATTGAACATGGGAGATATTGCAGAACGAATAGTAAAGGAATTATTATACGAACAAGCCTCATTATGGTACATCAGTGACAATTTTGGCTCTAAAGTGATGATTAACTTCTGTAGCCATTAAGGCCTTAATGAAAGAACTTAAACTACTCAGCGATCTTTTTCAGTGGAAAAAATTGCAATTAAATATTTTTATGTTTACCTTTATCGTTACAAAAATAAAATTTCACTTTGATACATGTATATATCTATATAATAATGAATTATAATCGAATGTAGAATTTAAGAAATATAAAATATAGCGTTTAGCCGAATTCTGTTTCAGAAACCGACCAAATTTAAAAGACAAACAGGAGAGTAAGCAAAACGCCACGTCAAGGCGTGGTCGTTGTTGTGCTCTTGTTTGTCGGGTCCTTGGTCGGACCTCTGAAACGGTGCAGGCAATTTGGCCACGCTGTTTTTTTGTTAAAAACCTAACAATTTTTTAATCACTTAAACCAAACCACAATGAAAAATCATTTTGTGATTTTGCGGGTACTTCTCGCAGTACTGATGTTATCAATGCTTTTTTATTGCTCAAAAGATTCGACAAAAGTGGTAACACCGCCAACTGTAAAGGTTTCACTTCCAATAGTAACAACCACATCAGCATCAACTGTTACTGCCACAGGAGCAATATTAGGGGGTAATGTTACAAGTGATGGAAATGCAACGATTACAGAGCGAGGAGTTGTTTATGCCACAACTCAAAATCCGACAACATCAAATACCAAAGTAGCTGTTGGAACTGGCACCGGAAGTTTCACTACTAACGTTACTGGCGTTACCGCAGGAACAACTTACTATGTTAGGGCATATGCGATCAATAGTCAGGGAACAGCATATGGAAGCCAAGAAACATTTAGTACGACAATTACACTTTCACTTGCAACTATAACAACTACTGCAGCATCAACTATTACCTCAACAGGAGCAACATTAGGCGGTAATGTGACAGGTGATGGTAATGCAACAGTTTCCGAATGTGGAGTTGTATTTGCAACCACACAAAATCCTACCACTTCAAACACCAAGGTAGCTATTGGAACTGGAACAGGTAGTTTCACTTCCAATATTACAGGACTTACAGCTGGAACTACATACTTTGTTAGAGCTTATGCGACCAACAGTCAAGGAACAGCTTATGGGAGTCAAGTAACCTTTACAACCAGTTTAACCCTTTCGCTTGCCACGGTATCTACTACTGTTGCATCAAATATAACCTTCTTTGGAGCCACATTGGGTGGAAATGTAACCAATGATGGCAATGCAACAGTCATTGAGCGTGGAGTTGTTTATGCTACTACACAGAATCCTACCACAGTAAACATCAGGATTTCTATTGGTACAGGAACTGGAAGTTTTACATCAAATATTGCAGGACTTACTGGAGGAACCACTTATTATGTTCGGGCATATGCTGTAAACAGTCAGGGCACAGCTTATGGGAGTCAGGAATCGTTTACAACTAATATTTCAACCCCAACGGTAACAACCGCTTCTGCCTCCAATATAACCTCCAGTGGAGCCACTTTGGGTGGAAATGTGACAAATGATGGTAGTGCAGCAGTCATAGAACGTGGAATTGTTTATGCAACTACGGAGAATCCTACCACAGCAAACACCAGAATCTCAATAGGCAATGGAACTGGTAGTTTCTCATCAAATATTGCAGGACTAATTGCAGCAAAAACTTACTATTTCAGAGCATATGCTATCAATAATCAGGGAACATCTTATGGAGGCAATCTAAGCTTTACTACAGCACCTAGTTCCGACGGTACTATTACAGATACCGATGGCAATACTTATGCCACAGTTAACATAGGCTCACAGGTTTGGATGGCCTCCAACCTAAAAACCACAAAATTTAATAATGGCTTGAATATCCCAAATGTTACAGATAATACTGCATGGAATAATCTTACTAATTCAGGCTACTGCTGGTATAATAATGACAATGCCAATAAAAACACCTATGGGGCATTATACAATTGGTATACTGTAGGCATAGGAGACCTTTGCCCTCAAGGCTGGCATGTTCCCACCCGTGATGAATGGACAATTCTGACAGATTATTTGGGAGGAGCTGAGGTTGCAGGTGGTAAGCTTAAGGAGGCAGGTACTAGCCACTGGTTAAGCCCTAACTTAGGCGCAAACAATGCAAGTGGTTTTTCGGGCCTTCCAGGGGGGTGTAGGCAAGGAACTCAGCCTTTTGATGGTTTCACAGCAGGAACGTTTTCTCTCTTTGGACAAGCTGCACTATGGTGGTGTTCAACGAAAATTATGTCACCGAGTGCTTTGTTTTATGGTGTAGTATACAATTATGGTCAATTTGGTGATGGTGACACCTATTCTTCTGCTGGCTTTTCAGTTCGTTGCATTAAAAATTAGGGTGCGCCATGAGCGCGAAGCAGCGAAGAGCGCACCCTCTTTAAAGCAGAGCGTGTAACATACCCAAGAAACATGGAATGTATTTGATGCGTTTTGTGTTTGATGTTTACAAGATGATGATTAATAACCTACTATGAATAGTATTGATGGTCAATAAAGGCCGACCACCTAAAGTAACAAAAAAAACATAAAAGTGGAATCCAGAAACCACTTTAAAAACGGGGTGATACCGAAAAACCTTAAGAGTAGGAAAATTTTATAATTATTATAGACATGAAAACTCTACAATTAGCCTCAAACTTTAAAAGAATTACAATTTTAATTTTAATGAGCATCCTTTTATCTTCATTTAATTTAGATTTATTTGCTCAAAAATGTAAGCCAGACATCTTAACTGTAGATAAAATTTCGAAGAAGAAATTTACGGCCTGGATGGGTGAATTATTTGAAACAAGCTCTGGAGCAGTGATTATTGGTGGTGCTACTTCAACATTGCAAGTAACGTTAATAATTGGTTCAGAACAAGATGCAAATTTCATCCAACTTCTTATAAAAAAATCTGAAAGTTCAAAACAAAATGCGGCAGCTGAAGCTCAATTAAAAGGATCAAAAGGAAATGAATTTATGCTAGGCTTGAAAGATGGAGAACCATTAAATTTTAGTGCTACAGCGGTTCTAAATAATTCAAAGATCACTATGGGTGATTTAGTAACAACGATTTCATATGGAGCTTATATTCCAAACGAACAACTGTCTTCAACCATTGAGTCATTAACGACAAAATCGATAGATGCTTTTAGAATAAAATTTGATAATGATGTAGTTATTGAAAAATCGGTAAAGGAAAAAAATGGAGAGAAGATGAAAAATAAGGCTTCTTGTTTTGAGAGTTTTCTAAAAGAAAATGGTCGGTTAAAGTAAAGTCTAACTAAACGAGTGGTGTAATTTGGAGTTGATTTCAGGTGCAATTAATGCGTCAGTTTCGCTGCATTCAAATCGAATAATTATGAAGCATGGTAGCTAGTTGCGTGAATGATAGGAAAGTTATGTGTTCCTCGCTTTCGTAACTCCCTGTGCCGTTTTTCTGGGTGGAGTAGTTATCAGCTGCTTGCGGCAATTATGCGTGCCAGGAAATATTAAACGTGTTTCGATGCGTTTTCTGTATGCTGTTTTCAAGACTTCGGCCGCGAGTTTTCGGTTTAAGCCAGGGCGAACGCCGGGGGGAGCAGATGTTTGCTTTGCTAGATGAGGAACGTGTTTAAACCCGAAAGGTTTTCAGAACCTGTCGGGGTTAGAAGAAATATACAGCAAAGGAAAAGGAATTATAAAATGGCATAATTTTATACCTTTGTGTATTATACCATGTGGTACAATACTAAACGATAAAAAATGAAAGATTCACCATTTATATATGGCACCACGGTTAGTGAGCATTCTTTTACGAACAGGGAGTCTGAATCCGCAAAATTGCAAAGCAATTTACTCAATGGAATTAACACCACCATTATATCACCCCGGCGGTGGGGCAAATCGTCGTTGGTGGAAAAGTGGTAGCAAACGCCACATGATGACCGATATATTCAACAATCCTGCCAAACCTTTTTATCGCTTTGGCGATATCATGTTGCTTCAAAAAATTGAAACAAAAAAGTGGATTGACTTTATTTGCAACGGCTTTGCCAATACAGGGAAACAAATTGATGAAAAAACTGCCGGAATGGTTCCCTCATTAATGAAAAATCATTCGTGGTATGTACAACAATTGGCTCACTATATTTGGAATTTAACTGACACAAAAGCTACTATTACCGAAGTAAATACTGCATTAAAAGAGTTAATTAATGCCAATTCGCCTTTGTATCAAAAAGAAACCGAAAGCATCAGCCATACCCAGCTAAATTTATTAAAAGCAGTAGTAAAAGGAGAAACACAATTTACAAGTACTGCTGTAATGCAAAAACATGCACTGGGCACACCACGAAATGTGAGTAAAAACAAAACCATCCTCATAAATTCAGACATTATTCACGAAATTAACAGTGTCTTTGAATTTGTTGACCCCGCCTTTGAGTTATGGTTCAAAAAACAGTATTTTAATCAAAGTTATACTGTCTTATAATGAGCAACATAACCGTTCTGACTGTCCTGGCTTGAGATAACGCGGGCTATAAAATCATACGGATTTAGCAGAATGAAGAAGTATTTGACCGATCCAACTTTGCGAATTTAGAATTACACTAAAAACAACGTCAAAATAAAGAAGGATGCTTCTCATGACGAGGACATAAAATATTTCGAAATTCATTCGTTTTTCATGATTAAAATACCTAACTTTCCCTGTTTTCCAATTTTGATACTTAAACAATTTTAATCTCATAACTCATATCTCATAACTCATATCTGTTTTTCATATTTTCCGTAGCGTAGCATATCCCATTCTTCCTAAATCCCTTAGATGAAACCTTGTTACTGCCTGATACTGCTGCTCTTCCTTGGAAGTTGTATCTCCGTTTCCAAAGAGCAAAGAGCGATTGTCCAGCAATTTGCTGTCAATACCGCTAATTTCTCCACTTTACCTGAAAAGTTATGGATGGAGCTTGCTGAAATTCGTGAGCTCAGGGGAATTTATTATGCCAACTCCTTTACTGATCCGTTCACCCATCTAAACGAACTGAATGACATTGTCCGGGAACGCTTCAGTAACGACAAAGTTCCCGCCAGGGTAAGGCCCGTATTTAAAATTCTGGAAAACTATGCAAATGGATTGGTTTCACTCTCAAGCGATGCCCCTGCCAAGGCAAACAGTAAACTTTACGGAACTTTTGGAGCGCAATTGGAAACGCTGACCGGAGATTACAATCAGGTAACGGAAGTTGGCAAGTTGCCGTCCGGTCTGGGTACCTTGTTAGGGGAAACCCTTAGCCTGGGAACCAACACATACCTGTCGAACAGGCAATATAAAGCGCTGAAAAGATATGTGAACCAGGCAGATACGCTGGTGTCCTGTTTGTGCAGTGAGATGGAGAAGTATTTGTCGTCGGAGTTGCTTGTTCAACTCATTGCCAATGAAGATTCTGGTTTGGGCGAAAGTTTCGGCTTCTATTTTGCCAAAAGAATGCCTCCCACCATAGAAAGTGAAAGGGATTACATCGGTTTGAAAAAGAGGATCGTAGTTCTTAAAGAATTTAGGCAACAAACCATTGAGGCAGTAAAAAAGCTCAGAATAGCCCATTTGGCGCTTGAAGAATCCCTCAATGAAACCAAAACTGTGAAAGAGATTGCCGCAACGCTGTGCGGATTTTATACAGAGGTCGAGAGGCTTTATAAAATGTTGAATGAAATAAACAATAAAAGATAAAAATGATAAAAATGGACAAAAAGATCACATTGGAAGAGATCCGGAAGGCCCAGTATGACATTCTTGTTGAAATAACCGGTAAAAATTTAAGTTCTGAAACAGTGCAAAGTCTCGAAAAGACATCCCAGCATCTGAGAAATCTTGAAAGATTATTGGTCTCAACATTTGAAAAGAAACTGATCGTTGCACTAAAAAACGAAAGTATGGCGCTAAATGCGTTGACTGAAGAGATGAACAGGACTTCAGAACAGCTTTCTGAACTTACCGTCACACTTCGGAAAATTGTCAAAATTACAGGTCAGATCATCGATATTTTGGAACTCGTCAAGTAAGATTCACATTTTTTCCCTTCATTTGCGAACTTTAGGACAGGTCAGACGTATTTATTTCGCAAGACTTTGGTTCTTTTTAAATTTGTAAATGTGAAAATTCTGACTCGTTTAAAACCAGGCGTTCCAAAACGTCTCCTTCTTTTTATTGCTGCTGCACTCTGGACTTTTGCAGGTTCTATGTTGATGTTCAAGGGTTACAAGATGCTGGATACTTCTACCCGGATGATTTGGCTGAAATTATTGGTCGCCCTTGCAGGTGGAATCCTGTTCTACCTGAAGATGTTCTCCAAATTATCGATGAAACATACCCTCAGGATCCTTAAAATGAAGGAGGAATTTCCGTGTGCTTTCTCTTTTTTTAATTTCAGGAGTTATATGGTAATGACATTCATGATTACCATGGGGATTACCTTGCGGACCACAGGCTGGATCCCTTTTCCCTACCTGGCTTTCCTTTACCTGATGATGTCGGTTCCGCTGTTACTCTCCTCCCTGCGGTTTTATTACACAGGCATTTATTATGGGAAATTTCTAGTGACAAGCGATGGGGGATACGTTTAAAAAATTGACAATTGACAATTGATAGTTGACAATGAATCAGGAATTTGAGTAGTTGACAATTGAAAATGGACAATTGACAATGATATATAATCCTGAACTGGTGAGCGCTACAAAGTTGTAATACAATATTAATTTATTTGGTAAACTTAATAGATTTGTAAGAGACTGTTTAAATTTACATTTTTTATCCCGGTAGGGATTTAATGTGGGTAGAAAATCAATCCCCAATGACAATCTCGTCCCGGACGGGACGAAATGGATCTTCAACCATCGGCTTTCTACCCACATATTATACCTCCGGTATATGAAATTGCAAAATTTAAACAGTTTCTAAGTTTTTTATTTCTGATTGTCCTACACAAATTCCGATAATCAAATAATTGTCCATTTTCAATTGTCCATTGTCCATTACTATTAACTACTATTTAAAATGAAGCCAAAAATTCTTGTTGTTGCAGCTATTCCCCGGAAGGGGCTTTCAGAATTGGAAAAGAAATGTGACCTGATTTATCCAACCCAAAATTTCATGTTTTCTGACGAGGAGATCAAGGAACATATTCGTGAAGTCGATGGGGTACTCTCCGTTTTCATCAAACCATTTAAGGCGGAGATGATGAATGAAGGGAAACAGGTAAAGATCATTGCCAATTTTGGGGTGGGTTTCAACAACATCGATGTGACAAAGGCCACGGAGATGGGCATTGTTGTTTGCAATACGCCGAATGCGGTCACAGAACCCACTGCTGAAATGGCCTTCGGGTTGCTGTTGGCGTTAACCAGAAACATAGCTTTAACCGACAGGGGCCTGAGGTCCAATCCTCATTTCAAATGGGGAATGATGGAGAATCTGGGAAAAGGGACCTTCGGCAAAACAGTGGGAATTGTTGGTATGGGAAGGATAGGCCAGGCATTTGCGCGCAGGGCCATTGCATCAGGGATGAAGGTGATCTATTACAACCGCACCCGGTTGGCCGGCGATATCGAACAAAAATATGACTGCCGGTTGGTTAGCATGAAGGAGCTGCTTGAAAAATCGGATGTTATCTCTTTGCATTGTCCCTTGAACAATGAAACGCATCATCTTTTGGGCGAAGCGGCAATGCAAAGCATGAAACAAGGGGCCATTATCATCAATACAGCCCGGGGCCCGGTGATCGATGAAAAGATGCTTGTGAAATATCTTCAGAATGGTAAGCTGGGTGGCGCCGGACTCGATGTATTTGAGGCAGAACCGGTGATAACCCCTGAGCTGCTTGCTCTTGACAATGTAGTACTTACTCCCCACAATGCCACCGGCACCATTGATACCCGCATAGAAATTGCCCACGAAGCAGCCGCGAATATTTTAGGTTTTTTTGAGGGGAGAAGGGATATTTCTATTGTTAATCCGGGTGTTTGGAGTTAGATATTATTTTACCTTTGAAGAAATTAACCACATAAATAAATCGAAAATGCGAATTAACTACTTCACAAAAATTTTGCATTCATTGTTATTAGCGCTCATTTCAATTGCAGGGTATTCCAAAACTACCGTTTCCACTTTGAAATGTGAATACCAGATCAATCCTGTCGGGATTGGTGTTGCCCAACCACGACTGAGTTGGCAAATCGTAACGACTGAAAACAATTTCATCCAACAGGCTTATGAAATCAGGGTTGCTGATAATCAAGGAAACCTGTCTGGAACCAAAAAGCTGCTTTGGGGAACCGGAAAAGTGAACTCTTCCGAATCGGTCAGTATAACCTATGAGGGTACAGCCGTCAAATCAAAACAAAGGGTGTGGTGGCAAGTGAGGATATGGGACGCCAAAAACAAAGCCACTGCCTGGAGTGAACCCGCTTATTGGGAGATGGGGCTCCTCGCAGAAGCCGATTGGAAAGCTAACTGGATCAGGTTAGGGACAGAAAAGGATAATTTGGTATCTCGTCCGGCCCACTATTTCAGAAAGGAGTTCTCCCTGGGCAAGAAAGTGAAGTCGGCCAGGGTCTATGTCACTGCCCTTGGACTTTATGAGTTGCATATCAATGGGAAGAAAGTTGGGAATGACCTGTTCTCCCCGGGTTGGACCAGTTATAAGAACCGTATTCAGTACCAGACTTATGAGGTTACCACGATGCTGACGACAAAAAATACCATTGGGGCAATCGTTGGTGACGGATGGTACCGTGGCAATATTGGTTTCAATGGACAAAGGAGCTATTACGGTGATAAAAGTGCCCTTCTTGCTCAACTTGAAGTCACTTACACAGATGGAACCAGTGAGACCATCACCACCGATACGAATTGGAAAGCCATTACAGGACCTATCCTCGAATCGGATATTTACAATGGTGAGCTTTACGACGCGAGACTTGAGTTGAACGGTTGGGACTTGGCAGGTTATGCGGATTCCAATTGGGGAATGGCAGCCAAATATGATTTTACAAAAAGTACCCTGATAGCACCGCAGGGAGTTCCGGTGCAGGCCATTCAGGAGATCAAACCAGTTAAGCTGATCAAAACGCCAAAGGGTGAGTCAGTTCTCGACATGGGGCAGAACATGGTTGGAGTAGTACGGCTGAAGGTAAATGGGAAAAGCGGAGATAAGGTAGTGGTTAAATTTGCTGAAGTTTTGGACAAGGCAGGAAATTTTTACACGGACAACCTTCGCGCCGCGAAATGTACCGATACCTACATTCTGAAAGGCGGAGGAGAAGAGGTCTACCAACCGCTGTTTACCTTTCATGGTTTCAGGTTTGTAAAATTGGAGGGACTTGCTTCTGAACCAACCCTGGATCAGGTCACCGGAGTGGTTATCCATTCTGCCATGAAACCTACCGGGAGTTTCGCATGTTCAGACTCGCTGATCAACCAATTGCAGCACAACATCCAATGGGGACAAAAAGGCAACTTTGTCGATGTTCCTACCGATTGTCCGCAGCGTGACGAGCGGCTTGGCTGGACAGGCGATGCCCAGGTATTCAGCCAGACGGCAGCGTTCAATTTCGATGTCGCAGCTTTTTACACCAAATGGATGAAGGACTTTACTGCTGACCAGTTGAAAAGTGGCCGTGTACCTCATGTGATTCCTGATGTGCTGAGCGGCGGAGGGGGAGCGACGGCATGGGCCGATGCTTCCGTCATTGTGCCGTGGACAGTCTACCAGGTTTATGGGGACAAACGCATCCTTGCTGAACAGTACAACAGCATGAAGGCATGGGTCGAATACATGCATACCCGTGCCGGAGAAAAAAACCTTTGGGTTGGAGATGAGCATTATGGCGATTGGCTTGCCTTCGCAACAACCAGCTCCTCCTATCCTGGTGCAACGACAGAGAAGGACCTGATTGCAACGGCTTATTATGCACATTCCTCGAAGATTCTGAGCCAGATTGCTACCATCCTTGGTAAAACAGAGGATGCCGCTTTTTATGCCAACCTATCGTCAGCAGTTAAAAAGGCGTTTATCGATGAATTTGTTACGAAAAATGGAAGGGTTGTTTCTCATACCCAAACAGGTTATTCGTTGGCGCTCGCCTTTGATCTGCTGCCCGAAAATTTAAAAAAGAGCTCAGCTGAATACCTCGCAGCCGACGTAAAGAAGATGGGGCACCTCACTTCAGGATTCGTTGGAACACCGCTGGTTTGCCAAACCCTTACATCAATTGGCAGGGACGACCTGTCCTTCATGTTGCTGAAAAGGACAAAATATCCCTCCTGGTTGTACCCGGTCACCCAGGGCGCCACTACGATCTGGGAACGTTGGGACGGACAAAAACCGGACGGATCTTTTCAAAATGCCGGAATGAACAGTTTCAACCATTATGCATATGGTGCGATAGGAGAGTGGTTGTACAAGCATGTTGCCGGAATTGACCTTGATCCGCAACATCCTGGTTACAAACATATCCTGATGGCTCCGCATCCGGGAGGCGATCTGACGAAGGCATCTGCGGAACTTAGCAGTTTGTACGGAACAATCAAATCAGCATGGAAACTGGATAAGGCGCAATTTGACTATGATGTTACCATTCCGGCCAATACCACGGCAACAATAACTCTTCCCCATGCCGACCTTGCCAAAGTGACTTTGAATCAGCTCCCGATCTCGGGCAGTAAGATTTGCAAGGCGACGCAGGATAACAATTGCACAACGATTGAACTTGGATCCGGAACCTATCACTTCACCTACGACTCAGACCAATTTCTTCCAAAGAAATAAGGGCAACAGATGATACAAGAAGGGAGTGAAATGATTGATTCAAATTCACTCCCTTTTTTTATGTCTTATAATTGGCTTACCGCCAATAGCTAAGGCCAGGTAGTTCTCTCACTCTTACTATAGGTTGGATGCAATTCTGTTCTTCGACAAATGCTTTTCCAACATCTGAACCAATTTAGCTTTGTTGATCGGTTTCGTAACATAATCATTGCAACCGGCCTCCATGGTCATCTTCTTTGAAGGATCAGAGGCGTATGCTGTTACGGCAACAATGGGAATTTCAGAATCATTCTCCCTGATCTTCATGGTAGCCTCCCATCCATTCATCTCAGGCAACTGAACATCCATCAGAATGAGATCATAACGATTGTGCAAGAACTTATCAACAGCCTCCCCGCCGGTTATTGCCCTTTCATATTTTAAACTTACACTGGTGAGAATGGAACACAATACCTGATAGTTAATGTCTTCATCCTCGACGATCAGAATCAGTTCGTTGTTGAATTTTGTGTGACACGGTTTTGCTCCCGGAATTTTTCCCGGCAGTGTTTCCCCATAGGATTGCATTTTGGGGATATCAAAAATGAATGAGCTTCCTCTGCCAGGTTCGCTCTCCGCATGGATATGGCCTCCGTGCTTCTCGATAAATTCTTTGCACAGAACCAATCCAAGGCCGGTACCCTTTTCATTCTCAGTACCATATTTGGAATCTTGTTTGTTTTGTACAAAAAGTTTCTTACGGGTTTCTTCATCCATACCCACTCCATTGTCCGAGATAGAAATTTCAATTTTGTGGCCCTGATTGACTGATTTTACCTCAATGGTTCCTCCCCTGAATGTATATTTGATGGCATTTCCAATCAGGTTTCGTAATACGGTCTGTATCATATTCTGATCCGCAAAACTGAATATTTCATCACCGGGTTCATAAAGCAGTGTGATATTTTTGGAAAGCGCTGCTGGTACGAAATTTCTAACGGTAGTGTCTATGCAATGGGTCAGGTTAAAAAGTTCCGGTTTAAATACCATGTTTCCTGTTTGAATGATCGCCCAATTCAGAAGTGTCTCCAATAAATTATAAGTTGATTTGGCCGAATTCTTCAGGATATCCAACATTTTTAACCGCTCCTCATTACTGAAAGCATCAAAACTCTCAATCAGTACCTCCAGAAGGTCGGCAGATGTTCCGATTGGTCCCCTCAGATCGTGTGCAACAATGGAGAATAACTTGTCTTTGGTCGTATTGAGGGCCTTGAGTTCCGCTTCATTCTTTTTGAGTTCATTTTCAATTTTTTTCCTGTCAGTGATGTCGTGAAAAATACCAAGTGTAGCTTCAAATTCACCATTGCTATTGAATGTCGGTGTGGCAGTAACAAGCATCATTCTATGTTCACCGTCCAGCCGGATAAACTCCATTTCGTAAGTGCTTTGATTGCCTTCCTGTCTCGTCATGGTCTGTTTCCTGACATTCTCGAAAGTCTCTTTGGTCACAAATTCGTCCATAGATCTGCCAACCAGCGTTCCAATAGGGACTCCCATGATTTTATCCGCAGCCGGATTGGCAAAAATGAACCGCTCGTTTGTATCAACAATTCCAAGTCCTTCACCCTGTATTTCAATTAGCTTGCGGTATCTTTCTTCACTTTCCCGCAAAGAAATTTCCATCTGCTTCCGTTCCGTGATATCTGTGAACGAGACCACAATTTGGTTGATAAGCAGATCGTAAAAGACAGACATGATACCAACCCTGATCTCTCCATCTTTCCGGATAAACTGAAATTCATAATTGCTGGGAATATCTGTGGATTGTTGGAGCCTAAGCTTGTTTAACTCTGTTAACCTTTTTTGCTCAGATTCAGGAATCAGACGTGTCCAGCTTTGACCAACGACCTCTTCACGGGGAAATCCTGTCAGCTTGCAGTAAGCGTCATTTACCATCGAAACATTTGTGTCAGTTTCCAGGATAAGAATGGCAGAGGTATTGTTTTCGAAAATTGTTCTGAATCTTTCCTCACTGGTCAATAGTGCAAGTTTTGTCTTTGATAGTTTTTGATCCAGTAATTTTGACATACCATAGATGATGATGACCATTACCGGGATCGCTAAAACGAATTTTAGTATGAAAGTTGCGAGGAAGGATAGGCTTGATAATATGGATGATTGATCCAGGTAGCTGTCGATCAGTATCATTGCGACGATCATTGGTAGAAATGCAAGCAACAACCTCGATTCAACGGTAGCTCCTTTTACCAATCTTTTGAAGAAAGTTGACATAGTATTTTAGGTTATTGAAAGTGCAATGAGGTACCTTATGATATTCAATAAACAAAGCAATGGCAAAAATAGTTCATTCTTTGTTGCCATGAGACAAACCAACGCAAAAGTTGATCCAAATATACCGTGAAAATGATATCTTTGAGATTCAAATCTAATGTTTTATACAATGCATAAAATTATTTTAATCATGGTGGCTGTTGTGGCATTGCTTGCCTTTAAGAGTGACAAGAATGCCTACATGATTTTTGATGCGAACGGCAAAGAGTGCCACTATGCTAAAATGCTGGAACAGGCCAGAGAAGCTGATGTGGTTCTGTTCGGGGAGCAGCATGACAATCCGATCGACCATTGGCTTGAACAGGAGCTTACCAAAGATTTGTACGAAACAAAAAAGGAAAATTTGATCCTTGGGGCGGAGATGTTTGAGGCAGATGATCAGGTCGTTGTGAATGAATATCTGTCTGGGTCGCTGACGGAGAAAACTTTCAAGGATGAATGTAAACTCTGGACCAATTTCCCAAGTGATTACAAACCGCTGCTTGATTTTGCCAAGAAAAACAAGCTGAAATTTATTGCCACCAATGTACCCAGAAGATATGCCAACATGGTCTACACCAGAGGGCTGGAAAAACTTGACAGCATTGAGCCTGAGGCAAGAAGATGGATCGCCCCGCTTCCGATTGCCTATGACAAAACTTTGAAATGTTATGCCGATATTTTTGCGGCGGCAAAGGGGCATGGCGGGGAGAATCTTCCAAAATCCCAGGCCATCAAGGATGCCACCATGGCTTATTTCATCTTAAAAAATCTATCCTCCGGTCAAACCTTTGTTCACTACAACGGCTCCTACCACAGCGATAACCACACGGCAATCGAATGGTACCTGAAACAAGCGCGTCCTGGCTTGAAGGTGGTTACCATAGGATCAACGGAACAAGATTCTGTCGATGACCTCTCCAAAGAGAATACCGGACTCGGGGATTTTATCCTTATCACACCCACCTCGCTGAGCAAAACCTATCGTCCTTAAAAAGAGTTCCACTTGGTTACCCTTACGAACCATATTGATGGATTTAATTACTATTTGCATAATCCTTATGATATGGATCTACAATTTGAACGAATTCAGTCGGGTTCGCACCGGCATCTTCAGGATCTTCTGGGCCTCTACACCGAATCTTTCCCTTATGAGGAGCGAAGAATGACCAGCGATCTGCTGCGAATGTTGAACGATCAGGATATGTTTTTTACTGCCGTCCTTGTTGAGGAGGTAGTCGTTGGTTTTGTCATATATTGGAAATTTAATCATTTCCGTTACATAGAGCATCTGGCTATTTTTCCTGCGCAACGCAAAAAAGGCTTTGGCGCTGCGGTGCTGCAGCATTTGCAACGAGAGGGGAAGCCTCTTTTGCTGGAAGTGGAGATTCCCTACGATTCAATGAGTACTCAGAGAGTCGGCTTTTACAATCGGGCCGGATTCAATGCCCTGCCGGTTTATTATCATCAGCCTCCCTACCGCAAAGGCGAATCCCTGGTACCCATGTTACTATTCTCGGACCATGTCGATTGGGATGCTGAACTACTGAAGGTTTCAACGGAACAATTTCAGGAGAGGGTTTATTACAGGTATTCCAGGAGTTGATAATGTGGAAATTGGAAAATGTGTAAATGTGAAAATTGGAAGATGAGAACCGAGATTAGAATTTTTAAACTTCTATTGTTGGTAATGCTTCTCGGAATGGCAGGACTAGTCAATGCCCAAAAACTACGGTTCAGCGAGGCAGGTGAATTCAAGATCATTCAGTTTACCGACATGCACATCGACTACAAACATGGATACAATGATCCAGTTTTTAATTTGATGTCGGAAATTGTGGATGCTGAACGACCTGATTTGGTAATGCTCACCGGTGATATTGTTGTCAAAAGTAATGCTTTGGAAGTTTATCAACAATTTGAAAAGCTGTTTGCCGCCCGCAAACTGCATTGGGCATTGGTGCTTGGCAACCACGATGAAGAGTACGGAAGTACCAGGGAGCAGCTGGTCGAAATGCTTAAGAAAATGCCACATTGTCTAACAACAATGCAAAAGGGAATACGCGGGGCATCCAATTTTGCACTGCCGGTTTTAGGTAAAGATCACATAACCAAAGCTGTGATCTATGGGTTGGATTCTAATTCGCACAGCAGAATTGAGGACAGGGTTGATGGCTACGATTGGTTTGGATTGGATCAAATTGTGTGGTACCAGAAAATCAGTGCCGCCTATACCCAGAAAAATGGAGGGAAACCACTTTCGGCGCTAGCCTTTTTTCACATTCCTTTTACCGAATATAACGAAGCATGGGACAATAAAGATGTCAAACCCATCGGAGTGAAGAATGAACGCGTCAGTTGTCCGGATGCTAATTCAGGAATGTTTGCTGCCATGCTAGAAAGCAACGATGTGATGGGAACGTTTGTAGGTCATGATCATACCAACGATTATATCGGCGTTTCACACAATGTTGCATTAGCTTTTGGCCGCTGTTCGGGTGGCGAAAATGCCTATGGCGACCTTCCTGATGGTGGCAGGGTAATCGTGCTGAAAGAGGGCAAACGAACCTTCGATACCTGGATTCATGAAAAAGGCGGCAATATTGTTTACAAGTGCTCGTATCCGGATTCGTTCCTTGTACCAATAAAGAAGCAATAAGGATAAAGGATAAAGTAAAAAGGATAAAGTGAGCCCCGCACGTTTAATGAATGCAAACTCGGTTTCATTCGAAATCTTGCTCGTAGCGTTCTTACTTTATCCTTTTTACTTTATCCTTTATCCTTTTTGCTGAAGTGTTTGGAGTCCCCCCACTCATTGTAACCTATCTCACTATCAGCCAGCGCCAGCCTTGCATCCAGGCAACCCGTACATTGTTCGGGCTCCTCGTCGGTGCAGGGTTTGTTGTTGTACAGCAGGTAGTTGTTGCGGTAGCTGCCGGGGGTGATGTTGGGCATAATGATATTGGCCCCGGCCTTGACAGCCTTCTCTCTGCCCAGCGGATCGATGGCTTGCAGAGCTGTTGTGGCTGCAATGTTGATATCGGGCATCATCAGGCGCAGGATAGCCACCATTTTCAGTGACAGATTAAACCTGGCGGAAAGCGGCAATGCATCTGGCTGAGGAGTGTTGAAGGGTGTATCGTCGTGTTCGACAAAGGGGCCCATGCCAACCATGTCGATGTCGAATTTTCTGAAAAACAACAGATCGCCGGCCAGGTCTTCCAGCATTTGGAAGGGGGTTCCGATCATGACCCCGGTTCCTGTCTGATAGCCGATTTTTTTAAGGAGAGTTAGCGCCTCAAACCGCTGCTCATAGGTGTGCAGGCCATCCCCGGGATGTAACTTTCGGTAGAGTTCTGGATTGCTGCTTTCGATCCGTAGCAGGTAGCGGTGGGCCCCTGCAGTGAACCAGTGCCGGTAAACCTCCTCAGACTGTTCTCCCAGCGAAAGGGTGATGCCTAGCTTGTTGTCGCTCAATTGTTTGATCTCAGTTATCAGTCGCTCAATTCTAGCCACAAAAGTTTCGTTGGTGACCTCACCAGATTGAATAACAATCGATCCGTATCTTTCCCTGTAGGCAAAGCGTGCTGCCTCCAAAACCTCCTCATCGGTCAGATTGTAGCGTTGTACCTTCTTGTTTGACCTTCGAATCCCGCAGTAGAAGCAATCTTTTTCGCAAACATTGGAGAGTTCGATGAGTCCCCTGAAATAGACTTTGTTGCCGACGGTTTGCAGTTTCATTTCCCCGGCTTTTTGCAACAAAAGCAATCCGTCGGCCCCTTCTGCATTGAGAAGGGTGACCAGATTTTCTTTGGAAAAGAGCTTTTGGTCCAGGATTTCGTTGATTGTCGGCATGTCACAAAGATACACATTTGCCTGTTTTTGTTGAATTGCACCGAAAAGAACTATTTTTGCAATTCTAAATGAGAAGATGAGCAAGAAAGTTTGTATTGGTCTGTCGGGTGGTGTTGATTCAAGTGTAGCCGCGTATCTGTTGAAAGAGCAGGGATACGATATTTTTGCCCTTTTCATGATCAACTGGAAGGAGACGACAGGTAGCCTAACGGCGGAATGTGCCTGGGAAGATGATGTGATTTTCGCGGAAATGACTGCCAAAAAACTGGATATCCCATTTCATATTGTTGATCTTTCAGACTATTACCGTGCACGTGTGGTGGACTACATGTTCTCGGAGTACGAAAAGGGGCGAACCCCTAATCCTGATGTTTTGTGCAACAGGGAGATCAAGTTTGATATTTTCATGCAAAAGGCCCTCGAACTGGGTGCCGATTTTGTGGCAACTGGTCACTACTGCAGGAGAGAAGTGATTGAGATAGATGGAATCCCGACCTTTCGTTTGCTAGAGGGAATTGACCCCAACAAGGATCAAAGCTATTTTCTCTGTCAGTTGAACCAATACCAACTTTCGAAGTCACTCTTCCCAATCGGACATTTGCTGAAACCTGCAGTAAGGAAGATTGCCAGGGAACAGGGACTGGTCACTGCCGAACGAAAAGATTCTCAGGGTATCTGCTTTGTAGGGAAGGTCGATCTTCCGGTATTTCTACAGCAGAAACTGGAGCCAAAAAAGGGGAATGTAATACTCATCCCGGCAGATTTTTCAGCCAGGAAGAAACTGGAGAAAAACAGGGATAATCTGCCGAAACTGACCTCCGCTTTTCCATTTAAGCCCTGGCAGGGAAGTGTGATCGGCGAGCACAACGGAGCTCATTATTATACCATCGGACAGCGAAAGGGTTTGAATATCGGTGGTTTCACGGAACCATTGTTTGTACTTGCCATCGATGTGGTCCGGAACATTGTTTATGTCGGCGAAGGGAAAGAACATCCAGGGCTTTATCGTCCAGGACTATTCATCGCCAAAGAAGAAATTCACTGGATTCGACCCGACAGGGCATTGAACCCTGGTGAGGAGTTCAGCTTCCTGGTAAGGATTCGTTACCGTCAACCACTGGAAAAGGGCACCATGATTATGGAGGAAGATGGCGCATACATTCTTTTCGACCAGGAACAACGGGGGGTTACCTCAGGACAGTTTGCTGCCTGGTACGATGGGGAGGAATTGATAGGATCGGGAGTGATTGCTTAGGCATTTCGGACAATTTGAAATTGGGAAATGTGAAAATGTGAAAATGGGCATTTCGAAAGTGAAATTACAATTGAAGTTAGATTTGATTAATTTAGCAGTATGGATAGCAAGCCAAAACCCAAATTCGCCAAGCGCATCTTCTGGGATGTGAACTTTGAGCAGATCGACTACGATGCCAAGGCCAACTTCGTTATTGAGAGGGTTTTCGAGCGGGGCGATGTGGAAGATATCCGCCAGTGCCGTCGGTATTACGGCGATGAAAAAGTAACGGAGGCGTTGTTGAAAGCCAAATTTCTACCATTGCACACCATTTATTTTGCCAGTGCAATCATTGATAAACCCATCGATGAATTTAGATGTTATACATTAAGACAGTTGAACCCAGGACTTTTTCCTTACTAAAGGAACTGATGGTTCTTCCATCACTGCAACCATTTTCATTGGTAGGCGGGACTGCTCTATCTTTACGATACGGTCACAGGAGTTCTATTGATCTTGATCTGTTTTTTCATGAAAAATTTGACCAGTCTCTATTAGTCAATGATTTGGAAAAATATTTCAAAGAGAGGTTTGTCTACAAACAGCAACATACGTATTTTGGGATATTCTGTTTTATTGATGACATTAAAGTGGATCTCGTTTATTATCCTCATATGCCAATTTCATCCATTGAAGAGGCGGATGGAATCAGGTTCTATAGTAGCGCAGATATAGCGGCAATGAAAATACAGGCTGTTCTAGGGCGTGGAAAGAAAAAGGACTTTTGGGATATTTACGAATTGCTTCAGCATTATTCTTTACAGCAAATGATGGACTGGCACAAACAAAAATTCCCAAGTCAGATGCTTGCGATAAGTATACCTCACGCGATCACTTATTTTGTTGATGCAGATGAAAGTGATACTCCTGTTAGTTTCAAACATCAAACATGGGAGAGCGTTAAAGCCGGGATTAGGAAAGCAGTAAGCGAGTATTTACGCTAACGCTTCATTCCTAACTTCGTATCAGGAATATTAACAGTCACTTAGATACAATTTCATGAGCAAAATTAGCAAGCCCTCCCTTGGTTGGGCCAGAGTGCTTCTCATCCTAATCCCATTTGGTTTTTT
>JALOCD010000115.1 GCA_023228025.1 Prolixibacteraceae bacterium | reverse complement strand
TCTGAATGTATGAAAAACAGGTGATGCCAGTTTTCTTATGATCAAAGAGCCGCCCGGCCGGGCGGCTCTATTTCATTGCTAGAAATAAATTAATGCCGGACCGAGTGGCTCATCTAGATACAATTTCAATACTAATTGTCCAACCAGTCAACTCATTCGCTATTTTCAAAATTTTGTACCATTTGTTAAAAAAGATGATATAAAACATGTTATATTATTTGTATGCTCTGAATGAATAATTTACTTTAGTAGAACCGAATCCGGTATTTTTTTAATCCCTAAATTTTACCAAAATGGATTCATTACACAAACGAATTGTCGCCCTGGCCGATCTCCACGGCCGAAACAGGGAGAGCCTGTTGCCAATATTACAGGGAGTTGTTGAATATGACAACTATCTCTCCCAAAAATCGATGGTAGAAATCTCGAAGGAATTGGATCTCCCGGCTTCCGAAGTATACGGAACGGCAACCTTTTACTCTTTCCTGGAACACAGGAAGATGGGGAAATTTATCATACGCATTTGTAAAACCATCTCTTGTTCTATGAAAGGTAAAAACCAGATCTTGCTGGCCATCAAAGAGATGCTGAAAATTGAAATCGGTCAGACGACCCAGGATGGAAGGTTCAGCCTGGTGGAGACCAACTGTCTGGGATGGTGCCACAAGGCGCCTGCCATGGTTATCAACCACGAAGTCTTCACCGATCTAACCCCCGAAAAGGTTCGCGAAATACTGGGTGAATACATGAAAAAAGAGATATGATGTGATGATTAGTTGATTAGTTGATGTGATGATGTGTTGAGGAAACTTAGCCCGGGAATTTACCGGGTTCGAAGATCGAAAATGTAAATACGGTTTTTTTGCTTCACAATACTTAAAAGCCACAAGTTATGATAGAGCAACATTTGCTGTTGAAAAGGGTTGATTTCATATTTGTCCAGGATACCGACTGGGAAAAAATCCTGCAGAAATCAATTCACAAGCCCAAACAGGAGCTGATCAACGAATTGATTAGTTCTGAGCTGAAGGGACGTGGCGGCGCTGGCTTCCCGACCGGCCTGAAATGGAAACTTACTTCAGAAGCCGCGGGTGATGAGAAATACGTGATCTGCAATGCCGATGAAGGGGAACCGGGTACCTTCAAAGATCGGGAGATCCTTACCCGTGTTCCATACAAAGTGCTAACAGCCATGGCAGTTTGCGGATATATCGTGGGGGCAAAAAATGGCATCATCTACCTTCGCGGAGAATACAAATTTTTGGAAAAACCGCTCAAAGATGCCATCAACGAGTTCAGTTACTTCTGCAACAAAATAAACCTCGACTTCACCATCAGGATTTTTATGGGCAGCGGCGCATACATTTGCGGGGAAGAGACAGCGCTGTTCGAATCGCTCGAAGGGAAAAGAGGCGAACCCAGGAACAAACCTCCCTACCCTTCCATCAGCGGGTTCAGGAAAAAACCGACAGTCATCAACAATGTCGAAACCCTGGCACATACCTATACCATATTTAAATACGGGGCAAAAAAATTCTATGACCTTGGTGTTCAATATTCCAGGGGATCCAAACTCTTCTCCATATCCGGCGATACACCCAAGCCCGGCATTTATGAACTGGAGCTCGGTATGAGCCTGCAGGATTTTGTGGACGAATTTGGCGACGGGGACACCAAAGCAGTCCAGGTAGGCGGTGCCTCAGGTTTCCTGGTCCCCAGGAAAAAATTCCATGAAACGGCCATCGGTTACCAGGGAAAATTGGTAGGTATTTCGCTGCCAACCGGTGGATCGATGATGCTTTTCAACAGTTGCCGCTCGATGTACAACCTTCTCGATAACTATCTCGAATTTTTCAGGGAAGAGTCGTGCGGTCAGTGTACACCTTGCCGGATTGGCTGCCAGCAGCTACTGGCCGGTATCAAGGCAGTAAAAAAAGGCGAACGACCGGCCCCCTACCTCGACAAACTGCTCAAACTAAGCGAAACGATGCAATATACCGCCAAATGTGGCCTTGGACAATCAGTGGCCAACTCTTTTGCCTCCATCGTCGAAAACTTTCGGGAAGAGATGATTTATTAAATGTGAAAATTGGAAAATTGGAAAATTGGAAAATGAGAGGGTGAGAAGATGAGAACCAGATGGAGTCCCGTCAGGGACGACCAGTCTTGTAGCCCCGGATGGAGTGAAACGGAATCCGGGGAATCCGGATAAAAAAAATGATGAATGAAACAATCAAAATCTAAAAATATGTCTGATACCATCCACATCACGATCAACGGAATCCCTGTCGATGTGACAGAGGATACAGTTATTCTGGATGCCGCCAAAAAAGTCAATGTGGTGATCCCGACCTTATGCTATCACCAGGACATTTGTGTAGCAGGCAATTGCAGGGTGTGCCTGGTTGAAATTTCAGGACAGAAGCGACTGGCTGCAGCCTGTGCAACCCCCTGTGAAGAGGGAATGGACATCCTGACCAATAGCCTGAAAGTCAGGAATTGCAGGAAGCACATCATCGAATTATTGCTCTCGGAACACAATGCAGATTGTACCAAATGTTACAAAAACGGGAAATGCGAGTTGCAAAATCTTGCATCGGAATACAAGATAATGACGCAGGATTTTATTGAACTCTACAAAGAGAAAAAACGGACCATCGACAACATCTCTCCAAGTATTGTCAAGGATGACAGCAAATGCATACGCTGTCAGCGCTGCGTGAGAACCTGCGAGGAATTGCAGGGTGTCAATGCCCTTTCGGTTGCCTACAAAGGTCATGAAATGAAGATTTCGACCTTTTATGAGAAATCGATGAACGATGTGGTCTGCACCAACTGCGGTCAGTGCGTCAACCGCTGTCCAACCGGCGCCCTGGTTGAAAAAAACTACATCGAAGAGGTGTGGGATGCCATTTCCAACCCGGATTTGCATGTGGTTGTCCAGACAGCGCCTGCCGTGAGGATAGGCTTAGGTGAAGAACTGGGATATCCGGTAGGCAGCAGGGTAACCGGCAAAATGGTCGCATCCCTGAAGAGGTTAGGATTCGATGCGGTCCTTGACACGGACTTTACGGCAGATTTAACCATCATGGAAGAGGGATCTGAACTACTGGGCAGGCTGAAAAAAGTGCTGGTCGACAAGCGGACGGATGTTGCGCTGCCGATGGCCACCTCATGCTCCCCCGGATGGATCAAATACATCGAACACATGTATCCCGAATATCTGTCCAACCTGTCCACCTGCAAATCGCCACAGCAGATGTTTGGGGCATTGTTGAAAACATACTATGCCAAGGCAAGGAATATTGATCCCAAAAAAATCGTCTCCGTCTCCGTAATGCCCTGTACAGCCAAGAAATTCGAAGCAGCCAGGCCCGAAATGTATGGAAGTGGCTACCGAGATGTGGATTATGTGCTGACTACCCGCGAATTGGCAATCATGATCAAACAGGCGGGAATTAATTTCGTTCAGTTGGAGGAGATGGAGTTCGACCGCCTCATGGGCGAATCTACAGGTGCGGCCGTCATTTTCGGGGTCACAGGAGGGGTGATGGAGGCTGCTCTACGTACCACCTATGAGATCATTACCGGTAGGGAAATACCCTTCAAAAATCTGGCAGTGCTTCCCATCCGGGGGATGGATGGCGTCAGGATGAGCAGCGTAATGATAAAAGACCCGTTGGAAGAGTGGAAATTTCTGGATGGAGTGGAATTAAAATATGCCGTGGCCCATGGACTAACAAACGCCAAGAAAGCGATGGACCAAATCAAGGCCGGAACCGCAGATTTCCATTTTCTGGAGGTGATGGCCTGTCCGGGAGGATGCCTGGGAGGCGGAGGCCAACCCATCCCCACCAACTTCGAAATAAGGAAAAAGAGGGCAGCGGCCATTTATGCGGAAGACCTTGGAAAACCAATCAGAAAATCGCACGAAAACCCTGAAGTGATCAAAATTTACAACGATTTTCTGGGTAAACCGCTGGGGGAATTATCACACAAACTTTTACATACAACCTATCAAATTAGGGAAAGAACTTAGCCCGTAAACTCTTTTTGGAGTATATTTGCAGTTCAAAATTACATCATGGGAGTTACCGGAACAAAAGAGTGGAAAAAGGGGATTATTCGACATGCGGAGATTGATAAGTACCTGATAGACGGCAAGGATTACATTGACAATGAGGCCATATTTTCTGCCCTGGCCCGTCAGGCAAATCCTGATCCTCATTTTATCAGGGATATTTTGCAAAAATCGCTCTCGATAAAGACTTTAGCCCCTGATGAAACGGCTGCACTCCTGCAAGTCAAGGACCCTGAACTCTGGCAAGAGATCAACCACACGGCACTTGAGGTAAAAAAGAAGGTTTACGACAACCGAATTGTTTTTTTCGCACCGCTTTACTGTGCCAACTATTGTGTCAACAACTGTGCCTACTGTGGATTCCGTGAAGCCAACAGCCTCGAAGTAAGGCGGATTCTTACCATGGATGAGGTCAAACGCGAGACAATTTCGGTTTTACTGGAAGGGCACAAGCGGTTGATACTGGTTTTCGGAGAACATCCTTCCACGGATGTGGACTACATGATCGACTGTATCAAAGCCGTCTATTCGGTAACAGATGTGGCCCCGAAATCAGGTCAGGCGACCAACATCCGCAGGGTTAACATCAATGCTGCCCCCATGGAGATGGCCAAACTTAAAAAGCTAAAAGAGGCCGGAATCGGGACCTATCAGGTTTTCCAGGAGACCTATCACCGCGAAACTTTCGAGAAAGTCCATCCATCCCATACGCTAAAAGGCCATTACCGCTGGCGGCTCTATGCCCTCCACCGCGCCATCGAAGCAGGTGTGGACGACGTTGCCATTGGGGCGCTTTTCGGACTTTACGACTGGAAATTCGAGGTCATGGGCCTTCTGCACCACACCCTTGACCTGGAACGCCAATTCGGCATAGGCCCGCATACCATCTCCTTCCCGAGAATGACGCCGGCCCTTGGATCTTGGTTAAGCAACAACTCTGAATA
Organism: Prolixibacteraceae bacterium; assembly: GCA_023228025.1. Lineage (GTDB taxonomy): Bacteria > Bacteroidota > Bacteroidia > Bacteroidales > Prolixibacteraceae > CAINVV01. The sequence continues at coordinate 8,325 of JALOCD010000115.1, read as the reverse complement.
CATGGTTCAGGATGAGCATTTCAAAAAGCTGGTAGCAGTGCTGCGGCTTTCAGTCCCTACTGCAGGCATGATCGTGACTGCCAGGGAAAAGGCCGCCATCAAACAGGAAGTGCTGCAACTTGGTTGCACCCAAACCGATGCCTCAACCAGGATCGGAATCGGGGCCTACAGCGACCAGAAAAAAGATTTCAATGAAGAGAGCCAACAGTTTACCATCGGCGATCCGCGCGACCTGGATGCCGTGATTCAGGAGGTGGGCAAATTAGGTTACATCTCCTCTTTCTGCACGGCAGGATACCGTTGCGGCCGTACCGGCGAAACCATTATGGGGATGCTGAGCCACTGTGAAGAGAGCAAATTTTGTAAACTTAATGCGGTGTTGACCTACCGTGAATACCTCAACGATTATGCCTCACCTGAGACAAAAGCCATCGGGGAAGAGTTGATCCAAAAAGAGCTGGCAGAAATAGAAAATTCTGACTATTTCAGGCAAAAGCCCCACCTGCTTTCCAGATTCAGGCAGGATTATGGGTCCATTGTCAACGGGCAGCGGGATTTATATCTGTAATAAAAAATTCGTTAGTGGATATTAAATAGCGGTTGTTCTTAACAACTACTATTTTATGTCGTTTAGTAAACGAAATTCTTTGTGTATACTTTGTGCATTCCTTTGTGGCCTTTGTGGTTAAACATTTAAATTTCAACACAAAGGGCTCAAAGGGTCACACAAAGGACGCAAGGGGGAGTAATCAATACCCTTAACTAAACGACATTGATCTACTATTACTGAATTGATCTGATCGTTTAACAATTATTGTGAATCTCCTCTCCTCTAAACTGACAAAGATTGCTAATTTTGTCACTGATTTCTCGTAAATCGAAAGAAAACGTCTTGATTACGACCACTAAATTTTGCCTTATTTGTTTCAATTTTACTCTTTTTGATCTATGGATACACAATCGGTATTTTCGAAATTTCAAGATAAATTCTCTGCACTGGTCATCCCGATCGCATTTATCATTTCGGTAATTGTCTACTTCTTTGTGATGGGCGCCCCTTCCAATTTTCAGGGAAACAACGCTGAAAACTCTCCAATGCAAGGCAATTTTCTGGGGATTATTTACAAGGGAGGATACATTGTTCCGATTCTGATGACCTTGCTAATAACTGCATTAACCTACTCCCTGGAAAGATATTATACCATCAGAAAAGCATATGGAAATCTCCCTCCAGTTAAACTTGTCGCCAATTTGAAAGTTTATCTTGCCAAGGATGATATCCAGGGTGCAAAAGCTGAATGCGATAGGGTTCAGGGTTCGGTGGCCAGTGTGGCCAAATCGACGCTCGACAAATACGAGCAGATGGAAAAAGACAAGATCATGACCAAGGAACAGAAAATACTCGACATCCAGAAAAATATTGAAGAGGCCACTTCACTTGAATTGCCAAGCCTGGAGGAGCATTTACCTGCGCTTGCTACCATTACCTCCCTGGCAACACTGCTGGGACTTTTGGGTACAGTTCTGGGAATGATCCGCTCCTTTGCCGCAATGGCCAACGCCGGGGCGCCTGATTCTGTGGCGCTGGCTACCGGTATATCCGAGGCATTGGTCAACACGGCCTTTGGCATCGGATCCGCAGCCATCGCGATGGTGGCTTATGGTTTTTTCACCACAAAAATAGACAAGCTCACCTACGCCATCGACGAGGCAGGTTACAGTATCGCACAAACATTTGCAGCAAAACACTAAATAGTTGAGAGTGGAGAGTGGAGAGTGGAGAGTGGAAAGTTAAGAATTATCAACTCTCAACTTTCAACTTTCAACTCTCAACTTTCAACTTTCAACTCTCAACTTTCAACTCTCAACTTAAATATGCCTAAAGTAAAGATACCCCGAAAGAGTACAGTTGTCGACATGACGGCCATGTGCGATGTGGCATTTTTGCTGCTAACCTTCTTCATGCTCACCTCCAACTTTACCAACAAGGAGGCGGCAGTCATCCATGCGCCCTCTTCCATCTCGGAGATCAAAATCCCTGAACGAAACATCATGCTTGTATTGGTGGATGCCAATGGAAAGCTCTTTTTTGGCATCGATGGACAAGAAAACAGAATGACCCTGCTTGAAAAAATGGGGGAGCTTTACAACATCAACTTCAATCAGAACGAACTGAAAGAGTTTAGCCTGGTGAACAGTTTCGGGATACCTATCAGTCAGATGAAATCATTTCTCGCTTTGAAACCGGAGGAACGTGACAATCCGGTCTTTGCACCAGGAATTCCTTGCGATTCGCTCGACAATCAGTTGAAGAATTGGGTAAGCCTGACCCGAAGCATCAGCAAGGAGTACCGTATCGCCATCAAAGCCGATCAGGCTACCCCCTACCCTACGATCAAGAAACTGATGGGAACACTTCAGGGCTTAAGCGAAAACAGGTACAATCTCATTACGACGCTGGAAACATCAGCAGATCTCGACAATAAACAATAATCTTCATGGCCGAAATTGCTCAAAACCATAGAAAAGGACCCAAGAGGCGCAGAACCAAAAAACTCTCCACCCGGGTGGATTTTACCCCCATGGTGGACCTTGGTTTTCTGCTGATCACCTTTTTTATGCTGGCCACTACCCTGAACAAACCTCAAACGATGGAGATTGCCCTTCCATCGAAGGAGAAATCGGAAAAAGACGAACAGACTACCATCAAGGCATCCCGGGCGATTACTATCCTCCTGGGAAAGAACAATGCCGTTTACTATTACGAAGGCACCCGGGAAAATGATGTTGATCCGGTATTGGTTAAAACCAATTTTTCACCTGCAGGATTGCGCACCTTTCTGGTGAAACGAAATTATGAGGTAATGTCCAAAATCAGGGAGCTACGGATAGAAAAAGAGAAGAAAAAATTTTCGGACGAGGAGTTTGACAAAAAATTGACTGCCATCAAAAAGGATAAAAATGCCCCCATCGTCCTGATCAAAGCGACTGACGAATCGGTATACAGAAACTTGATCGATGCGCTCGACGAAATGGCTATCTGCAACATCGACCGTTATGCCATCGACGACATTGCACCTTTTGATTTGGATCTGATTGAAAAAATGAACGCTGAAAAGAAGAATCAAAATGGCATCCAATAACGATCTCTTTTCGCGCGAATGGTGTGACCTGGTATTTGATGCAAAACACAGGGAATATGGCGGTTATGAATTAAGGACGAACGCATCGCGAAGGCTTCTCAGGGCACTTGTGATTTCTGGGGCGCTTTTTATTCTGATCGTTTCAGCTCCTCTGCTCATCAAGCAAATATTTCCAAAAAATGTTACAAAGGATACCATGGTAAGGGTTTTAACGGATATCAAACTGGATAAACCCATCGAAGAGAATATTTTGAAGGAGCTGCCTCCCCCACCGGAGCCATTGAAAAACAGCATAAAATTTGTGACACCCGTTGTAAAACCGGACGAACAAATTGCAGAGGAAGAACCCCCAACCCAAAAAGAAATACTTAAGGAAAAAACTTCCATCGGGACTGTGAATTTTGACAAAGGCACAGATGACATTTCTGCCCCGGCAGCCAAGGAAGAAAACAACAAAATAGCCGAAGTATCTGATGTACCGCTTGTTACCGTTGATCAAATGCCACAGTTTCCGGGTGGTGAAAAGGAGATGATGCGTTTTATCAAGTTAAACCTGCATTACCCTCCGGTCGCCCAGGAGAACAACATCCAGGGTACTGTGATCATGAATTTTGTGGTGGACCGTGAAGGGAAGATTACCAACATCAAGGTGATTAAGGGCATCGGATTTGGTTGTGATGAAGAGTCTATCCGGGTTCTCGGAAAGATGCCGCTCTGGAGCCCTGGAAAACAGCGGGGGCAAACGGTTTTGGTCAGTTTTACGATGCCAATCCGATTTGTGTTGAATTAGTTAAATAAGTCATGCAAAGTACGCAAAGACATCGCAGAGACTTTACTTGTACCCCTTACTGAGCCGCCCGGCCGGGCGGCTGTACAGAATGCTGGATATAGATAATGAGACGTCCAGCCAGACGTCTCTACGCAGCATTATAGTAGAGTCGTCCGGTTGGACGACTAAAATATAAATTGATGTCAATTGTACAGCCGTCCGGCGGGACGGCTCCTATTGTGCATCCATAGAACGAAATATAAACAATTCCCTAAAAATGAAAAACCCACTTATTTTACTGATAATATTACTCCTTTCGGGTAGTTGCCGGTTCTTCAAGGGAGATCCCTACCGAAATACCCCCATTTCGGGCAAGTGTGTCATCGCGGTGGATGAAACTTTCCGTCCGGTGATGGAAGCAGAGATTGAACTCTTCAAGGCAATTTACGGCTACGCTGAAATAGGTGCCCATTATCTCCCAGAATCTCAAGTATTTGATCTTTTACTCAAGGACAGTGTTCAAATGATTGTCGCCTCGCGAATGTTGAGGGCCGATGAAATTTCTGTTCTGAAGAGTCGCCAGCTCTTTCCCAAACAGCTTAAAATCGCCACCGATGCGATTGCCCTGATCGTTCATCCTTCCTGCAAAGATTCACTTATCTCCATGAAACAGATCAAAGCCATCCTAACCGGCAAGATAGCTACATGGGACCAACTGAATCAGGAATGTCCAGCACATCCAATCAAACTTCTATTCGACAACAAAAATTCCGGGATCGTTAAATACCTCATGGAATCAATTTGTCATGGAACGTTTTCTACCGCCAACGCCTCTGCCATGGAGTTTAACCGGGAGGTGATCGAATATACCGCTTCCCATCCCGATGTCCTTGGCTTTGTTTCGACGAGCTGGATTGGCAACAGGAACGACTCTCTGCACCTTTCTTTTCACCAAAAAATAAAAGTTGTATCTGTCAGCGGGTCTGATATTCCAACAGTTGCCAACAGTTACAAACCATACCAGGCCTATCTTCCGGATAATATGTACCCGCTTTCAAGATCGGTTTACATGATCAATGCAGAACCCAGAAGCGGCCTTTCGACGGGATTGGTCTCCTTCGTTACCAGCGACAAAGGCCAGCGAATTATCCTGAAATCGGGGATTATTCCCGCTATTGCACCAACCAGAGTAGTTAATGTTAGGCCAGATTTGTAAAAACGATCAATGATTCTTCAGTTAGAAAAAATGAGATATTGGATATTTGCGCTCTTCATCTTAGGATCATCCAATTTTCTATGCAACGCACAGGAAAAGGCTTTGAACGCACCGAATTACCTTCAGGAGCTTCAACCTGCCAAAGCCCGGGCCTGGTTTCAGCAAAAGTTGAAAACCCAGCCGGAGGATGCAGTTTCCTTGATCGGTTTGGCAAACACTCTGCTCTCATTTCAATCGACCGATAGCGCTAAAATGCTCTTCAAAAAGGTGCTGGCTGTTGACGACAAAAACCCGTTCGCAATGGCTGGATTGGGGTTGGTAGCCTTGATGAACAATGATCCTACCGGGGAATCCGACTATTTTGAACGTGCCAGAAGGGCCGATAAAACCAATCCCGAAGTTTATTGCTTCATTGCGGAAGGCTGCCTCGACCTGCCAAGGCAAGATACCGCCACTGCGCTGACTTATTTGCGACAGGGACTCGATCTCTATCCTAAATACGCCCGGCTTCACTTCATTACCGCAAAGCTTGAAACCACCAAAAAAAATTATGGGACTGCAGCAAATGCCTATAACAGAGCCATCTTCTTCGATCCAAAATCTGCCTTTGCCTATCGGAATCTGGGTACGATCCTCTTTTATTCCAGGGCCTACCGCGATGCTTTGGAGGCCTTTAACAAATCAATAGCACTCGATCCTGAACAAATCCTGGTCCATAAAAATCTTGGTGATCTCTATTATGCCGTTGCCACATATGATCAAGCTGAACGTTCCTACCAAACTTACATGGAAAGGGCTGATGTTACGAACGACGATCGGGAGCGAATGGCTTTCACCCTTTTCTTCAACAAAAAATACAAGGAATCTGAGACGATATTGGAACAACTTCAACAAAACAGCCACGATGAATCGCTGCTGTTTCGAATCAGGGGATACATCGCCTATGAAACAGCCGATTATCAAAAGGGTGTTGAACTGATGACCAAGTTTTTCAATCTTCATAACACTGGAAAAATCATCGCTTCTGATTACAGCTATTTTGCCAAACTCCTTCAGAAAACCGGCCATGAAGTTCTGGCGACAGACAATTTCAGGAAAGCCATTGCAAAAGATTCCTCAAAAATTGAGAACTTTGAAGAACTTGCGAAACTTGCCGCTAAAAACAACCTGCATCAGGAGGCAGCCGGCGCCTACAAAAAAATGATCAATCTGGGTGCCGACAAGGTGGTCTCCAATTTTATGATCGGAAAAGAGTACTATTTTGAAGGGGAGCGATGGAGGGCCAGGCTGGATTCGCTGACAAAGCTCCGGAAAAGCAATGGTGATAAGATTTCAGAAAGAACAGAGGCCAAAGATTCGATGATCTATTTCTACAAACAAGCCGACAGCGCCTTCACGGTAGTTACGAATCTTAACAAGGATTATGCCGGAGGGTTTATCTGGAAAGGCAGGATTCAGGCCACTCTGGATCCTGACGCGATCACAACGGAAGCCAAAGAGTCTTATCAAAATGCACTGATTTTACTCGAGAAAAACAATCCTGAAAAAAATCGCAAATCAATGATCGAATGTTACAGATACCTTGGATCCTACTATTTCATTGGTTATGAGCGGCTTTACAAGTCGAATAAACAAGCAGCCGGCGAAATGCGCTCCAGGACATTGGAATGTTTTAGCAAAATTTTAAAGCTTGATCCATCGGATGTGCAGGCCAAAGATGTACTTGATAACCTGAGCGGAAAAAAATAGTGATATTTAAACGATTTAAGTGATACTATAGCGATTTATTATTTTGGTTTATTATCTTTGTGGCATAAAGTAATTGTCACATGGAAAATAACACAAATACCGAACCAAAAGAATTAACATTGAAAGGGCTTCTTTCTAAATGGACCTTTTGGAAGCCTTTGGTAGCAATAGCCATCGGGGGAACTCTCGGATTTCTCAACTACTATTACGTTGGCTGTACCTCCGGAAGTTGTGGTATCACAAGTAATCCTTACCTCAGCATTGCTTTTGGGGGATTCATGGGATTGTTTGTAGTAAATAGTCCATGTGCCAAAGGAAAATGTTAATCCGTACAAATTTAATTTCAGTAAAAATGAAGACTATTTCAACACCTCTGTTGCTTGGATTGATGATTCTCTTTACCAATTGTCACGCAGGCAGTCCGGTTAAAACAAGCAACCCAACATTTAATTCGGGTAATGTTATTTTACTTACAAATGAGACCTTTAAGCAAAAGGTATTCAATTACGAATTGAACAAAACTTGGAAATATGAAGGCAACCTCCCCGCCATCATCGACTTTTATGCGGACTGGTGTGGTCCATGTCGCAGACTTTCACCAATGGTTGAGGAACTCGCAAAAAAATACAATGGCAAGATCATTGTCTACAAAGTCGACACGGATGCACAGCAATTGCTTGCCCAAAACATGGGTATTTCCAGTCTGCCTACCCTGCTTTTTGTACCGGTAAAAGGACAACCAAGGTCAACTATCGGACTTGTACCCAATGAAACACTTGAGAAAGCTATCAATGAAGTTCTGTTGGTTAAATAATGCCAATCATTTTAAGTTTTTTGTCATTTGGAATTCATACAACTAAGAAGAAATAAAGGAATTTATGGGAATAGGAATTTTAATTGGGGCCACTCTCCTCGCCATGTTTGCCGGATATGTTTACTGGTCTTTTCGTAAGATGAAAAACATGCCTGTAGTCGCCGATCACAAAAAGATCAGGCAGTTAACCGATCAGAACTTCAACCAGCAGATCAAAAAAGGAGTTGTACTCGTTGATTTTTGGGCATCTTGGTGTGCCCCCTGCAAAATGATGGCCCCTATCCTGAATGAAGTTGCCGATGTTCTCGCCGACGGCAGAAGTGTAGGCAAGGTAAACGTCGAATTGGCCCGTGCAGTTTCGGCCAAATACAACATCCGGAGTATTCCAACCATGGTTCTGTTCAAGGATGGGAAGGAGATCAACCGGTTTGTAGGAATCAAGACGAAAGAATTTCTGCTCAAAGAGATGAATGGGGTGAAGTAAGGATAGAAAAAGAAATAAGGAGAATTAAAGAATCCACCCTCTAAGAAGGTGGACTTAGTTTAAGGCCCTATAAGGGCCCAAAGTCGAGCTGCTGTTGCTCTTCTAATCGTTCTTGTTTTTCTTGATATATTACGTATTTCTTGATTTTAT
>JALOCD010000114.1 GCA_023228025.1 Prolixibacteraceae bacterium | reverse complement strand
CAAGAGTTGTTTGGTCCGGTGGCGGTTTTGTACCGGTTTAAAACAGAAGAAGAGGCCATTAGCATTGCCAACGATACTGTTTTTGGATTGGGCGCCGGTATTTTTACGACGAATCTGACCAAGGGCAAATTACTGGCCGAAAAGGGGCTCGAAGCCGGATGCGTCTTCGTCAACGACTTCGTAAAATCTGATCCGCGTCTTCCGTTTGGCGGCATCAAAGAGAGTGGATATGGCCGCGAACTTTCCTACCTAGGAATCAGGGAGTTTGTGAACACCAAAACCATTGTAGTGAAATAAAGGGTACATTTGATTTAGTTTCTCACTACATCCTTCATTATGTCCATAGAATCTCAAATGACCAAACTAACTGCGATCATCGTTGATGATGAACTTTATGGAAGAGAAAATCTCAGGATGATTATTGAAAATTATTGTCATGAAGTTGAAATCTTAGGTTGTGCGGATTCAGTGGTTATGGCAAAGGAACTGGTGACTGAGCAGACGCCGGATGTGGTATTCCTGGATATTAACATGCCTGTTTTGGATGGATTTGATTTTCTTCGTGAATACAATGAACGGAATTTTATGGTTGTGTTCGTTAGCGCACATGAGGAATTTGGTATCAACGCGGTCAAAGTCGGCGCTGTAGATTATCTTCTTAAACCAATCAATATTAAAGAGTTAAAACAGACCGTTAAAAATTTGTTGTCCCTTAAAAGTAAAAAGTTAAAAACAGAACCCATTCAGGATCGTGATAAATTGGTAATGCCTGCTTCACATGGTTTTGATTTGTTGGCATTTGACGATATAATACGGCTAGAAGCAGATGGTTGTTATACGAAAATTTTCATCAGGGGGGAGAAGACTAAAATTATCTGCCGCACTTTAAAAGCCTTTGAGGACGCACTTCCAAAGGAGCTCTTCTTCAGGGTCCATAAATCACATCTGATCAATTTGAAGTATATCAAAGATTATTCCAACCTCAGTGGAAGCCATGTTACAATGATTGATGGCAATAAAGTAGAAATATCGCGCAGGAAAGCGCCGGAATTTGTACAGCGGGTAAAGGCAATGCTCAACTTCCTCTGACTATGCTATACAAATTATTAACAGCCACTTTCATTAGCATACTTCAGTTTGCCCAACTTTATTCGCAGACACCTTCCTATTACCATTACACTTCATCGGATGGATTGGCCTCTTCAACTGTTTATGATATCATACAGGATAAAGATGGTTATATCTGGTTTGCTACTGCAAATGGGATTAGCCGGTTTGATGGCAATCATTTTCTTACCTATCGTACCATTGACGGGCTAAATTCCAATTCGATCATAGCTCTTGCAGAGGGAAGAGACGGAGAACTGTATGCAGGCAATTTCGAGAAAGGGGTGAATGTCCTAAAGAACGGCCATATTGAAAACTATTGCAGCGAGATAGAAGGGAAAAGCTTTACACTCTCCTATCTGATGATCAGTCCCCAGGCGGAAATGGAACAAACTCTAATCGCCTATGGCCGTATGGGAAATATCAATATCATCACCAGAGATGGATCCAATGGCCTAAAGACCAAAAGCATTTATTCTCCAGGTCTTTACATCAATAAGCTGGAGGTATTACCTAATGGTGATATGGCAGCATTGACCACTACAGGGCTATTCAACTTTAAGAACAATGTTGCATCCAGGCTCATTATCAAAGGATTACCTGATAAAGATGTCTATTGCTATTCGAAGGGCCAAACCGGACGATATAGTATTGGAACCAAAGGAGCAATTTACCAAATAAAAGATAATAAGGTGATTGCTAAGAGAGAGATCCATGTAGCCGGCAATAACGATGTCGTAGCCATATTAAATGACAGAAAAGGCAATATTTGGTTCTCGATCAGGAACCTCGGTTTTTATCTGATAGCCAATGGTTCAGATAAAATAATTGACATCGGGAGTAAACTGGGATTAAACAAAACGCTTGTTAATAATTATTTTGAAGACAAGGAAGGAAATATATGGGTAAGTACCTTCGGGAATGGAGTATACTGTATCAACAATCTGTATTTGCAAAACTACAGTGAAAAAGATGGCTTGAATAGTAACAACGTCTACGCTATCGTAAAAGAGAGTGCAGGAAGGTTTCTGGCAGGCACATTCAGTGGTATAAATATTTTCGAAAATGAAGAATTCAGTCAGGTCAATAGCAACTCAAATCCATTTCTGTCGGCCTATATCTATGCGATCAAAAAGAGCAACAATGAATTTTTTATTTGTTGTGCTTCAGAAAAAAATAAGATGTTCCGCATTTTCTACCACGGGATACAACTCAACTTATTCGAAGGGCTCACTTTTTGCAAATTAAGCAATGGGCTGTTTCTATTCGGATCAAGGGTCAACACAGTGCGGGTTCAGAAAGAATTCAATTTTACCAATGATCGATCCTGCTTAATCAATATTATTGGAGATCAACCAAAAGCAAACCGTGTCAACGATATTTTTGAAGACACTGAAAAAGGCGTCTGGATTGGGACAGGACAAGGATTATGCAAAATAACAGGAATGAGCCAGAACATGGCAGACTGGAAAAAAACCTACTTCCCCGCCAACCAGGTTCTAAATTCCAGGATCAATGCCATCACCCAGGATAACGGGAAGAAGATATGGTTTGCGGGTGAGAATGGAGTTGCAAGCTGTAACCTGTCAAACGACTCAGTCGACAGTTATACAGATTTCAATGGATACGATCTCACCTCTTCCACTTCACTTGTTGTGGATAATAAAAATAGGCTCTGGATAGGAAACATGAAGGGACTATACTTATTGGATGGCAATTCAGTCAAACAGTTGAACAGACAAACCGGACTGCCCTCGGATGAAATCTATGCACTATGCTACGATGCCGTCAAAAACCGGTTGTATGTTGGAACCAGTAACGGACTTTCTATTCTGGACATCAATACTTTCGACAACTCTGTTCCCCTCCCTTTGAATGTTAAAGTGACCCGCATATGGGCAGGTGACTCAACCTTTATCAACTATAACAATCTCATCTTTAGCCCAGAACAAAATCATATTACGATTGATTTTATGGCCCTGTGTTTTTCATCTCCTGGCTCTGTTCGATATAAGTATTGTCTGAATGGCAAGTGGGCAGAGACTGAGCATGATTTTCTGGATTTCCTCTCGCTGAAAGGGGGCATTTACGACCTTCAGATCATGGCCAAATCGCAGAATACAGATTGGAGCAAACCATTATCTCTTTCCTTCCGTGTCCTGCCCAGATTTGTGGATACCATCTGGTTTACCATTTTGATTATCTTATCGCTGGGTTTCTTCTCTGTTATGTTTATGATTTGGCTTTTAAGGTATAATAATAAAAAGAGCCGTGAAGAATTCGAATTAACAGAGCGGATCAACGAACTTAGGCATCAGGCATTGTCGGCCATGATGAACCCCCATTTTATTTTTAATGCACTTAACTCGGTGCAGTATCTCATTAATTGTCAGAGAAATGAGGAGGCAAATGATTACATTTCCATGATGGCTAAGCTCGTAAGAAAGAATCTTGAAACAGCAGGCCATGGGTATATTCTGCTTTCTGACGAAATTGTAAGGCTAAAACTTTACCTCGACCTCGAGAGACTTAGATTTCAGGAAAATTTTTCTTATGAGATTGTTACAGGGACAGATGTCGACGCCGGCACACTCATGATTCCGAACATGATCATTCAGCCTTTTGTTGAAAATACCTTGTGGCATGGCATCATCAATGCCAAAGGGAAAGGGCTGGTAACCATTTCATTCTCCTTTGAGGAAGTTGATATTGAATCGAACATTAGCAGGTCATTGATCATTAAAGTTACTGATAACGGTATTGGTATAGTCGAAGCAAATAAACGTAAGAAGGATGATCATATTTCGAAAGGAATAGAAATCGTGGAAGAGCGGCTCAGGCTATTGAGCACAAAAATGCATTTGCCAAAACCAATTATGCTGGAAGATTTAAGCAGCAGAAACAGTTTCTCCCATGGAACTGAAGTAATCATTTCCCTCCCCTCCCCACTTTATAAAATTATTGGTTGAGAGCAAAACCCTCCAGCTTTCCAGACCGATAAATTATTTAATCTCCCGTTCGTTTACCAGCACCTGCCGATGGTTTGTTTGCTATTGTGGCAGGGAATACCCTTGCGTAGATTACATGAAAATTTAACTCTGCAAGATGCATCTGCCAAAATGGTTCATAAAGTTATATTCCGGGAAACACGCAAATACAACACCGCTTCTGATCATAAAACAAGAGACCAAAGAGGTCAATGTAAAAGAATACCAAACCATTGAAGAGGCAATTGCAGATCTGGAAAACGATCCCAATGTTCCATCAGAGAAAATAGAAAATCTAAAATCATCGCTGAAAAAACTGAAGAACAAAACGACAATCAGGATCAGGAATGGGGAGATATTACTGTAAATGCCTGACTGTTATACTATAAATGCTTGAAAACTATAAACCCTACAATAAAGAACGCCATATTATGAACAAAGTTCTGGTATTTGTATTGATGATAATTGTTGTTCAGGGTTATTCTCAAAACTACCCCATTACCAGCATCAATATTTCATTGCCAGCCAGTCCTGATGCCAATACCGCCAACTGGGGGACCGGAAAAACAATGTTAACCATCACAGCCACAGCCAAAGCGGTTGCTGGTCGGGTAGACCCAATGGTTGAAGAGAGCAAGCTATTGCTAACGATTAAGAAAGGGGGCGTAAAGGTGTGTGGCGCCTTTACCGGTAGTTCGGCACCGGCTGCCAATTTCAATACCATTACCAAAGTTTGGAGTGGGACGAATGCTGTTTCTTTTTTGGGCAAAGATTGTTTATTAGCTCCCGGTGATTATGAAATCTGTGCGCAGTTTTTTGGTTACGGTGCAGCAGGTTCAGCACCTTACAGCGAAGAAAAATGTAAACCATTTTCAATCAGAGAGGTTGAGCAAATAACTTATCAGCCACCTCAACCGACCGCGCCGGCAGATGGTTCCGAATTTGCAGAGGCGGAACTTCAAAAGCCATTTATTTTCCGGTGGATACCAGTCATTCCCAAGCCACAGGAGCCGGTTACTTATCGTCTATCCGTTTGGCAATTGATGCAGGGACAAACCGGAACACAGGCAATGCAGGCTAACCAACCCCTAATTACCAAAGATGTCGATAACATTACCCAGACAATTGTAAATATTTTAGTCGGTGGCCCATGTTTACCTCCATATCTGTGCGACTTTATCTGGAATGTGCAGGCGTTGAATCATGAAGGGAAACCAATTGGAGGGAATAACGGTACCAGCAAACCAATTGTATTTTCAGCAACTCGCTGTGAATGCGGATCATGGAATCCATTAATTGTACAAAACGCGGCAGTTGTATCAAGATTTGATTGCAATGGTAAAATAGCATGGAAATGCAATCAACCTTTCAGTTTTACAACAAGCTATCAGTGCCATCCTAACAATGAAAAATGTCAGGCGAAGACAGGTTGGGAAATTAGAATGGCAGATGGTAGTACAAGAGCAGGAAGTGGTACCAACGGTTCCTTCACCCCTGTAACCAATGGGACCTACTCCCTAACTTTGAATGCCATATGCAATGGTAAAGCCTGCCAACCCTGTATTTATTCTATTGTGGTTGAAGGTTGTAAAACATGCGACTGTGGAGAATGGAGCAATTCTGTAGTCGAAATTCAAGCAAAGGATGCAACTACTTCAAGATTGACATGCAGCGGAACTGCCTCACTTTCTAAAGGAATTTATCAATTCCATTTTCCGGATTTTGCATGCAATCCCAAAGATAGTTCGTGTACTGTTTCTTATGAATGGTCGGTTCAGGGCATCGCTTCAGGCAACGGAACCGGACAAATCTTCCGTTTCAATTTTAGCCAGACCGGAATGTATACGGTCGACATCACTCCGTTATGCGGCGGCAAGAGATGTACACCCTGTAAGATAGTCATAAAGGTAGAAGATATCCAGCCACCACCGGATGTACCAAAATCCCTCCCTGATCAAAAATGTGAGAACTACTCTTTTGAGTTGAGAAAAATTTACAGGGGTGACTCCATTGCCTATGAAGGCATCATTACCAATAAATACAGGGGTAATGAACCAAAGAACACCCCAAAAAGCTTCAGAATAAAGATTATAAATGATTCAGTCATTTGCATTGAGAACAAAGCGCCCAAAGAATGGAACAGAACCCCTTCCAAGTTTCCTCCGGGCTCAAACCAGGTAAAATGGACCAATAATTCAGGGGATATCCCTCAAGGGGAGACAAAACTCGGTACCCTCTATTTTGCGGTTCCGACTGTCAACCCATTCTATGTCGTCTACGAGTGGCTCAACAAAGAGGGGGAGACGCTATGCAAGGATTCGGTTGCATTGATTGATATCAGATATTATTACGAACTGTCAGTGGAGCCATCTTACACCTGCACTGAAATATCCAACAATGTATTGAGGGTCCAATATATCAACCATTATGCATCGGTTGAAAATATAAAAGTAACGATTTACGATGTCGAAGCAAGGAAAATAAAGCGCAAATCGAAAGATGTGGTCAAATTAAATAGTGTAACCGGGCTAAACAGGATCTCCATCGATATCAAAGATTACAATCTTGAACCAGGCAGACCCTATCTTCTGACCATTTCCGATTTCCATCACACTTATCATTTCAACTTTAAAGTTACCAACGATCGTGAAAAATAATATTCTCGTTTTATTCGCATTGATGTTGCTGGTTTTCGGTGTGAAAGCGCAGACCGGAGGACCGGGGCAGCCTGAATTTATGCAATTCCAGCAAGCGGGCACATCGAATTTGGTCAACCCTTCATCGGGTACATTTTCCTATCAGATTCCATTGTTCACCATTGGCGGCTATCCCATGAATTTAACCTATCAATCCGGAATTCAAATGGAAGATGTTGCTTCCATGGTTGGACTGGGCTGGAATTTGAATGCCGGAAGTATCGTCAGGACTTTAAGAGGATTGCCGGACGACTTCAACGAGGATATCATCACAAAGGAATATTCTGTCAAGCCCAACGAAACTTTTGGCGGCAAACTGGGGGTAGACCTGGAAATAGCGGGATTGCCTCCGTCTCTCGGTATTTCTGTGGGTGCAGGTTTAGGCGTTTTCTACAATAATTACAAGGGCTGGGGATTGGAGCCCTCCTTAAGCGGTTCGGCCAGTCTGAGCGCACAATCCAATGCGGGTGTTGGAGGAAGCGCCTCATTGGGGATGGGAGTTTCTGTTAATTCACAATCGGGTGTAGATAAATATTTGAGTCCGAGCATTGGACTTAAACTGGGGAAAGGTAATGACAGATTGGGCATTTCGCTGGGTAAAACGTGGTCAGTTAATTCTACAGAAGGATTGAAAGTCAGCACCAATATGAACCTGAGTTATGTAAGGGAATCATTAACAAAGGGTGAAAAAAAGACCCCCATACAACGAAAAGGTCCAAATCAGCCACCAGGAGACCAATCTTCCACGGCGCTTCTTGGCATGACCAGTTGTTCCTATCTGAACAATTCCTTCCAGCCGGATATTGATTATCCATTTCTGAACAGCTCGGGTACCTATTCAGGCGCCATGGGTTGGGACGCCTATTATGTAGATCCGAACATCAGGGTAACCGGATATTTTTCAAAACAAACGTTGGCCACAACCAGCCAGACCTTTGCAGCCTATGGCTCCATGTACGAGAGCAATTCGATCGGCGGAAATTCGCTCATGGATTTTAACCGGGAAAAAAGGCTCCCCTATTTTATTGGTGAATCAAAAATTTTGCCCATCCCATTCAAAACCCCGGATGTTTTTAACCTGAACGGACAGGGATTATCCATGACCTTTTCGGTCAATAAAAATGATATTGGCCTTGTAGGAGACGCAGATGCGATCATCAATTCGAACGGCAATCAGGCGGGCGCAGAAGTAAATTTAGGCGCATTGTTCAAAGCCGGCGCCAACTTTGGAACCTCCACGTCATTTCAAAAAACCGGTAAATGGAACCCGACCAATGTCAGCTTCAAACCGGAACAGGATGTGATTGGCAACAGTTTGTACAAGCAGTTTTGTCTAAAGAATCATGGGGAAATCAACAAATTTAATTGTTCTGACTTCTCTTTTTTGGGAGAATATAACCCTGTTCAATTCAACCTCTTCAATGAGACCCTCCTTACACAATTCTTAAGCAATGGGAGCCATGTCACCTCCAATATGCTGAACACTGTACAACCCGTACGGCAGTCAACTATCAATTACCTGACTGCCAGTGAGGCGGATAAAATTGGATTTGACAAGCAAATAAAGTGTTACAATTTCAACAACACACCGGCGCCACCGCTGATCAGAACATCCGGGTACCGGAAAGGGCATCACCTTTCTGAAATTTCTGTTACCCAACCCGATGGCATGAAATATGTTTTTGGCATCCCTGTATACAACCTCTCTCAAAAG
This sequence comes from Prolixibacteraceae bacterium, assembly GCA_023228025.1. Taxonomy (GTDB): domain Bacteria; phylum Bacteroidota; class Bacteroidia; order Bacteroidales; family Prolixibacteraceae; genus CAINVV01. The sequence goes on along the minus strand of JALOCD010000114.1, from coordinate 4,857 downwards.
GAGGTCAGTTTCAATGTCACAGGCAATGTTACGGATCCGATAAGAAACCTGGTTCATTATACAGAAAATGTGGATAATACATCGGGCAACAACAAGGGAATAGACAATTTTTTTGAATCTACACTTACCCCGGCGTATGTTACCCAATTCCTGATCACCGCCGTTTTAAGCCCTGACTACAGAGACCTAACCAACGATGGAATTACCGAAGACGATCTGGGCAACTATGTCAAATTCAGCTACTTTAAAGAAAACTTCAACTACAACTGGAGAACTCCGTTTGCCAAAGATTTCGCCACCTACAACAGGGGATTAAGAAGTGATGACCAGGATGACAAAGGTACCTATGTCTTTGGCAGCAAGGAACTTTGGTATGTTCGTTCCATTGAGTCCAAAACTGAGATTGCTGAATTCCACTACAGTCAAAGGCAAGATGGATATGGAGTGATCGATGAAAACGGTGGGAAGAATACAGCTCAGTTTTTAAGAAAACTTGACTACATAGAGGTTTATTCGATACCCGATCGTGTCAGGAATGGCAACAATGCGACACCTATCAAAACCATTCATTTTGACTACAACAATTTATTGTGCAAGAATATTGATAACGGAGTTGTTGCCGCGAACGGCAAACTTACTTTAAACAAGGTTGATTTTACCTATGAGCATTCGAAAGAAGGTAAACTAACCCCATATGTTTTTGGATACGGCAAGAAGCCAAACAATGCTATTGTAAACCCCGATTACGCGATCAGGAATGTCAATCGGTGGGGATACTACCAGGAAAATGGATCCAACTTCAGCGACAATTCTGATGGCTCACCACTCTCCAATATTGATTTCCCTTATGCATTGCAAAACAAATCCATCATGGATCATAATGCATATGCCTGGAATTTAACCGACATCACCATCCCTGGAGGCGGCAAGTTAAAAGTGGATTATGAAGCCAACGATTACGGGTACATTCAGAATAAAACTGCAGGGCAGATGTTTATGGTAACTGGCATTGGGAGCTCATCATCACCCATAACAAACGGGAATTCCCTTTATGGTCCAATCTCGGACCTTAAAAATCGAATCTATTTCAATTTGACAAGTTCCATAACAAATGCAAATCCTGTGGAAGCCAGAAAGGAATTGGAAGAGAATTATATAAAAGATATCAAGGATGGGTTTTTGTACTATAAATTTTATGTGAACTTAAGCGACAACAAATATGAATACATCACTGGCTATGCTAAAATAAGAGACTATGGATTAACAAGCAATACCGTTGCCTATGTGGAATTGGAGCCTGTCGCTATTGATGATGAAAACAACCTGATCAAATGCAGTCCCATTCTCAAAACCGCGTTCCAGTTTATGAGAATCAACCGAAACAGCATGGTGTTCAACAATACATCCATAGGCGCTCCTGCCAATTTTGGCGCGTTCATTCAATCCTTACCCGGGACAATAAGCCAACTGGGCAACCAAATAGCTGCCTCATCCATTGGTGTGAACCTGTATTGCTCAACTATGAGTTTTTGCAAGGAGGTTTCATTGGCAAAAAGTTTTATCCGTCTTTATAACCCTGTAAAAAAGAAAATTGCCGGGGGCAGTCGTGTAAAACAAATAAGTATTGATGACAATTGGGATGCCATGACTGGCAATACGCATCAGAATAAATCGTACACTACCAGCTATGATTACACCACTGTTGAGACGAATCCGGTGAACAACAGCCAGGTGACAATAAGTTCAGGTGTTGCTGATTATGAACCAATGGTGGGCGGCGATGAGATTTCACTGAAACAACCCATCTTTTATTCCGATAAAAAGAAATTGGCCCCCGACAACGATTATTTTGTTGAAGAACCGGTAAATGAATCACTTTTCCCAGCTCCCCAGATTACCTATGGAAAGGTTACTCAAATTAGCAATGGAACAATCCTCAACGTAGCCAAAACCGGAAGAATTGTCAATGAATATTTTACAGCCAGGGACTATCCTGTAAAAGTTGCCCGGACTGTAATTGATGAAAAACGGGACAAAACCCAGTTCAATCCAATTCAGCTTCCATTTGTAGCCATTGATCAGCAGCACGATTTTGCCTCTGTTTCCCAGGGTTATTCCATTGAGTTGAACAACATGAGCGGTTTAGCAAAAGCCACATGGGTATATAATCAAAATGGAGACCGTGTTTCTGGTGAGGTTTCCGAATACTTTCCAAACAATGACCACTTCACAACCATTGACCACAGTGGCAGGATCTCCCGCAATAACAAATTGGGACTATCCGCCGAATATACCATTGACGGTAAAAAAAGCTATGATCAATCTGTCTCAACTTCTTACAATGCCAATTTGAATATGGCCGTATTCGGAGTAGTTCCCATCCCAATAATCATGCCCTTGTATTCGCAGATGACGGAAGAGAAGCAATTTCAGTCGATCGTTGTCAACAAAGTAATTCACCGGAATGGCCTTTTGAAAAGTAAAACAGTCTTCGAACAAAGTTCATCTGTCACCACAGAAAATTTAGCCTTCGATGAGATTACCGGAGAAGTCCTTTTGACGAAACTGGCCAATGAATTCAACGACACAATATTTTCCTTCAAATACCCTGCCTGGTGGATGTACAACGGGATGGCGCCATCCTATGTAAATACGAAATTGAATGTCAACAGCACAAATCTTTCCGTTTTTAAACCCTTTTTAAAAGTAGGGGACGAGCTAAGGACTATCGGTACGGGTCCCAGGTTGTGGGTGAAAGACCTGAATTCATCCGTTCCAATTTTTGTGAATGATTTCGGATCACAAACAGCTATCTCAGGGAGCGAATACCAGGTGTACAATTCTGGGGCTAAAAATCTTTTGTCGGCTTCGGCAGGTCAGGTAATTACCTGGAACCAGAATCCCCTGTCCAATGGAGTCACTTTGGAATTTGGTCAACTCAAGACATTGAACAGCTCTGCAATTGAGTACTATGATGATGCAGTTATGTATTGTGACTCTTGTGCAACCATCAAGAACAGGATGGGGAAAATTGATTTCTTAGCAGGAAAGAAGGGAAATTTTAAACCCAAACGAACCTGGTTCTTTTTGGAAGATCGATCTCCGGTTAACCTGGCCAACGGAATTACAAATATCAAGGAACAAGGGCTGTTCAGAATATACACTGACTTTTGGGGACTGCCCTCAAATCCTTCCTTAAACTGGACACCTGGTTATTTCAACTGGGAGTGGAAGGAAAAAGTCAATTTGACAAATGTTGATGGCCAAACCATTGAGACGGAAGATCGAATAGGAAGGAAAACCGCTAATTTATTAGGCTACAAAAATACGCTGATAACTGCCCAAGCCATTAATGCAGCCTATGGAGAGACCTATTTTGATGGTTTTGAAGATTATTACTGTGCCTACTGTCCAATAACCACTGAATTCGACAAAGGCCATCCAATTCCTGCATCACAGATGAGGCAGATTGGCAATTCTTCCACTGCATCAACTGGAAATGGGTCAACACATCAGATCGTGCAAATGGAAGAGTAAATGTGGTAAAAGGTAAACCTATTTTATCTGATAATGAATCACATACAGGTAAATACTCACTGGAGGTCCAGGGTTCGCTCTCTTTTACAATATCACCTGCTGTTGCCTGTAAAGGGGATAGGGGAAGCCATGGGAATACGCCAACAGGCACATATGGTAAGCCTGCAAATGATTCGGTATGCCTTGAATGCATTGGTGGCTTTGCCCCGGATGCGAACAAGAAATACATCTTTTCCTGTTGGGTAAAAGTGAACAATCCGCAGCCCATTATCTCGTGCAGTGATGCAACAGTTGATATAACATGCAATGGTTCAGCATCTGTCAGTTTAAAATCTGAAGGGCCGGTGATAGAGGGCTGGCAAAGGGTCATGGGCACATTTACCACATCTTCCAACAATAGCGTCTCCTTCAATCTAAAGCAAGGCAATGCCGCTACTTTTTTTGATGACCTGAGGATATTCCCGGCAGATGGCAATATGGTTTCCTATGTTTATGATGATGTCAATCTGAGACTTACTTACAGCCTTGATGAGAACAATTATTTCACCAAAAATGAGTACAACAATCGAGGGGAGCTTAGACGCATTAAGAAAGAGACAGAGAAGGGGATTGTGACCATCAAGGAAGTGAATTCATCCCTGGTAAAACATTAATAACTATGGCAATGCATAAATTCATACTGATATTATTACTGCCTTTCTTTGCTATTAATGTCTTTGCAAAGCAGTATCCCAAAATTGATTTCCTGTTATCCGGGAATTCCCTGATGGCATACAAGGAGGGCTCCATCAATTTTCCCGCCGTCCTGCCAAACTTCAATCCCGACCGGTTGAATAGTTCGGATAGGGTTACTTCCTTTCAAAATACGGTAGAGCTACTTCTCAAAAATCAATCGGCTTTTCATGCCAATGCAAAAGTTACCGTATCGGCAACCCTAAAATATTATCCAATTAATGTAGCATCTCCACCCGCATCTAAAACCATCACGCTGGAAATTAACAACAGAACCGACACGCTAACCAAGAGCATTATTTCCAGCATCTACGTATTCAGGAACGCCTATAAGGCTGAATTAACGATCACTAATGTTGTTGTCACATCTGATAAAGGAACCGATTTGACCCAATTGAAAACCGAATTGGCTGATTTCATCGAATTAAATATCGGGTTCCAGGAAGAACGGCTTACCCGGATCAATTACAATATTTTTCCAACGGGACTTACTGCTTGTGAGGATCAGGCAACCGACGAACTGGTTATCAACTGGAATAGTGTACCAGATGCTGAAAAGTATGAATTGGAGTACACTTTTGTGGATAA
>JALOCD010000113.1 GCA_023228025.1 Prolixibacteraceae bacterium | reverse complement strand
AAAACAAAAAAAAAAGCATATCTTTTCTTATCTTTGCAGCTGATTTTTTTCATAAAAAATAGGATCATTCATTAAAGATGAGCAATTTAGATTTAAGTGAGCAGGAGTTAATCCGACGAAATTCCTTGCAGAAACTCCGAGAAATGGGAATAGACCCTTACCCTGCAAACGAGTTCAAGATCAATACTTCCACCAAACAAATTTTAGAACAATACGACCCTGAAACCAACAATTTTCAGGATGTCACCATGGCTGGCAGGCTGATGAACCAGCGAATCATGGGAAAAGCATCTTTCGCTGAACTTCAGGATGAAAGCGGTAAAATTCAACTTTATGTGAATAGGGATGAGATCTGTCCCGGTGAGGATAAAAGCCTCTACAACGATGTTTTCAAAAAACTATTGGATATTGGTGATATTATTGGTATTACGGGGTATGTATTTATTACGCAAATGGGTGAAACCTCCGTGCACGTAAAAACCATGACATTGCTGAGCAAATCGCTTCGTCCGTTACCCGTTGTGAAGGAGAAGGATGGCGCCTTGTTCGATGCCTTCACGGATCCTGAACAGCGGTATCGCCAACGCTATCTCGACCTGATCGTTAATCCCCAGGTTCGGGAAGTTTTTGTCAAACGTACCCGGATTATCAACAACATGCGGGAGTTTTTCAATGAGAAAGGATACCTGGAGGTCGAAACACCCATTTTGCAACCCATTCCAGGTGGCGCTGCTGCCCGCCCCTTCATCACCCACCACAATGCCCTGAACATTCCCCTCTACCTGAGAATTGCCAACGAATTGTACTTGAAACGCCTGATTGTTGGGGGTTTCGAAGGAGTATACGAGTTCGCCAAAGACTTCAGGAACGAAGGGATGGACCGTACCCATAATCCTGAATTTACCGTCATGGAAATCTATGTAGCCTACAAAGACTACAACTGGATGATGGAGATGACCGAAGAGATGATCGAACGCATAGCCCTGGCCCTTCACGGCACTACGGAAGTAACTGTCGGCGACAAGGTTATTGACTTCAAACGACCATTCAAAAGAATTACGATGACCGACTCCATCAAGGAGTTTACAGGAATAGATATTCTTGGCAAGGATGAGGCAGAGCTAAGAGCTGCCTGCAAGGAAATTGGCGTCGAAGTTGACGAAACAATGGGTAAAGGAAAAATAATTGACGAAATATTTGGTGAAAAGTGCGAAGGTCACTACATTCAGCCCACCTTTATTCTGGATTATCCGGTAGAGATGTCGCCGTTGTGTAAAAAACACCGTGATAATCCGGATCTGACTGAACGATTTGAACTTATGGTCAACGGAAAAGAGTTATGCAACGCCTATTCGGAGTTAAACGATCCGATCGACCAGTTGGGCAGATTTCAGGATCAGTTAAAATTATCAGAGAAAGGCGACAATGAAGCGATGTTTATTGACATGGATTTTGTCAGGTCGCTGGAATACGGAATGCCTCCCACTTCCGGTATGGGGATTGGGATCGACAGATTGGCGATGCTGATGACCAATTCATCCTCCATTCAGGATGTATTGTTGTTTCCTCAGATGAAACCTGAGAAAAGAACTGAGGAAGACAGTGCAGAAATGTTCGAAGCATTGGGAATACCCACAGTTTGGGTAGAGGTACTTCGAAAAATGAATTACAGGAAGATTACGCAATTGAAAGAGGTGAAAGCTTCAAAATTGTTCAACGATCTTTGTGGTTTCAACAAGAAAAACCAGCTCGGTCTCCCTAACCCGAGCATGGATGAGGTGACGAAGTGGTTAAACTAATATTTCACATCAATGACGGAAATCAGTGAAAAGAGCCGTGTCGCAATTATAGGCAGTGGTAGTTGGGCTACTGCGCTAGCAAAATTGATGATGTACAATGTGAATGAAATTAATTGGTACATCCGCAACAAGGAGAGCATCGAACTTTTCAAAAAATTCCGGCACAACCCCAACTACCTTCGATCGGTAGAGTTTGATGTTTCCAAAATCAACTTTTACAATGATATCAATCAGATAGTTGAAGATTCGGATATATTGGTATTCGTTACGCCTTCCGCTTTTCTGAAAGATACGCTCCGCCACATGACCGCCGAAATTGGCGACAAATTTGTTGTCTCGGCCATCAAAGGGATCATTCCTGACGGAAATCTTTTTGTTGGAGAGTTTTTTCACGAATTTTACGACCTCCCCTTTGAACAGTTTTGCGTCATAGCCGGTCCGTGCCATGCTGAAGAGGTAGCCCGCGACCTCCTCTCCTACCTCACCATTGCCAGTCCGGATGTCAAACGGGCCCGGCAATTTGCCATGCTGCTCGAAAGCAATTCGCTCCGCACGCATATTTCTGACGACATTTGGGGAACAGAGTATTCAGCCGTGCTGAAAAACATTATGGCCATTGCGGCAGGCATCTCACACAGCTTGCGTTACGGCGATAATTTCCAGGCGGTACTCATGTCGAATGCCATCCAGGAGATCAAACGATTCGTGGATACCGTGCACCCCATTACCCGCGACATCAAGTCGTCGGCCTATCTTGGCGACCTTCTCGTAACCGGATACTCCCACTTTTCGAGAAACCGCACCTTTGGCAGCATGATTGGCAAAGGCTACACCGTACGGTCGGCCATGCTCGAAATGGACATGATCGCTGAAGGTTACTACGCAACCAAAAGCATCAAAGAGCTCAACGAACAATACCGCATCAACATGCCGATCACTGACACCGTCTACAACATCATCTACGAGAATATCTCTCCTGCGATTGAGATGAGGCTGTTGACGGAGTATCTGCGGTAGGAAGGACGGGGACGAAGGGGATGACTTGGACGACTTGGACGACGAAAGAAGACTAGGGGACTGAGGGGCTTGGGGACTAGAAGATGATGAGACGAAGAACCTGTTGCTGAGCGAAACCGAAGGGGAGAAAGGGCGAGTAGGAGATCAGAACTCCAAACGGTATAAAGATTGAAACGATGAAACGGAGAGGTTGAGTCCGGTCCCTGAGCGAAGTCGAAGGGGCGAGGGGGAGAGTGGGAGACTTGGTGACCTGAACTCCGAACCGTGGCTGAAGTGAAACGGTGAAACGGAGGAACGGTAAAAGGTTCGCGAATCCGGGGTTTAGCCGCATAGCGGCGTAATGTTGGTAACCCGGGGTGCAGCGAAGGAAACAATGAAACGGAGAAACGGTAAAAGATTCGCAAATCCGGGGTTTAGCCGCATAGCGGCGTAATATTGGTAGCCCGGGGTGGAGCGCAGCGGAACCCCGGGTCAACGAATCCAGAATGACCACCGTCCGTGGTAGCGTTTGCGAAAAAGAGCTAAGCTCCATTCGGACGGAAGGAACAAATAAATAATGGAACCACAGGCCAATAGCTTACAGCTAATCGCCTAAATATAAATACAACACATAACACAAAACAAAGAATGAAGAACATCTCCTTAAACCTCAACAACGTATACGGCTTCGTGCCAAAAACAAAAATAGACGGTTTCAAACCGCAGTCAGAAGCCGCTAACCTCGCCCTGCACAAAAAAACAGGCAAAGGCAATGACTTTCTGGGATGGGTCGATCTGCCCGGATCAATTGGTGAGGCTGAATTGGCTGATATTGAAAAGACGGTTCAAAAACTTCAGGTCAAACACCTCGAAATATTCGTTGTCATCGGGATCGGAGGATCCTACCTTGGATCAAAAGCCGTTATCGATGCGCTTTCCGATTCGTTTGCCGCCATCAAAGGATCTTTCGAAGCGCCGCTGATCGTCTTCGCCGGACAAAATATCAGCGAAGATTATCTTTTCGAATTGCGCGACCTGCTCGACACCAAAGATTGGGCCTGTACGGTCATCTCAAAGTCAGGGACGACCACCGAACCTGCCCTTGCCTTCAGGCTACTGAAACAGGACCTGGAAGAAAAATATGGCATCGAGGAAGCCCGTAAAAGAATCATCGCGGTAACCGATGCCGAAAGAGGGGCCTTGAAGAAACTGGCCAAAGAGGAAGAATACAAAACCTTCGTCATCCCGGATGATGTGGGTGGCCGCTATTCCGTACTCACCCCCGTTGGCCTGATCGCCATTGGCATGGCCGGTTTCAATATCCGCGAACTCGTCAAAGGCGCCATTGATATGGAAAAAGCTTGCGACTCAACCGTTCCTTTCGAACAAAACCTGGCTTGCCAATACGCTGCTGCCAGAAATGCGCTCTATCAATCGGGAAAGAAAATAGAAATTCTCGTCAACTATAACCCCAAACTTCACTTCTTTGCCGAATGGTGGAAACAACTATACGGCGAAAGCGAAGGCAAGGATAACAAAGGAATTTATCCAAGCAGTGTCGACTTCTCAAGCGACCTTCACTCCATGGGACAATATATCCAGGAGGGTGAAAGGACTCTCTTCGAAACGGTCCTGTCCATCGAGGAAGTTGACAACGAAGTAATCGTTCCAGAAGACGAAGCAGATCTCGATGGTCTCAATTTCCTGGCCGGGAAGCGTGTGGACGAGGTAAACAAAATGGCAGAACTGGGCACCTCCATTGCCCATGTTGATGGCGGCGTTCCCAATATCAGGATCTCCGTTCCAAAATTGAACGAATATTATCTGGGACAACTGATTTACTTCTTCGAAATAGCTTGCGGAATCAGTGGTTACATCCTGGATGTCAATCCGTTTGACCAACCTGGCGTCGAAAGCTATAAGAAAAATATGTTCGCGCTATTGAACAAACCCGGCTTCGAAAAAGAGAGCAAAGCCATTCAGGAAAGATTGCAATAATGGTTAAATACATTGGAATCCCGAATCGGGCATGGAATTCAAAGGGTAGAAATTTGCTCTGCCTGATCGCGCTCCCCCTGTTGCTGGCCTCCTGCTTTTCCGGGAAACAGGATAAGCAGAAAACAGATGAAAAGCGTTCTGCAAAAGGCGTGGCGATGGACTCCTTCAGGCTATCGCAGATCACCGTCCCTACTAATGCAGCCTACAGTGCGCTGCTCGAAGATTTTGACCGGGGCGACCTTCAGAACATCGACCGCGCCCTGACAATTTATGCGAACAACAAGGCCGATTCACTGGGCCGTGACTCAATGCTCATCTCCTTCAATGAATACATGACTGCGGTCATGCAGGATTATTATACCGGCAAATTATTGGGAAACCGCCAGCTGATGGATCACTTCGAAAGCAAGGAAGACCCTGCCGAGGCTCAAAAACTGGTCACCACACTGGCAACTCATGGCATAGAAATTACCTACCGTGAAGGTGACTTCTACCTGGAGCCAAACCTGACTTTCGTTTACGAACATTTGGGAAAAGCCCTCACAAAAGGAAGTCGCGACTACCTTCAAACCAAAATATCGCTGTCAAAGGTTTTATTGGGCGACAACAATCAACCTGTTTCCCCTCCTGATTCACTTGCCCGACAAGTTTTGGCCTGGGAAGATTTCATGTTAAATAATCCGGATTATCTTTCAATAGATGATATTCAGGCGCAGTACATCGATGTATTTACAACCTATCTCTCTGGTTCAGAGCAACTCCCGCTGTTCGATCCCAATACCAGGATGCTGGAGCCTAATTTCCAACACTCTTACATTCAATTCATTGAAAAGAACCCCAATCGCGAAAGCACGAAAATTGTAAAGAAATTTTACGATCTCCTTGCCTCAAAAGGGTTTAAATACGAAGAGTCGCTGGATACGTTCCTGCCGGAAGTCAACTTTATTCCAAACCAAAACCCGAAATGAGTACAGCCCCTTCCAAAAAGCAAAAAACCAAAGTAACTCAATTGACGGTAACCAAGCCTACACGGCTGATGGAGTTTCTCATCGAACAACTCAAAGGCAAAAGCCGCACCACGGTAAAGTCATTGCTCGCTCACAGGCAGGTTTCTGTCGGCACCCATTTCATTACCCAGTTTGACTTTCCACTTGAACCGAATCAGCTTGTTACGATCAACTGGGGGATCGTACCCGAACAAACGCGCCTTCGCGGCGTGCGCATTTTGTTGGAGGATCCATACCTGATCGTCATCGACAAAGAGGCCGGTATGCTTTCCATTGCCACCGCCAAAGAGAAATTGCTGACCACCTATTCAATTCTTAGCGCCCATGTCAAGAAGGAAGATCCGACAAACCGCATTTTTGTGGTACACCGGCTCGACCGCGATACATCCGGTGTGATGATGTTCGCGAAAAGCGAAAAGGTGCAGGAGATTATGCAGAAAGCGTGGCAGGATGCTGTTATCAGGCGATCGTACATCGCTGTTGTTGAGGGTATAGTTGAAAAAGACGGGGATACCATCCGTTCTTTCCTGAAAGAGAACAAAATGCTGTTCATGTACTCTACCAAGGTTCCGGGAGAGGGCGACGAGGCCATCACCCATTACAAAGTACTCAAACGCAGCGATGAGTTTTCCTTGTTGGAGGTTGAATTGGAAACCGGACGTAAAAACCAGATCCGTGTGCACATGAAAGAACTGGGACATCCGGTAGCCGGAGATAAAAAATATGGTTCCAAAATGAACCCGTTGCGCCGTACCTGCCTGCATGCCAATATCCTGGCATTTAAACATCCTATCACCGGAGAGGAGCTCAGCTTCGAAACACCCCCGCCACACAGGTTTCTTTCCTTGTTTTCCTGAATCCTGATATTCTTAATTGTACCAAAGTTTCCAAAGTTTTAGTTACGAACAAATTTTGCCCGTAACTAAAACTTTGGAAACTTTTTTCACTAACGAACTTGAATAGTAATTTTTGCGATCTATGGTTTGTGAAAATCGTAATCAGATTCAACCCTGGCAATCCTGGTTTTAAAGGATTTATACCACATTTCCCGTCCTTTTTCCCTCGCAATTTTATGTTCGGAATGCTCCTTCCATTTTTTGATGGAGGCCAAATCCCGCCAGTAAGATACCGTTATTCCAATTTCATTTCTGGCGCTCTCGACGCCGAGAAAGCCATCCTGGCGTTTGGCAAGTTCCATCATTTGTTCCGACATATCGTCGTATCCATTATCTCCCTCTGTTCTTACGGAGGTAAATATAACCGCGTAATAAGGCGTTTTCGGTGTCTCTGCAATCATGCCGCTCTATGCTTTTGCATTATTAACGGGATCAAATCCCATTATTTCCCTGATACAATTTGCGTTAGCCTTTGAAGTCAGCTTTTCCAGCAATAAAAATGCCACATCCACTGCCGTAGAAGGATTCCAGGATGTAATAATGTTATCATCCATGACTATCGGTTCATTCATCACATGAACGCCAAATCCTTTCAATGTTTCCTGTCTGACAGCATTTTTGTTGTAGGTTGTGCCACGCTTATCCGCCAATACTCCGCTCTTGCCAATGGGTAAAGCCGCCACACAAATGGAAGCAATTAATTTATCTTTCGCCTTAAATCCCCGGATCAAATCAAGAAACCGCTCATCATAAGCATCTTTGTAAAAATCATATTCTTCAAATCCGCCTGGGATAGCCAACGCTTCGAACGCATCAAGATCAACATCGCCGATCAGAAAATCAACGATAACCTTCTGATTGAAAGAACTTTTTACCTCCTTTTGCAGGCCACAGGTATACAGTTCGGTCGTGCCGTCCCCATCCACAAGGTTCCAACCCATCACATCAATGAATGCGCTGGCTTCGAGCATCTCAAATCCATCAGCCAATAACAGTAAGACTTTACTCATTTGATTACTAATTGTTTTAAATGGCCAACTTACTGGGGAAGCTTAAAGTGGCCTCCTTTTGTATGCCGCATGATTTTGTAAACTAATCCGCTTTCTGTTCAACGCTGATTAGTTTATTCACGTCATAACCTCTGTTTGCAATTTTATTAAGCAATTCATTGTAAAGACCTTTCTCAATTCTCGGCGTACGGGAGAGTATCCATAAATAATTGTCAGAACTGCTGCCAATAACTGCCCATTGATAATTTTTATCCAATTCAAGTACATAGTAATCACCATAAAAGAACCAAAAAAAGGAGACTTTTAATTTCGATGGCGTTTTTGGGTCAGGAATTTTTGCTTTCCCGATCGCTTCAGATTTCTCTCCGTTTAAAGTTTTTTTATAACCGCTATTTACCACCTTTAGCTTGCCATCCTCCCGAAAAGAATAGAATGCGGTTACCCCAACCAGTCCGCGCTCAAAGCGATGGTCATAACGGGAAATTTCGTACCATTTACCCAGATACCTTTCAATATTGAGCTCATTTACTACCGTTTTGTCAATCATTTTATTTTGTCCCTTGCATGCGTTTATAAGAAATATTAGCGCTATGATAAAAATTACATTTTTGCTCATGGTTCAATCTCTCTATCTATAAGTTTTAACAAGGCTGCGTTTATAATTTATTAAAGCAATAAAATTCTGGCAACTAACACTTTAATCTTCGGAAAACGATTTCAGGCTTTGCGTTCGGGCGGGTTTATGATGTTTGTTAGTCTTATGTGGCCGGCAGCTAAGAAGTAGTTTCCTACTTTACCCCGCATGGCATTTGGCGTTTGTTAGCAAACGTGCTTGAACATTATCTAATTAGTTGATAATCGTTTATAAGCAATCCGGGGGATAGATTTAATCTGGGAGTCAATTTCCGTATCATTGCAACAGTCAATTTCCGTTTACGGTTCAGAATCTCTGAGACTCTACTTTTGCCACCAATAGCCTCAATTAAATCAATCTGTTTTAGCTGCATCTCTTCCATCCTAATCTTAATGGCCTCAATAGGATCCGGAGACTCGATCGGATAATGCTTCTTCTCGTATTCGTCAATCATTAAACCTAGAATATCAGCCTCATCACTGTCAACGGTACCAACGGGTGCATCAAATATTACTTCAAGTCTTTTTAAAGACATGTTGTAATCATCTTCTGTTTTTATAGGTTTTAAATTCATTTTTCAAGAACTTTAAATTGTATTTGCATCGATTTTATTATATTCCTCATGAGTTCCAATAAACCTGATAAAGATCCATTGTTTCTCAAAATTAAACTTTGCTACTAACCTAAAAGAATTGCCTTTGATGTTGAAGACTATTCGGCTGTCCTTTAAAATACTGGCATTTGCATAGGTTTTCTTAATCTCACCTGGAGATTTCCAAACCGAATTCATTGCTGTGTCATACCAGGTTTTTAAATACTGTTCTGCATCTGGGTGCTTAAGCCAAAATTCTCTCAAAGTACTTTTCGCAAATATTCTTTCCATCGGTATGAATGCTTGGAACAAAGATATTAATAATTCGCAAATTGGGAACTTTATTTTACGGAATTTGTTGCAGCATGTTTGCTAACGTAGGAAGCTACACGCAGGGGCGGATTGCGGGCGATTTGGCTATCGCCGATCTTCGATTCCTGTCAAGCCGAAAGACGGCATGAGCGGAAAGATGCACACCGAAAACCACCGCTGCCGCACTTGACGGGTAGCTGTTATTAGCGGCTGGCAATTGTTGTCTTCAAATAATTTCCTGGAGTCATTACTCCAAGAGAGCTGTTCTTAAAATCTTTGATGTTTCTCGTAATAATTAAATCAATTTGTCCATTTAATTCTGCCGAATAGTTTTGCAATGCGTCTTCAAAATCCCTAAAATTCGAGTTCAGAGCCTTTAGGATAACATCTTTGTCTGTTGTAAGTACTTCTGTAATCGTAATTAATTGTGTTAGTTTTTCGATAACTTTCTCATGAGTAGAGCTTTGTCTTAACAGATAGTATACATTGCTGATTATCACAGATGTGATGAAGCCTTTAATTTCTCTCGATTCACATAGTGACAAAACTTTTGCAGCATCGTCCGAAAACGGCTCTCTGTCAAAAAAGAAGTCTAAAATTACGTCAGTATCGATAAGAACTTTTTTCATTTGCTAAAGATATTTTTCAGTAAGTCTTTTGGAAAGTTCTTTTTTGTAGTCGATGTTTTTGGGAGCCTTAAACGTACCTTTTAATGATTGTACAATCGGGGTCAGTTCGATACTTTCATTATTATCCTCTTTTGTTATGGCTTTTAGGTAGTTCTCAACAATGTCGGATAAACTACGACCTTTACCATTGGCATATTTCTTTGCCTTTTCGATAATTGTTTGCTCAATCGTCAATGTCAATTTTGTATTCATAGCACTTGTGTTTTGTCAATTAAATTTATACGTGCAAATATACAAATAAAAACACGATACGTGTAAATATATTTCATGTGGCACGTGTCATTTTGCTTGCCGCTAACGTTTAATAACATCGGGAAAGCCGTACATAGCCAGCATACGTCTTCTGGCTATCTACAATTTTTGCTGATATATTCGTAAAATTAATAAAATATTTATGTTAAAGATAATCAGGCCGGAAACGATTTCATCTAAACTTGGTCGATCCGTCAAGTAAAAGGTGCACACAAAGGGCGCAAAGGGAACCGCGAAAAACGCTAAGGAATACACCACATTTCGACACTTTGCGCACTTTACAGCTTCCTTTGCGTGAAAATCTATTTGACAAACTCACGCAAAACTTCAGCAAGACGCTCAAGCCCCTCCACAATTCTATCCTCCGGCATGTTGGAGAAATTAATCCTAAAAGTATTTTCCTTTCCACCGTTGGGGAAGAATGACCCACCGGGCACAAATGCTACGTTTTTCTCAAGGCTTTTTACAAGCACATCCCTTGCATTGATGTTTGCAGGAAGTTCAACCCAGGAAAACAGACCCCCTTTTGGTCTGGTAAATGTCACACCTTCCGGGAAGAGTATTTCCATGGTATTGACTGCCAAATTTCTTCGCACCCTGTAAGTCTCCACAATTTTCGCGATATGTACGTCAATATCGTACAACTCCAGATATTTGGTAATATCCATTTGTGCAATCGTATTGCACTGCAAATCCGTTCCTTGCTTGACAAGAACATATTTGCGGATAATTTCCTTATCCCCGGCAATCCAGCCAATCCTGTAACCGGGACAGAATATTTTGGAAAAACTTCCTGTACAAAGAACATAACCTTCTGTATCAAATGACTTTACAGACGGCAGGGATTCCCCCTCAAAACGCAATTCCCCGTACGGGTTATCTTCAATGACCATCACATTGTACTTCATTGCAAGCCCGGCCAATTGTACTCTTCGTTCATAATTCCAGGTTCTCCCCGTTGGGTTTTGAAAATTAGGAATTACATATATCATTTTGACATTCAAGGTATTCTGAAGCAATTTTTCAAGTTCGTCAACAATCATTCCATCATGGTCGGTCGGAACCTCCATAAAATTGCAGCCATACGCCCTGAAAGCGCTGATCGCAGCGAGATAAGTGGGACTTTCGCACAAAACTACATCTCCCTCATCGAGGAATACTTTTCCCGAAAGGTCAAGCGCTTGTTGAGAGCCATGAGTTATCAAAATATTGTCGGGGTCGAAAGAGGTGCCAAGTCGGGTGTTCATCCTGTTTGCAATCCATCTCCTCAATGGGGCATACCCTTCGGTCGTAGTGTATTGCAATGCTTTATGTCCCGATTCCTCGAGAACGATTCTGTTTACCTCCTTTATTTCATCGACCGGAAATAGTTCCGGGGCAGGTAATCCTCCGGCAAATGAAATGATTTCCGGCCTTTCCGTTACTTTTAAAATCTCTCTTATTTCGGACGCCTTCAAATAAGCGATCCTTTTTGCATACTTAAATCCCATTTATATCTTTTTAAATTGATTCAATCAATCATTCCCTGTATTTTAAGTCAATGCATGTTGATTTTATAATTACTTCTACCTTATTCTTTTATGTCTTTTGTCAGTTTTATTAGTTCGCTTTCAAGGACGGGAAGTGATAAATCTTTCCCTATCGAAAGTGAATATAATTTGTCACAAACCTTTACTAGTCTGCCCATCAAGGAAGTTTCGACAGGAGACCATTTCTCTCCAATTAGTACTTTCCCCTTTAAATCGGTAAATGCAAAGTAGTATATTACTCCGTCGACGCTCACTCTTTCATGTTTTACTCCATCAGAGGTCATTGTTTCTTGTTCGGGTCTTCTGATTTGTGCTGTTACCAGGCTAAAAAGGTCTCCGATCAACTGAAAAAGCCGTTCGTCAATTTTTATTTTCTTTGAAATAACCTTTACTTCCATTTTGTTGCCTGCATACCAATAATTTTCAGATAATGAATTGGAAATTATAAAGCAACTATCAGCCAATTGCTCGACAGAAAAAGCGTATTCCTTTTCAAATGAGGGCAATGAGGTGTATCTGGCGTATGGCTTCACTTTCATTCCTGCATAGAGAAGTGAGAAAACTTGGTCGTGAGATTCCGCTAAAATTCCCTGCGAACCGCTTAATCCCCTTGTAGGCTCTAAGTGGTCACCTTGGGCATACCCCTTCAATGTCACCAAAAACAAAAGAAAAATATAAAACAACTGTCTCATTGTGTGATATTTATATGTTTTATTCTAAATTACGGCCAACATTATACATTTATTTGTCTCCAATAAATTTTCCTGTTACAAGACGGTTAAGTGTTTCGGCCATTCGTTCTACTTTTGAATTGTCAGTTTTTGCCGAATAAATCCAGTCGATAATTTTCTTTTGTTGCTCATCGGATAGGCCAATAAATGCTTTGTGGGCATCCGCGTCTTCCATTAAACAGACCAGAAATTCGTCCGGAATTTCAGCCGGACCGTTGTCTGAAAACAGGATTACATTTACCCAATCTCCAGCCTTTTTGCCAATCTTCTTTCTGATTTCCGCCCGGACTGGTAAGAAGAGTTGACCGTTACCCATGGGCATCAGGTTGTAATTTCTTATCTCAAAACCGTCAATGCTTCCCTTGACTTTGACCCACCCAAAATACGCATGTTTGTCCTGCAATATTTCAGGAATTGCGGCATAGGTCCAACCTCCTTTACCAGGAAATTTTTCAAGCAAATATGCGTTGTTCAGCAAGGGTTTATCCCTATTCATCTACTTTCGTTGCAGTTAACCCGTTTGTCAATATTGAAATTTTTTCTCCAGCCAACATTCCACTTCTGACCACCAGCGAATGATTTCGTTGTCTCTCCAAAAATCAGTGTCTTAATATATTGTATGTGAGCAATTGCCCCTCCTCGTCTTATTGCAAAGAAGCATCAAGAATTTCCCGGCCAAAATGAAATTATTTATAAATTTATAGAAATATCACCGGTAGGTTTTGATGCATATCCCTGTTTTCAGAATCTCAAATCAAGATTGATCAAGGTCTCACAAAATAAGGATTTTAATTTAAACATGATATTCAATAGTTCGGTAAATTTTAATATAAATATCTGAATATCAGCAAAATAAATCAAAAATAAGTGTGAAATAATTTGGTTAAAACCTTAGAAATCAGTAACTTAAAAGATTATTCCGTAATTTTTTAGT
>JALOCD010000003.1 GCA_023228025.1 Prolixibacteraceae bacterium | reverse complement strand
ACTAAAAAATTACGGAATAATCTTTTAAGTTACTGATTTCTAAGGTTTTAACCAAATTATTTCACACTTATTTTTGATTTATTTTGCTGATATTCAGATATTTATATTAAAATTTACCGAACTATTGTTATAAACAACGAACGAATAATGAAAAGATTAACGATTGCAGTGGCAGTGTTGATGATTGCTGCAAACCTAATGGCACAACAGGATCCGAAAGCCAAGGAAGTTTTGGATAAGTTATCGCAGACAACAAAGAGTTATAAAACAATTCAGATCGATTTCTCTTTTACACTTGAGAACAAAAAGAGTAATGTAAACCAAACCAATGAAGGCGAGATTGCCTTGAAAGGGAAGAGTTACAGGTTGCACATGCCGGTGTTCAATATGGATGTTTTTTGTGATGGAACTACCACATGGAGCTACCTGACTGAAGCCAAAGAGTGTAATATCACAGGAATTGAGGATGATAAAGAGGGTTCACTTAATCCGGCAAATATTTTTACGATCTACGAAAAAGGATTCAATTATTCTTACGTCGGAGAGGAAAACCTGGCAGGTAAAGCAGTGCATGTACTCGACCTCTTTCCGGTAGAAAAGAAGAAAGAGATTGTTAAAGTCAGGCTGTATGTTGATAAAACAAAAAATCAAATTTCCAAGGCCCAAACATTTAACAAGGATGGAAATACCTATATTTTGGTTTTAAAGAGCATGAAAACAAATATTGAATTGAAGGATGAGTATTTTAAATTTGATAAATCCAAACATCCTGGAGTGGAAATCAATGACATGAGATAATGTTTTCAAAGAATAGTAAATAAACAATGGGGGAAATTTCCCCCATTGTTTATTTACCATCCTTAGCCTTTTTCTGGTGCATCATCTGAGCAACGGAGGCAATCTCAATGAAGCTTGTACCTCCACCCACGCCAAAATTCCCGCCAACATAAACAACGGTATCATTTTCGGAGATGCAGCCCCTTTCAACCAAATCGAGCAATGAGGTCTCGACGAGTTTGTATTTATTTTTCTTCACCACAATTTCACTGGCAAAGACCCCGTAGGAGAGCGCCAACTCCCTTTTTACCTTGCCTGTATGACACTTGGCATAGACTGGTCGCGGACTTCTGAATGCTGAAATATACCTGGCGATTTTCCCTGTCAGGGTATCCGTAATAATAGCTGCAACCTTTAGCTCACTTGCCGATAATACGGCTGCTTCAGCCAAAAAGGCGGATACCTCATTCTCAAGTCTTGGAACCGAGAGATCGTTCCTTTTATCCTTGGAGCATTCTACCTCCATCGCAACACGCGACATGAGCTGAACCGCTTCAACCGGATATTGGCCGTAGGCAGTTTCACCTGAAAGCATGACAGCATCCGTACGGTCATAGATGGCAGTAGCCACGTCGCTGACCTCAGCCCTGGTTGGCCTTGGATTGGTAATCATCGTATGGAGCATTTGAGTCGCGATAATAACCGGCTTCTTGCGTTCAACACACTTTCTGATCAAATTGCGCTGAATGGCAGGTATTTTTTCAGCAGGAATTTCAATACCCAGATCGCCCCGTGCCACCATGATCCCATAGGCATGATCAAGGATTTCATCAATATTCTTGACCCCATCGGTATCTTCAATCTTGGCTA
This sequence comes from Prolixibacteraceae bacterium, assembly GCA_023228025.1. GTDB lineage: Bacteria > Bacteroidota > Bacteroidia > Bacteroidales > Prolixibacteraceae > CAINVV01. Next base: position 80,653 of record JALOCD010000003.1, on the reverse strand, counting down.
TGATCTTTATTTTACTGTTTTCTTCATTCAGGATTTCCTGAACAGCCATGACATCCTCCTTGTTTCTCACGAAGGAATGGGCAATAAAATCGAGATCGTTGGCGGCTGCCCACCGGATAAACTGCCGGTCCTTCTCGGTTAGTGATGGCAAATGCAGCGAAACGCCGGGTACATTGATGCTCTTTCTGTTTTTGATGTAACCGTCATTGCCTACCAGAGCAATCAGACTATCCTCAGTCTTTTCCAAAATCGTTAGTTCAAGTTCCCCATCGTCGATTAGAACGGAACTTCCTACCGGGATATCCCTGGTGAAGTAATGATAATCGACCACAAGCACTCCCTGTGTCGATGGTTCATCACCGCATTTTATGGTAAGATGGTCCCCTTTGTTAATTTTTATCGGTTCAACAATATTTTTGGTTCGAATCTCCGGGCCTTTTGTATCAACCAAAATAGCAAGACAATCGCAGACGGACCTGACATTCCGGATGATATTCATCGCGGATTCGGTAGTTTGGTGCGCTGTATTTATTCTGACGACATTCATCCCGGCATCCATGAGGGCACGTAGAAAATCTGGTTCACAATTTTTATCCGAGATGGTCGCTACGATTTTGGTATGCTTATGTTTACTCATGTATTTTCGTTTAAAAGGATGTTAGATTGAAATTTCCAATGAAAAATTTGGTTCTATTTGAAGTCAGGGGTTAAGAAGCTTTCAATCCCCAGCCGGTAAGAGTCAAGTCCAAAACCCATGATGCTTCCACGGCAAACAGGGCCTATGACCGATTCGTGCCGAAAAGCTTCGCGCGTAAGAATATTGGAGATGTGGACTTCAACCACCGGTGTTGTCACTGCGGCAATTGCATCCCTGATCGCAACAGAGGTATGGGTGTAAGCACCTGCGTTCAGGATAATTCCATCGGAAGAAAAGCCAATTTTTTGCAGGAAGGATACGATTTCCCCTTCCACGTTTGACTGGAAGTAATCAAGTTTAATCTTCGTATAGTAAGGTCTGATTTTTTCGAGCCAATCTTCAAAAGAACTGTCGCCGTATATGCCTTTTTCCCTTTTCCCCAATAAATTGAGATTTGGACCATTAACAATAGTTATATTCATGCGTATAATATTTAGTTTTGGTGAATATTCTGAATTTTATTTGACTATTTGTATTTTAATCAGATCTTTCAATTAATTGAATTTTAAATAGATAGCGATAATTGTCTTGTTTCCTGACTTGTTTCAACACCATTTGGACAAGTATTGATTCAAGCAGAATGATAAAATATCCGATGAAAAACGCGACTAAAATCGGAAAAAAAAATGAGTGTCGTCAAAAAAAAATAAGTTTTGAATCTTATATAACATATTTATTTATATTACATGAAACAAAATTGCATTTCATTTGTTTCGATAAAAAAAACAAGTTATGAACTGGACAGATAGCAAAAAAGGGTATGAGACTTTTTTGAGACTGGAAAAGTCCCTCTCTCAAAATTCAGTAAGTGCTTACGTAAATGACATTCATAAACTTATTTCCTTCGTTGAAGAACATTATCCTGGACTATCCCCAGAGGCAATAAGATTGGTTCAGCTAAGAAAATTTGTCGAATGGATGAACGAAAATGGGGTTAGCCCCAGAACGCAGGCGCGCACAATCTCAGGCATCAAGTCGTTTTATAAGTATCTTTTGATTGAGGAGGTGGTGGAAAACGATCCTACCACGCTCCTTGAATCTCCCAAGATAGGCCGAAAACTTCCGGATGTACTCAGTGATGAAGAGATCAACCGTTTGATTGACGCAGTAGATTTGGTAAAACCAGAAGGATTAAGAAACAAAGCCATTCTTGAAACGCTTTACAGTTGTGGCTTAAGGGTTTCAGAGCTCGTAAACCTCCGACTTTCCAATCTGCATTTTGAACAGGAGTTTGTCAAGATTGCTGGTAAAGGGGAGAAAGAAAGATTGGTTCCAATCAGCAAGCGGGCCATTGAAGATATCAGGAAATACATGGTTGGGTACAGAAAGAAATTGAAAATTGACAAGTCAAGTGAAAATATTCTTTTCCTGAACCGTAGAGGAAGGAAGTTGAGCAGAGTGATGATTTTCACCATTATAAAAAATCTGGCCCAAAAGATTAAGCTTGAAAAAAGTATAAGTCCTCATACTTTCAGACATTCTTTTGCTTCGGCTTTGGTTAAAGGTGGTGCAGATCTTCGTGCGGTGCAGGAGATGCTGGGACATGAATCGATACTGACAACCGAGATTTACACACACCTCGATAAGGAATTTTTGAAGGAGACTGTCAATAAATTTCATCCCCGGGCTTAAGTATAAGAATTGAGATACGAACCAGCAAAAGGGCGTTGATTTTTTCAACGCCCTTTTGAATGATATCCCTAAAAACATTAATTCATCGTTAAGTTTTATCAGGTTGATTAATGTTCGGAAATTCGTTGTTCTTTTTTAAATAGATTTGCAATCAAGTTCATTATAAATAATTTAATTATCAGCGAAGTGGATCAGCAAGCCATCACATTGAACAATGTAATTCAGAAGGGCAATCCCTCTGTATATGAATTACTCTCCGAAAGGGGGAAGAATATCTTCTTTCCCAAATTGGGAATTTTAGCACAATCAGCCCAGGCAAAAGGCAAAGATATCAATGCGACCATTGGGGAAGCGGTTGAGGACAACGGGCACCCGATGCACCTCGTTGAACTTGGTCAACTGGTTAACTTACCAGATTCTCTGGTATTTCCTTATGCTCCCAGCTTTGGAAAACCGGATTTGAGAAGTAGCTGGAAGAATTTTATTTACAAGAAGAACCCATTACTTGGAGATACCCCAATTAGCATGCCTATTGCTACCAATGGTATTACCCATGGCATCAGCATTGCTTCCTATCTGTTTGTAGACGAAGGTGATACAGTCATAATTCCGGATCTTTACTGGGAGAACTACTCGCTTATATTTGAGAATAACTATTTGGGCAAGATTGAAACTTTCCCATTGTTTCAAGATGGTGGGTTCAACCATCAGGGACTTGGGAAAATGATGGACCAATCCAAAGGGAAGATCATCCTACTTCTGAATTTCCCAAACAATCCGTCCGGTTATACACCACTTGCAAGCGAAATTGACGGTATCGTTGATTTGATTTCCAACCAGGCAAATAAAGGGAAAAAGGTAGTTGTTCTCATCGATGATGCCTATTTTGGTTTGGTCTATGAAAAGGGGGTTTTCACAGAATCGATATTTACCCAACTCGCTACACTTCACGAAAATGTTTTGGCCGTCAAACTTGATGGAGCCACAAAGGAGGATTATGTTTGGGGATTCAGGGTAGGATTCATCACCTATGGTATAAAGAACGGATCTCCCGCTATTTATGAGGCTCTGGAAAATAAAACAGCAGGCGCGGTTCGTGGAAACATATCAAACATAAGTCACCTTTCCCAATCTTTGCTGCAAAGGGCTTATGCCTCTGATACATATGATAAAAGCAAAGAGGAAAAATTCAATATCCTGCATTCTAGGTATGAAAAAATCAAAGAAGTTTTGGCCAATCCAAAATTCAACCGTTATTTTTCCGCTTTGCCATTCAATTCAGGCTATTTCATGTGCATTGAATTGAGGGACGGCCTTAAAGCTGAAGAGGTTAGAAAAATTCTTCTTGAGAAATACAGTACCGGCGTTATTGTTTTTGGGAATCTGATACGAATAGCATTTTCGGCTGTTCCCGAGGAGAAGATCAATCAGTTGATTGAGAACATTCATGCTGCTTGCCAGGATTATTTAGCCAGTAAATAACTTTTCAACACTGTTAAGGCGATAAAAAGATCGGATTCATTATTAAATTCATATTCATGACAAACAATCAAAAATTAATTAGGTGGGTTAACGAATGGGCTGAACTGTGTCAGCCCGAAAAAGTATATTGGTGTGATGGTTCACAGGAGGAGAATGATCGGTTGATGGCCGAAATGGTTGCCTCAGGAATGGCAGTTAAGCTGGATGATAAAAAACGTCCCAACAGCTATTACTTCCAATCCGACCCTAGTGATGTAGCACGTGTCGAAAATAGAACTTATATATGCTCGAAAAAGCAGGAAGATGCTGGTCCAACTAACAACTGGGCAGCTCCGGCCGAGATGAAGGCCACCCTAAAAGGCCTTTTCAAAGGGGCAATGAAAGGACGTACCATGTATGTAATTCCTTTCAGCATGGGACCTCTGGGTTCAGATATCGCCCACATTGGCGTAGAGATTACTGACTCTCCCTACGTAGTTGTCAATATGAGAGTTATGACCCGAATGGGGAAGGCTGTATTGGATGTTCTTGGGGATGGCGAATTCGTCCCTTGTGTTCATTCCAACGGCGCGCCACTTCAACCCGGACAAAAAGATGTCAAATGGCCATGTGCGCCAATTGATCAAAAATACATCACCCATTTCCCCGAAACCAAAGAGATCATCGCTTACGGAAGTGGATATGGCGGTAACGCCCTGCTGGGAAAAAAATGTTTTGCACTCCGTATCGCCTCGGCCATGGCCAAAGAGGAGGGTTGGATGGCTGAGCACATGCTGATCATGGGTATTACCAATCCAAAAGGAGTAAAAAAATACATTGCTGCCGCCTTCCCAAGCGCCTGCGGTAAAACGAACCTCGCCATGCTGATCCCAACAATTCCTGGATGGAAAGTGGAGACTGTGGGCGACGACATTGCCTGGATGAAATTTGGCAAGGACGGACAGTTGTATGCCATCAATCCGGAAGCAGGGTTCTTTGGTGTTGCTCCCGGAACTTCCATTGATACCAATCCGAACGCAATGCTATCGGCATCATCGAATACGATATTCACCAACACAGGATTAACGCCAGACGGCGACATCTGGTGGGAAGGTATCGGATCTGAATGTCCTGCCGGAACTATCACCTGGACGAATGAAGTTTATGATAAAGCTTCAGGCAAACCGGCAGCGCATCCGAATGCGCGCTTTACAGCTCCCGCATTCCAGTGTCCTTGTATCGATCCGGCCTGGGAAGATCCGAAAGGAGTTCCAATTTCGGCCATTCTTTTCGGCGGACGCCGTCCAAGTACCGTTCCGCTTGTATACCAGGCCATGAGTTGGGCACACGGAACATTCATGGGTTCAGTAGTAGGTTCTGAAGTTACGGCTGCAGCCATTGGCCTTAAAGCTGGTGTGCGCAGGGATCCATTCGCCATGCTTCCATTCTGTGGTTACAACATGGCCGATTATTTTGGTCATTGGTTAACCATTGGAAAGAATGCCCCAAAACCGGAGGCACTGCCCAAGATCTTCAATGTTAACTGGTTCCGCAAAGACAAAGATGGCAAATGGTTGTGGCCGGGTTATGGCGATAACATGCGCGTTCTTGCATGGATTTTCGGAAGATGTGAAGGTACAGCCGCTGCCACTGAGACTGCCATCGGATTTGTCCCAACAGTTGACAGTATCGACATCAGTGGATTGGATGTCACCAAAGATGATATCGCAGAACTGGTCAAAGTTGACAAAGCCTTGTGGAAAGAGGAACTTGAACTTATCAAAGAGCAACAGGCTTCGCTTGGCGACAGGTATCCAAACGAACTGAAACTACAGGTTGAACAACTAGAAGCAAGATTGGACTAATCATTCGATTGATATAGAATTAAAAACGCCTCAGAGATGGGGCGTTTTTAATTTATTTCAGTTGGAACAGGTTCACGGCATTGTCGTGAAGAATCATTTGCGCAATCCGAATGGCCTCCTTCTCACTGAAATATCCGTCCTTCACTTTGGCAATTAATACTTTTGAGATGATTTGCCGGGCAAACAAAAGATGGCCGTAAATATTCTCCACATTCTCGTAATCACCGCCGAAGGCCATTATTTTATTTGCAGGAACGGTTTCCAGCCATTCGTGCAAATATCTTTCGCTATAGGTTGGAGAGATGATGTATACCCAGCACAAGTCGATGTAAACATTTCGGAAATTTTTCGCCAGACTGGCCAACTCACCACCATAGGGATAACCACCGTGGAAAAGAATAAATTGTACATCCCTGTACTTCAGAAAAAGATTTGCCAGCAGGGCAGGGTTTGAATTCATGATGTAATTACCGTCCCCTGCCTGTAACCCTGTATGGATTTGAACCGGTTTGTGGTATTTGCGTGCCAGATCAAGCATTTGGTGCATCATGTAATCGGAGAGTGGTTTGATCTGATCGAATGGGATCTCCTTCTCCGTATTTCTCAAAATCTGGTTGAATACCTCTTCTGCCTTTTCTTTTGAGGCATCTTCATAATAAAGTGATCTGTAATAGGCGGCAGGGGACTTGATCACAGTAATTCCAACTTTCATCGCTTTATCAAAATCATTGTTCAACGACTTCACCAGGTCATCCAGGGTCAATATTGGAGCACCATACTGTTTGGACAATTGGTCGATCTTTCTTTTGGAATCGATCCGGAAATACTCAAACCTCGTGGTGTAGCGCATTACAGTCGGATCACCAAAACTTCTGTCTGTATCATCATTGATTAGAAATTCGATCCGGCACTTGTCTTTAAGTACAGTCTTGTACCAGTTGGTCTGGTAGGCTTTTTTGATTCTGGCAGAAAGTTCCGTGACTGTTGTCTCATTCAATTCTTTGATTCCGAACAAGCGATCGGAAGCGAGCAGGGCTGCCCGGTTGTATCCGGTATTGAATGAGTTTTCCCAATAAGGCTTAAGTATTTGCCATTTTTGTAAAATAGTGAGTGAATCATGCAAAAGGGTCTCAAAAGTTGGTTTGGACATGCCACTCGACTTGATGTCATCGTCCGAATACTGGTGCAACAACAGCATGAAATCGCACATCCCGCTACGTCCAATTCCTTTTTGGCTCACCAAGTGTTCGTGTGTATCCACAATTTTCATCGTGTCGATATAGGTATTGATTCGTTGTTCAAATCCCTTCCGGGGAAGCTCACGAACCTGCCCCTGCGCCGGAAGCAGATTGGCTGTTAACAGGATTGATACAAAAGTTAATAGTTTGGTCATAAGGTAAGTAATTAGAGAATTTTCGATTTTCGATTGCGGGCTCATCAAGATTTGAACACAAACTTGAAAGCCATTTTGAGGCACTTTGTGTTCATAAGGTTAATGACAAATTAATATCAACCACTTTATCACATAATAGCCTCTATAATGACCTATGTGTCTATTGTGGTGAATTCGAAAATCCCAAATCGAAAATTAGTAGTTATTGTTTCAATTCAAACCAGGGTTTCACAATTTCTGTTTTGTCCTCCGGTTCCGATTTATGTCTGAATTCGTTGGTTTTGTTGTTGTAAATGTAGTCATTCCTCCAGGCTTCATGGTTGTGTTGTACCTGTTTAATAGCATCCAGAATGAAGTATAGTTCATCGTTGGTCATGGTAGGATGGAGCGATAGCCTGATCCATCCCGGTTTTTGGGACAGGTCTCCAAAATTAATTCGTTCTGTAATCTGTTTGGATAGCGCATAAGAGACATCCAGAAGGAAGTGGCCGTAGGTTCCGGCACAAGCGCAACCACCCCTTACTTGTATGCCGAACCGATCGTTTAATAGCTTAACAACCAGGTTAAAATGGACATTTTCAAGATAAAAGGAGATGATCCCAAGCCGATCCTGAATGTTATTCGCCAGAATATGTAATTGTGGAATCTTTGGCATCTCCCCGAAAACTATTTTGACCAGTTCTTCCTCCCGAATCTTCATCTTTTCAGTTCCCATCTGCTCTTTGAGCTTGATGCAAAGTGCGGCTTTAATTGTTTGCAAAAATGCCGGAGTTCCCCCATCTTCACGGGCCTCGATGTCATCGACATATTTGAATTCGCCCCAGGGATTGGTCCAGTCGACAGTTCCCCCTCCCGGATTATCAGGTACGGTAGAATTGTAAATTGCTGAATTGAATACCATGATGCCAGAGCTTCCGGGGCCTCCCAAGAATTTGTGAGGGGAAAAGAAAATTGCATCGAGTGCTTCCATTGGATTCTTCGGATGCATGTCTATTTTGACATAAGGAGCAGATGCTGCAAAGTCCACAAAACAAAGCCCTCCGTACTCATGCATAATGCCTGCCATTTCATGATAGGGGGTGGCTATGCCGGTTACATTGGAACATGCGGTGAAAGAGCCAATTTTCATTTTGCGGTTTTTGTGTTTTTCGAGCTCTATTCGCAATTGTCCGGGATCTGCAAGCAAATCCTTGTCGGGCGTTAATTGAACAACATCTGCAATGGTTTCCAACCAGGATGTATGGTTGGAATGGTGTTCCATGTGGGTAATAAATACGACTGGCCGCTTTTCACTTGTGATCGAATTTTGATCAAAAAACTTCATCATAGATCTTATTCCAAGAATCCGCTGCAATTTGTTTATCACGGTAGTCATGCCGGATCCCGCATTAATAATAACGTCATTTGGCCCGGCATTCACATGGGTTTTTATAATTTGCTGCGAATAATGATAAGCTTTCGTCATGAGCGTTCCTGTCTCACTGGTTTCGGTATGGGTATTTCCTACGAATGGGCCAAATCTGTTTGTAAGGAGATCCTCTATTGGCCGATACAATCTACCACTGGCTATCCAGTCGCCGTAAATAATTTTCATTTTCCCGTAAGGAGAGGCGAAATCCTGATCTATACCAATAATATTATCTCTGAATTTGCTGAAGTAAGTTTCCATTTTTGAACGAATCAAGGAACAATTTGCTTTGCAAAAGTAGCTCATTCAATTGAAAAGGTGCTGATGGAAATCAGGAGTAAGGCAAATTTTGATAATGATTTCGCTTTTGTAACATTTTCAAAAAGGCTGCAACTTCAATTTTAGTGATCATATATAAAATTGTATCTTTGAATTATGACGAACAATGATATTTTGAAAAAATTGCGGGTGGCCCTACGGCTGAAAGATGACGACATCGTTAAAATACTTGCACTCGTTGATTTTAAGGTAACTACTACCGAACTTGGTGCCATCTTTCGTAAAGAGGATCACCCCAATTACAAGGAGTGCGGCGATCAGCTGCTGCGTAATTTTCTGAATGGGCTGATTATTCATTTGAGAGGACCGATGGAAAAGCCTTTGGAAAAAGTATCGGATGTTCAGAAGAAGATCTTTATCAGGAAGGTCAAGGATAAAGGATAAAGGACCTTTCGACATGCTCTGGGCAAGTAAAGTCAAAAGGATAAAGTTAGAACGCTGCGATCTTGATTGCAGCGTCCTAACTCATAACTCATCATTCATAACTTTTAAATGAGTGCAGAAATATCCGGAGTCCAATCCATACATCAACTAATTATCACATCAACTAATTATCACATCAGCATATCATCTAATCAGCACATCAACTAATCGCCATCGATTAGGGACAAAATAGACCGGACTAACAAATGAACCAAACAAATCAATCCAATCCAATACAAAAAGGTGATCCAAAGGTAGTTAAGGCATGGGTTATGTACGACTGGGCTAATTCGGTCTACCAACTCACCATCTCATCCACCATTTTCCCCATTTATTACAATACGGTCACCCGTCATGGAAATGATTTCATGGTCTCTTTCTTTGGGTGGAAAATCGTCAATACCGTCCTTTATTCCTGGGCCATTGCCGTAGCTTATCTCATCGTGGCAGCGGGCTCTCCGCTTTTCTCATCCATTGCAGACTACACGGGCAGGAGAAAGGGATTTATGCGGGCTTTCACCTGGATCGGCGCGGTTTCATGTGGCGCTCTCTATTTTTTTGATTCGCAACACATTGAATTTGGGATTGTTGCATTTGCTCTTGGAACTGTTGGTTATGGAGGTAGTATTGTTTTTTACAACTCTTTTCTGCCGGTCATTGCTGAACCAAAAGATCAGGATAGAATAAGTGCGAAAGGTTATTCGATGGGTTACCTCGGGGGAGTGGTTCTACTGCTTTTCAATCTTCTGATGATTATGAAACCTGAGTTTTTCGGGTTCGCTCCTGACTCCTCACAGCCTGCCAGAATTTCTTTCCTTACTGTCTGTATCTGGTGGATAGGATTCTCAACCATGACTTTCCGCCATCTTCCAAAATACACTTTCGGAAAGCGGCTTCACCGCGAAAATGTATTTTCCAATGGATACAAGGAGTTGAGTATGGTCTTCCAACAAGTGCGCAGCTCCTATCAGTTAAGTATCTATTTGCTTGGATTCTTCTTTGTCATGATGGGAATCCTAACCACCATGTTTATGGCTGCCACCTTTGGCGAGAAGGAGTTAGGACTGAAAGAGGGTGTACTCATCCCAACTATTTTATTGATCCAACTCGTGGCCATGTTTGGGGCATGGTTCTTTGCAAGACTTTCCGGCAGGATAGGCAATCTTAAGGCAATGATTGTGTCTGTTGTAATCTGGATCATTGTCTGCATTTATGCCTTTACATCAAACAGGCAATTGGGTTTATAGTTGCAGCATTTGTAATTGGCATAGTTATGGGTGGATCCCAATCCCTCGCCAGGTCGACCTACTCCAAAATGCTACCGGAAACGACCGACCACACCTCCTTCTTCAGTTTTTATGATGTGACTGAGAAACTGGCTACAGTGGCCGGGACCTTTAGCTTTGGCATCATCGAAGCGATCACCGGGAGCATGAGGTACTCGGTGTTGGCTATTACGGTTTTCTTTGGGGTGGGATTGGTGTTTTTGGTGATGCTTTTGGCAAACCAAAAGGATAAAGGACCCTTCGACAAGCTCAGGGCAAGTATAGTAAAAAGGATAAAGTAAAGACGCTGCGATCATGATTGTAGCTTCATAACTCATAACTCATAACTCATAACTTTGGGATTAGCGTTATAATATTTGGAGTCCAATACTTTATCCTTTTTACTTTATCCTTTATCCTTTGCTTGTCGCTCTTTCAACCGAAGTGCAAATCTAACAAGCAGAATCATCACCGGAACCTCCACCAATGGCCCGATGACTGCCGCAAAAGCCTCCCCTGAATTGATGCCGAAAACAGCAATAGCTACCGCGATTGCCAACTCGAAATTGTTGCTTGCCGCGGTAAACGATAGCGTAACTGTCTGTTCGTAAGTGGCTCCTGCTTTTTTGCTCAGGAAGAATGAACCTGCAAACATCAACAGGAAATAGATGACAAGGGGTATGGCAATTAAAACCACATCCAACGGTAGTCTGACAATGTAGTCTCCCTTCAGTGAAAACATGACAATGATGGTAAAAAGTAGTGCGATCAGGGTCAGCGGACTGATTTTAGGGATGAATTTGGAATGATACCACTCCTTGCTTTTGGCCCTTACCAGGACGAACCGTGTAAGAAATCCGGCAATGAAAGGTATTCCCAGATAGATAAAGACGCTTTTGGCTATCTGACCAATGGTAATGCTTTCGACGCTGCTGTTGGTGGGCAGTCCGAACCAAGCAGGCAGGACAGCGATAAAAACATAGGCATAGACAGAAAAAAGGAGTACCTGGAAAATAGAGTTAAAAGCCACCAATCCGGCAGCATACTGTCTATCCCCATTGGCCAGGTCGTTCCAAACGATCACCATGGCAATGCAACGGGCCAGGCCAATCAGGATGATACCATACATGTAAGGCAGGTTGGCATTATTTTCTCCCGGGAAAAGTTTAAAGAACAGGATGGCCAGGGCGAACATGAGGATCGGCCCAATGATCCAGTTTTGCACGAGGGACAATCCCAGGATTTTGACATTCTTAAATACATCCCCCAACTCCTCATATTTCACTTTTGCAAGAGGCGGATACATCATGATGATTAATCCAATGGCAATTGGCACATTGGTCGTTCCGGATGACATGTTGTTCCAAAAATCGGCCACAGCCGGGAACAACCAACCGGAAAGTACCCCGATAAACATTGCCAGAAATATCCACAGTGTCAGGTTCCGGTCCAGAAAATTCAAGCGTTTTTGAGCGGACATGGTATTGATGTGTTGATTAGTTGATTAGTGAAATGGACTCCGGATTTTTCTCAACTAATATGAAAGTTATGAATTATGAGTTATGAGTTATGTCGCTGCAATCTTGATTGCAGCGACCTCCTTTATCCTTTATCCTTTATCCTTCCTTTAGGGTTGGTTTCTCTGCATAGACCGTTATGCTGAAGATACCGGCCCCTGAGGCTTTGTATTGAGCTAATTCTTCTTTATTCAGGTAATTCAACATTATTTCATCGGGAACAGTGATCGCTTTTTCTTTGTGGATTTTGAGTTGAACAAATCCGGTATGTTCAATAATCCCGAGATATTGATTTAGTTGAATGGCGCCGGAAACACAGCCAGCGTACATCTCGGCAGCTTCCTGTATCTTTTTTGGTAATTCACCTTTTAGAACAACATCAGATACCGATAAATGCCCTCCCGGTTTCAGTACCCTGAAGATTTCGCAGAATGCTTTTTGTTTATCCGGGACTAGATTTAAGACACAGTTGCTGATCACAACATCGGCCTTGTTTGCCGTAACGGGCATTTTTTCAATTTCACCGAGTCTGAATTCCACATTTTTAAATTGTAGTTTTTCAGCGTTTGTTTTGGCTTTTTCGATCATCTCTTTGGTCATGTCGATACCGATCACCTGTCCGGATTCACCCACAAGGGCCCTGGCAACAAAGCAATCGTTTCCGGCCCCGGAACCCAGGTCTATCACGGTATCACCCTGTTTGATCTGTGCAAACTCGGTTGGAATACCGCACCCCAGTCCCAGATCTGCATCTGGATTGTAACCTTTCAGATCCTTGTAATTTTCACTGAATATTGAATAATCTACTGATGAACAGCAACCTGTGGCACCACAACAAGAGCTTTCGTTCTGGGTTTTTGATTGTTTGGCTATCAAGCTATATTTTTCTTTGACAACCAGTTTGAGATCTTTTTCCATGACAAATATGAATTAAAATTGAATACCTGCTTTTTTTAATAGGAATATCATAACCAAATAGCCCAGGACCATCAGGACGAGGGAAATGCCAAGTGACCACCAAAAATCTATGTGTCTCTTTAGCAGTACGGGGAAGAGCATAAAAAACAGTAGCGATGGAATTACCAGCCAAAAAATATTGTGAGATAAATCAACAATTTTGGCAGTATCTTTTGTATCGATGAACATCCAAACAATGGACAACAGGGAGATGATTGGAATAGAGGCCAAAATACTTCCTGCCAACGTGCTTCGTTTGGAAATTTCGGAAATGGCCACAATGGTCACTGATGAGAGTAACACTTTGATAAAGTAGTAAATCATGGTAACTTATTTTTTATATTCTCCAGATAGAATTGATAAAATCCCGCTTTGATTTCATCTCTCACGCGGATAAATTCGCTCCAAATAAAATCATCTGTTCCACTTGCGTGAGACGGATCATCGAAACCGATGTGCAGACGATGTTTGACAGTTCCAAAAAAAGCGGGGCATGCCTCATTGGCACCTCCACAGACGGTAATCACATAATCCCATTCCTCGTTCAGGTATTTCTCAACCGGGTCTGAGGTATGGTGACTGATATCTACCCCGGCCTCCTTCATCACCACAACTGCTTTTTCGTTGAGCCTTCCTGAGGCTTGTGTTCCGGCCGAACAAACGGTGAGGCCCGGATCAAATGATTGTAAGAAACCATGTGCCATTTGGCTGCGGCAACTGTTTCCGGTACAGAGTATTAAGATTCGCATAAATTGAATTTGAAAATGTGTAAATGTGAAAATGGTCAGCAGTTGCAACTAATTTCAGCGGTGCCAATATCTGTGAAGAAATCCGAGAACATCTTCTTGTATTTTGCAAGCTCCGTATTGCACAAACAATAATTGATCTTCAGACCTTCTATCTCGCCGTGAATCAGGCCCAAATCCCTGAGCTCCTTCAAATGCTGTGAAACTGTTGTACGGCTCAATGGAATAAAATCGGTAATATCTCCGGAAATGCAGGTCTTGGTTTCTGCCAGGTACTGAAGGATGGCCAAACGGGCTGGATGGGAGATGACGCGGGCAAACCGGGCAAGCTCCTGCAAGTTGTCATCGAATTTTTGTGAATTGTTCATGTCTCTAGTTTCTAATGACGCAAACATACGACATAAATTTAAATCTGCAAAACAAATGACGATAGATTGTATAAGCCAATAAATCTATTTTTGAAATATTATGGTATAGGAACGAAGGGATTTGAATTTTAAAATCGTATTTTTAACAGTCCTAATTTAACAAACAGATAAATTTCAGTGATGAGACTCATCTGCAATAGGAATGTTCCCAGCTCAAAGCAACAAATATTGTAAATTTGTAAAAACAAAATATCATGACTTCAATTGAATTAAAGAAAAAATTGATAGGGAAAATTAATCAAACTCATAATAACGAGATATTGGAAGAGATGTACCGTTTAATCGAAAATGAAGAAACCGACAGCATCTACGAACTTTCTGATGAACAGAGAAAAGCGGTAGAAGAAGCCCAGCAACAATTTAAAAATGGACAATTTCTAAATAGCGAACAGGCAGACAAAGAAATAGAGGAATGGCTAGGCAATTAATTTGGACCGAAAGGGCTCAAAAGGAAAGAATTGAAATTTTCTCATTCTGGAATATCCGGAACAAATCGGTTATTTACAGCAAAAAATTAAATGAATTTATTAAGGAGTCACTTGCATTGATTTCCAAGTATCCGTTGATAGGGAGGCTTACAAATAAAGAAAATGTTAGGGTCAAAGTTCTGAAAGAATATCTAATTATATATGAAATTACAATAAATGAGATAGTTGTATTGTCTATTTGGGATTGCAGACAAAATCCGGAAGATTTAAAAAGAATAATGGAATAAGATAGAAAATAGGCTATGCAAACCCGAACTTTAAAGTTGCCAGCTAATTTTATAGATATTTGGTCAACCTTCCGGAAACCGGTATGGGTTACCAGATCGTTAAGGAGATATTAAGAAGTGGAAAAATTCTGCGCCAACACAAAGTCCTCAATACTGAATTTTTGATGCTAGAAGGAAACGAAAACATCGCTGTCAAAGACATTGACAAAATTGAATTGGATAACAAGGAATAAAATTTAACTTGTTCCACATCCTCTTTCAGATCAATTAAACTCCTACATTTGTTAAGGAATTGAGTTCTTTTTCAACTACGCATAGTTGTGTTGTTGAGGATTATTCGAATTATCGTATTTTTAAGCCGATTATTAAAATAGAGTTTATGAAGCCAAAAATACCCGCACAATCGGGAACCTTTGAGTCGAGCGACGTCATTGTATTGATTGAACCCCTTCCGAACCGTTCGGGCAGGAAAATTGAGATTTCATCCACGGTGATGCAACAGTATGGAGAGAGTTTCAGGCACATTGTAGATGGAATGCTAGATCAGTATGAAATGACAGATATACACCTGATTGCGAAAGATAAGGGTGCGCTGGAACCTACCATCAAGGCCCGGCTCGAAACAGCTATCAAACGGTCGCTTGGCCAACAGGAAGGAACACTGACATAGATAATGGACAATTGAAAATGGACAATTGACAATTAGGTAGTTCAGTGACATTAAAACATAGATGATATCAAATATTACTCATTGCTTATTTGAAATGGGATGAAGAATTTTAAGAATAGGAGGACGATGCTCTACATTCCCGGGAATAATCCGGCGATGATTCAGCAGGGTGGAATATACGGCGCCGACAGCATCCTGCTTGATTTGGAAGATGCTGTTGCCCTCAATCAAAAGGATGCTGCAAGGACATTGGTCAGGAATATGATCCTCGTGACAGATTTCTACGATTCGGAGGTATGCGTGAGGGTCAACCATTTAAGTACCCCTTTTGGATTGGCAGATCTGGAGGAAATTGTTCCTCTTCAGCCGTCAGCCATCCGGTATCCCAAAACGGAGTCGCCCGAAGAGGTCATTGAACTCTTGAATATCATCGAAAAGATAGAAGACAGGCATTGTCTTCCCCATGATAAAATGACGCTTCACGCCATGATTGAGACTGCCATGGGCGTCCAGAATGTCTTCAATATTGCCAGTAAATTTAGCCGGATTGATGCCATTACCATTGGAGGGCAGGATCTTACGGCCGACATGAATATCATCTATACGCCTGATGGGACAGGAATCGATTTTGCCCGAAAGAGGATTGTTATGGCAGCTAAAGCCAGTCACATTGATGTCATTGACACGGTTTTCCCGGATGTAAATGACGAAGAGGGACTGCGTAGGGAGACCGAATATGCCAAAAAGATTGGATTTACAGGGAAAGCGATCATCAACCCACGACAAATCGATGTCGTCCACGAGGTATTTACGCCAACAGAAGAGGAGATCAGAAAAGCATACCGTATCGTTAAGGAGTTCAGGTCGAACAGCGCCGCCGGCATTGGAGTTTTTGCCATTGACGGCAAGATGATTGATGCCCCCATCGTTGCCCGTGCAGAGTATTTACTGAGATTGGCCAATGTTACAGTCGAATAGTGGCTTAACATGGTGACAGGAAAATTGAAAATTCAACAGTGTTCAAAAGCAAAAAAACAACCATACGATGTTAAACAGTTTAGGAAGGGAAATCCCTGAATACATTGAAGGAATAGGTAAATTGGAACCTTTTCAGGGAGCTCTCACGAAGTTGAGCAAAGGCTGGATGGACGAACCAACGATACCCGCTCCCAACAAGGCATACCTTCCGCATCAAAGTAAATTGTGCAGGACCCTGGAGGAGGCCATCATCAGAAGCAATCCGCACAACGGAATGACCGTCTCCTTCCACCATCATCTTAGGAACGGGGATATTCTTCTGGTGCAGACTTTGACCATCCTGCACAACATGGGAATCCGTGAGATTACCCTGGCCTCTTCGTCGCTCAACGAATGTCACGATCCTATTCTTCCCTATTTGGTAGATGGTACGGTAACGCGGATTTTCTCTTCCGGAATCCGCAGTGAACTGGGCCAGGCCATTTCAAAGGGAGTATTGGATACCCCGGTGGTGATTCATTCGCATGGCGGCAGGGTAAGATGCATCCATACCGGCAAGATCCAGATTGATCTGGCGGTTATTCCTGCCTCGGCAGCCGATTGTGAGGGTAATGCAACAGGATCACATGGAAAATCCGCTTTCGGTTCGATAGGTTATGCGGTTATTGATGCAAGATATGCGAAACAGGTAATTGTGGTGACGGACAATCTGGTCAATTTCCCCTGTATTCCGCTTTCCATCTCTCAGAACTTTATCGATCATGTCGTGTTGGTCGATTCGATTGGCGACGCTTCGAAAATTGCAACCGGTACAACCCGTATTACCAACTCCCCGATGGATTTGAGGATAGCCAAGCTTGCCGCTGATGTGATCGAGCATTCAGGGTTTTTTGTTCCAGGCTTCGCATTTCAGGTGGGGGCCGGTGGCGCTTCTTTGGCTGTTGCGAAATTCATCCGGGAAAAGATGAAGACAAAAGGATTAAAGGGCAGCTTCATGTTGGGCGGCATCACCTCCTATTGCGTTGATATGTTGAACGAAGGTCTTTTTGAGACCATATTCGATGTGCAATCTTTTGATGCTGTGGTAAGTAATTCCTTGCTAAACAACCGCCACCACATTGAGATACCGGCAGCATTGTACGCGAATCCGTTCAATTGCGGGTGTATCACCAACAAAATAGATGTGGTTGTTCTCGGGGCGCTAGAGATAGATGTTGATTTTAATGTCAATGTAATTACCGGATCGGAAGGGAAAATCAGGGGAGCTTCAGGAGGGCACTCCGATACTGCTTCGGGAGCCAAACTCACGGTAGTGGTTTGTCCTTCGTTCCGTGGCCGGATTCCGATCATCAAGAAGCGGGTTCATACGATAGTTACTCCTGGAGAAACCGTACATGTTCTTGTAACCGAGCGTGGTACATGTGTAAATCCGGCTTTTCCGGAGTTGGAGGCGAACCTGCGCAAAGCGGGCCTCAACATCAAAGATATCCATGACCTCGAAATTGAGGTTGACAAGATCACCGGTATTCCGGCCCCTCTTGAATACACCGACAAAATTGTGGGCGTTGTGGAGTATAGGGACGGAACAATTATTGATGTGATCCACCAGTTGAAGGAGAAGTGAAGGTTGAAAGTTGAATGTGGAAAGTTGAAAGTGGAGAGTTGAGAATTAAACCGGTGAAACGAAGGAGGAACAAGATAGAACCACTCCAATCCATATTGAATGCCCGGGAACAAAGGGCGCTTCTGAAAAATAAAATTGCAGGAAGGGGATATCCTTGCGTGAGTTTGAGTTTAAATGTTCCGGGTTTTCCCAAAAGCAATCCTACTGTCAACTACTTTTTCAAATACTGTCTGCAGGATCTGCAGTTCATGCTAAAAGCTCATTTGGTTGAAGTTCATGACAAAGAAGCCATAGAAAAGTGTGATGCGGCAGGAGATTTTTACGTGGCGCCGTTTACAGCAGGTAGCATGACCATCACCGAAATAAAGCAAATGTGTGAGAATTTTGAGGAGGGTCATCCGCTTGGCAGGTACATCGATGTGGACGTGAATGATGAAAGTGGAAATTGCATCTCTTCGGGGAAATCTAAAATGTGCTTTTATTGTCAGGTTAGACCTGCCATCGAATGCCGGCGTGAACAAGCGCATGATATGATTCAAATGCGATCCCTGATGTTTTCCAATATGAAGGATTATTGTAATAGGCAACGCGAATCACTTCTTTCGAAACATCTAGCCTCATTGGGGCTGAAAGCGCTGCTTTATGAAATTTCCCTCACGCCAAAACCGGGATTGGTAGACAGGTTAAGCAACGGCAGTCATGAAGACATGAATTTCCTGACCTTTGCAGATTCATCATCAGCCATATCTCTTTATTTTGAGGAGTTGGTGCAGGCTGGTTTTGCTTTTCATGATGAAGATTACACCCGGGCATTGCCAATTGTCCGGAACATTGGTTTACGAATGGAGGCAGCCATGTTTCAGGCAACAGGAAACATCAATACACACAAGGGATTAATCTTTTTGATGGGAGTCGCGCTTTTCTCCTGCGGGAAGCTTTATAGCAGTCTTAACGAGTTCGACACGGAATATTTTCGGAGTATCGTCAGGGATATTTGCCGGGATATTGTGAAACGGGAACTAATGGATAGCAAGCCGTCAAATTCCACCCATGGATTGGATGTATTTCAATCCTCTGGATTCAGCGGCGCACGGGGTGAGGCAGAAGGAGGTTTCAAAACTGTATTTGAGATTGGATTACCCCATCTCGCGGAGGAAAATCAATTGAATGATACTGCCTTGATCCAATGTTTTCTGGCCATCGCAGCACAAAACATGGATACAAATATTCTCTTCAGGGGAGGACAAGAGGTATTGACAAGCTTTCAGGATCTCTGTAAGGCAGCCTTGAAAGATTTATCTGATTCAAATTATCTGAAGGTCGCAGAATTCTGTAGAAATGAATATATTTCGCCGGGCGGATCTGCCGATTTGCTTGCGCTTGCTATTTTTTTCTGGTCAGTCATGAAATGTGAATCCCCTTTTTATTTTTCCCCTTTGATAAAACGCTATGACATTTGAAGATACAGACTTCAGGCAAGAGACCCTTGACCTAAACAACCCGTTTGATGTAAAACTTGTGACTGGTTTCCTTCACGAACTTGGATTCGATTTCGATCCAACTGATGTTGAGAGTACCATGATTGTCTACAACCTGAAGGGGGAGCTTGTCGGTACCGGTTCACATCAGGGCAGGATACTAAAATATGTGGCAGTTTCCCCAAAATTCCGTGATACGACCGCATTTGCCTTGATCGTTACCTACATGACAGAGAAACTCCTGAAAATTTACAAGCACACATTCGTATTTACGCGTCCGGAGAATGCTGTCAGGTTTCGAGGATTAGGTTTCTCAGAGATTGCCTCCTCACCACCATTGTTTACACTGCTGGAGTTCGGCTTCGAGTCGATTTTTACCTACCAGGATTATCTTAAATCGGTGAAGCAAAAGACCGAAACCACATCAATTGCCTCCATCGTCGTCAATTGTAATCCTTTTACCAATGGACATTTATTTCTGATAGAAAAAGCTGCTGCAGAAAACGAATTGGTCTATCTCTTTGTGGTAGAAGAAGATCTCTCTGCTTTCCCTTTTCGTATCAGATGGGAATTGATCGAAAAAGGAATCGCCCACTTAAAGAATGTCATGATGGTTCGTGGCGGGATGTATATTGTTTCAGGGGCTATCTTTCCAGCTTATTTTCTGAAAAATGAAACGGTCAGCGATGTGATGGAAAAGCAAGCAGAACTGGATGTTCAGATTTTTGCCGAATATGTGGTTCCGGTTCTCGGCATTAAAAAGCGATACATAGGGACAGAAAATTATTGTGCGACTACGGCTGCCTACAACAAGGCCATGAAAAAGATCCTTCCTCCGTCTGGCGTTGAGGTGATTGAATCGATGCGAAAGGTTGCTATATCCGGCTCTTCGATTCTACCCGATTTTATCAGCGCCTCAAAAATCCGGCAGGCCATCAAAATGGACAAGCTGGACGATTTTCAGGAATTTCTTCCAGAATCCACACGCGAATTTCTTTACTCTGATGACTCACGGGAGATACGTAATAAAATTAAACAAGGAGAGGGAAGGCATTAATTGATTGAATTTTAATGCAACAAATTCTTCTTTTATTTAATTTTAAAGTAAATTTGGGTAAAATATATCATCATGAGTTCTTTGTATGAACAATTGATCGACTACCTGCAATCAGGAACAATTATTCAGACAGGCTCGTTGCTCTTTACCAAGGGGTCTGCCCCCCAGGTCCCGGGAGCCATGGCCATTTTCGAAAGAGAGAAGGTGTTAGGCGGCACCCTTGGCGGAGGATTGCTCGAAGCGGAGGCGCAAAAGATTGCAGCTTTATCGGCTTCCACTTGTGAGAGTGCTTTGCAATGGATTCATTTTCAGTCAGATTTAGAGGATCAGACAGGAGCGATCTGCGGAGGCAGTGCGCTGTTTCTTATTGATGCCAATCCTGCGCTCCATCTTGAGGTCTACAGGCAATTGATTGATTCATTGCAATGCCGAAAAAGCGGTGCGTTGTTCACTACGATCAATTTTTCAGGCACTGCGGTTCCGACCCTTCAACGCACTTGGATCGAACGGCAAGATACTCTTCCAGAAACTATAACATCTATTCTCTTTTCTGAGGATTTAGATGCAAAACAAATAATAGACAGCAGGACTCCCTGTTACATTGAAACGGAAGGAGAAAAGGAAGAAAAAACGATTCTCTTCATCGAACCCATCCATCCAATCTCACAACTGATCATCGCGGGGGCCGGACATATCGGGCAGGCGCTTTGTAGAATCAGTAGCCTGGTGGATTTTGAAATAACCATCGTTGATGACCGGCCTGAACTTGCAGGAACTTCAAGGTTTCCTGAAGCTTCACGGGTTATTTGCCAACCTTTACTTCAAGCATTTCAATCTATTTCATTGACACCGGATGTTTTTATTGTGATCGCCACACAAGGTCACCGAACCGACATGGAGGCGCTGAAATCCTGTATCAGTTCAAATGCGGCTTACATTGGTGTCATTGGCAGCAAGCGCAAGACAACATTAATGGGCCAAAAGTTCATTTCCGAAAAATGGGCAACTCCCGAAGAGTGGAATTTCGTCCATACGCCGGTGGGTATAGATATCCATTCCAGGACTGTCAATGAAATAGCAGTGAGCATTCTGGCCGAACTGATCAAGGAACGCCACGAGATATATTTCAGCCGAAACAAAAAACAGGTAACCGCCATTGTGCTTGCAGCTGGCAAAAGTACCCGGATGGGTCAGCAAAAATTGTTGATGCCGTTTAAAGGTAAGAGTATGATTGCCAATGTTGTTAGCAACATTTCCAGGACTGTTTCATCGCGGACTATCGTGGTAACCGGAAGCGACAGAAATAAAATAGAGGAGGAGCTTGAAGTTTATCCTCTGCTTTTTGTTAACAATGAAAGATATGAAGAGGGCATGCTTACCTCTGTGCAGGCAGGGGTAGCCGCTGCAGGCCAGAAAACGGATGGTTATCTGATTCTTTTGGGCGACCAGCCAATGGTTTCTGAAATTGTGATTAATCGTTTGATCTCTGTCTTTCAAAAAGGTGAGAAAGGATTACTGATACCGGTTTTTAGAGGCAAACGCGGACATCCGGTTGTAATCAGTTCAAAGTACAAAAACGAAATCAAAATACTAAATCCGGAAATTGGACTTCGGGAACTGTTCCTGAGACATTCGGATGATATACTGGAAATTGAAGTTGAATCGGAAGTCGTGCTCAAAGATATTGACACACCTGATGATTATGAACGGGAAACCAAACAAATTCTTTAAATCCATATCAAATGAGAGAAAAAATCAAATTTACTTTGAATGGAAAATCCATTGAACTAGAGACAGATACAAGTCAGGTTTTGTTATGGGTACTTCGTGCTGAACTCGGTTTGACCGGCACCAAATTTGGCTGCGGAGTAGGCTTTTGCGGGGCATGCACCATACTGGTTGACGGAGTGGCGCAAAGATCTTGCGGAATGGCTGTCAAAGAGATCGAAGGGAAGGCTGTGGTTACCATTGAAGGATTGGCAGAGGGGGACAAGCTGCATCCGGTTCAGAAAGCATTTATCGAACATGAGGCCTTGCAGTGCGGATTTTGTACGTCGGGTCAAATCATGAATGCAGTTGCGCTTTTGAAAGAAGATCCTAAACCAAATCGTAAACGGATTATTGAAGGGATGAATGGCAATCTCTGCCGGTGTGGTGCATACAACCGGATCATTGCTGCAGTGGAAACGGCGTCTAAAGAAATGAACGGAGGGACCAAATTATGAACGCAGAAGATATCAATGAAATATATTTTGGCGATGTGGATCTTCCCATCAGTCCAAGCCGACGTGAATTCATCAAAAAGTTGGGAGCTGGGTTATTCATCATCTTTGCGCTTCAGCCTGTAAAACTTTTTGGGGAAGAACAGGATGAAGAGGCAAATAAAAGACCTGATTTCAATCTTTACCTCAGAATCCGGGAGGATGGCCGGGTCGAGTGTTACACCGGGAAAATTGATATGGGACAGGGTATCACTACCTCCCTGGCCCAGGCCCTGGCTGAAGAGCTGGAGGTTGAACTTAACAGCATTGACATGATCATGGGAGATACCGATCTTTGTCCCTATGATGCAGGCACCTGGGGCTCAATGACCACCCGCTTTTTCGACCCGATACTGAGGGCTGCAGCCATCGAAGCTCGCATGGAGTTGATTAAATTGGCCTCCGCAGAGCTGAAAATTCCTGAAGATCAGCTAAAAACGGAAAATGGGCATGTTGTGGGCAAAGCTGACAATAAAATCAAGGTAAGTTATGGTTCACTTACCAAAGGGAAAAAGTTAGTAAAGACCGTCAGACGTGCTCCTGTCTTTAAAAAACCCGCAGAATTCAAGCAGGTTGGGAAATCTATCCATGCCACCAATGCACTCCTCAAAGTGACAGGAAAGGCAAAATATGCCGGCGATATCCAACTTCCGGGAATGTTGTACGCTGCCATCAGCCGTCCGCCTGCGCACGGATGCAAACTGTTGTCGGTCGACAAGGGAAAAGCCGCTGCGATGGAGGGGGTAAAGGTAATTGTGATCGATAACCTGGTTGCTGTCTTACATAGGAATCCCAACATGGCAGCCATTGCGGCTGCAGCCATCAAGGCTGAATGGAGCAAACCAGAAGTGTTGGCCACAGACAAAACCATCTTCAGCTATCTGGTCGCAGAGGGGAAAGAGACGAGGGTCTTTGAAGAAAAAGGAAATGTGGATCTGGGATTTGCCGATGCTGACTTTGTCCTGGAAACGGAATATCATGATGGTTACAAGGCACATGCATCCATTGAAACGCATACAGCTACGGCCAGTTTTGAAGGAGATAGACTGATTGTTTGGGCTTCAACCCAGTCGCCGTTTGGAACAAGAAAAGATCTTTCAACCAGATTGAAAATGCCCCTCGAAAATGTGCTGGTAAAACAGGTCTTGGTAGGGGGAGGATTTGGGGGCAAGGTATATTCGGAACAGGCCATGGAAGCTGCCTTACTGGCAAAAGAGGCCGGAGCGACTGTTCAGCTTGCCTGGACCAGGGAAGAGGAATTTATGTACGATCAGTTTCGTCCGGCCGGGGTGATGCAGATAAAGGCCGGAGTGAAAAAGAGTGGTAAGATCGTTGCCTGGAAATACAATATCTACTGTGCCGGAAGCCGTGGCGTCAATGATTTTTATGGTATTCCCAATTTGCGGTCGGCCCTTTATGACAAAAAGGGCATACACCCGTTTGGAACCGGCCCATGGAGGGCTCCGGGCAACAATACGACCACTTTTGCCCGTGAATCGCACATCGACGTCCTTGCCGATAAAATCGGAATGGATCCGCTGGCCTTCCGGCTGGCAAATGTTTCGAACCCCAAAATGGAGCGGACACTGACACTGGCTGCCAAAACATTTAACTATACCTCCGCAAAACCCGGAAAAAACAGAGGGGTTGGCATTGCCCTGGGAAATGATGCAGGAACCTTTGTTGCACTCATCGCCGAGGTTGAAGTGAATCCCACAACAGGTGTTGTAAAAGTTCTCCGTGTGGTTTGCGCCCAGGACATGGGGCAGGTTATCAACCCTCACGGGGCTCGCGTACAGGCTGAAGGATGCATAACGATGGGATTGGGTTATGCATTGTATGAAGATGTGCCATTCAACTGGGGCGAGGTCGTGGTCCGTAATTTTGACACGTACGAGTTCACCAGATTTTCCACAACGGCTCCAATCGAAACGGCCTTCTATGACGACATGAGCGCTCCTCCGCAAGGTGGAGGCGAACCGGCGATCATCTGTGTCGGAGGAGCCATCGCCAATGCGGTATTTCATGCTTCCGGAGCAAGAGTGACCCAGATGCCGATAACTCCGGATCGTATTCTGGAAAAGATCAAACTGTTGAGTCCACCCCGAAAAGAATGAAGTTAAGAATGCCACTAAGGCACTAAGACACTAAGGTAGCACAAAGATTTAAATAGAAGTACTATGATTCTTTGTGATACCTTAGTGTCTTGGTGGCAGGCAAAGACTTGTCGGAGTTGTCTCAACTGTTAAAGTTTTGAATCAGATAGTCACTTCTGACATTGCCTCCGGTATCTCAATGTTTTGGTAACCGGCCTTGATCATTTCTTCTTTGTAGAAAAGTTGAGCATCATAATCTCCATGTACCAGGAAGATTTTCTTGATGGCAGGTTTATCCTGGAAATTCAGAAATGACAACATCTCGCTGTAGTCTCCATGTCCACTAAAAGCTTCAATACGTGCAATTTCAGCGTTCACCTGATACTTGTTTCCAAAAATGGAGACAATTTTTTCGCCATTCACAAGTCTTGCTCCCAGGGTGCGGGGAGCACAATAACCTACAACCAAAATGGTGTTGTTTGGGTTGGAGATGTTGTTGGCCAGGTGG
Organism: Prolixibacteraceae bacterium; assembly: GCA_023228025.1. Classification (GTDB taxonomy): domain Bacteria; phylum Bacteroidota; class Bacteroidia; order Bacteroidales; family Prolixibacteraceae; genus CAINVV01. Next base: position 55,135 of record JALOCD010000003.1, on the reverse strand, counting down.
TGTTTGATCCGTCCGGCCTCCATCATTCCCGATGCAGAGATAATGATACAGGGCTTTTTAAAAAAGTTGAGTTGCTTCGAGTCATTTGTCGATGTGATGTAATGCAATGAATTGAAGCCAAACGGATCCTCGTCAGTTTCCACCACTTTCATCACCTCCTCGTTGAAACACTCTGAATGCAGCCTGAAGATTGTTGTCGCATTGACTGCCAGTGGACTATCCACATAAATCTGAATTTTTGGAAGTAGCCCTGTGTTATAAAAATTGTTCAGGGAGAAAACAATATCCTGCGTTCTACCGATGGCAAAAGAGGGGATGATCAGTTTCCCCTGTTTATTGACACAGGTGTCAATGACGACTTTTAGCAACTCATCCTCTGCATGGGCAAACTGCTTGTGAAGCCTGTTTCCGTAAGTTGATTCTGTGATCAGGTAATCACATTGTCTGAATACTTCCGGAACTTTCAATATTTTGCTTGTGGGACGACCTATATCTCCCGTGTAGGCAATCTTTACGGTTTTGCCATTCTCGGTAATTTCAAGAGAGGCTGTTCCAGCGCCGAGCAAGTGTCCATTGTTGGTAAAGCGGACTTTTACGTTGTCATCTATGTAAAATTTACGGTTGTAGGCAATTCCGATAAAAAGCTGCATACATTCTTTGGCAATATCAGAAGTATATATTGGCTCGATAGGTTCCAGACCATGCTTCATCAACTTTTTGTTGTACCATTTAACATCGAGCTCCTGGATGTGGCCGCTGTCGGCCAACATGATTGCGCAAAGGTCGCGGGTTGCATTGGTGCAGATAACGGATCCTTTGAAACCAAGTTTGTAGACATATGGAATCAATCCGGAATGGTCGATGTGGGCATGTGTTAAAATGATGTGATCAAGCTCCTTGGGATCAAACCCAAGGTTGCGGTTGGAGGAATCCGTTTCCATCCCTTTACCCTGGAACATGCCGCAATCCAAAAGTATTTTTTTCCCATTGTCCAGTGTAATCAGGTGTTTACTTCCTGTCACTTCGCGTGCTGCACCAATAAATTTTATCTTCATGGTAATTTATTATTTTAATAAAGCTTTTCCAATTTGCATCAAATTGTAGAACGAAAGGTAATCAATTTTACCGCACGGCAACATTAAGAAGCTGTTTAAATTTCTTACACAGAGAATTTATTACTCCATAATTAAACTAAGAATGGCTTTGAAATTCTCGCTTTAGTTAAAATACGCTTGAGAAAACAACGAGTTACACAGAGTTGGAAAATCGCTTGCGATTTTTCTCTCTGTGTAACTCCGGGGTTTCTCTCATGAATACACCTAATTGCAGAAATTTCTATAAACCCTATATTTTCGATTAATAGACAATTATTCTCTGTGTAATATTTTTAAACAGTCTCTAAATTTTCAAAAAAAACGCTCATCCCCGAAAGGATGAGCGTCAGAAATCATAGTTAGCGGATAATATCTGCTACTCTTCCGTTTGAGTTGCCGCATAGGTCTTGAGCAGTTCGTCCTGAACTTCGGCTGGCACTTTTTCGTAGCTTGCGAATTTCATTTTGAACATTGCCCGTCCCTGTGTGACAGAACTTAAGGTAGTCGAATATTTGTTCATCTCTTTCAGCGGTACTTTTGCCACAATTTTTTCGAACCCTTTTTCGGAGGTCATCCCCATGATTAGGGCACGACGGTTTTGAAGATCTCCCATCACATCGCCCATGCGGTCGCCGGGAACGAGAACTTCGACATCGTAAATAGGCTCCAGAATCTTGGCGCCCGCTTTTTTAAAGGCCTGGCTAAATGCGTTTCTTCCGGCAAGGCGGAAAGAAATTTCGTTGGAGTCGACCGGGTGCATCTTCCCTTCATAAATACACACACGGATATCGCGGGCATAAGAACCAGTAAGGGGTCCCTCCTCCATTTTCTCCATGATCCCTTTCAGGATGGCAGGGTGGAAACGAGCATCTATAGAACCGCCAACGATACAGTTACAAAAAACCAATTTCCCGCCCCATGGTAATTCTACTACTTCTGTACCGCGAAGACTCACCTTCATCTCCTTGCCGTCAATGACAAACATGGTAGGTACTGGCATTCCTTCCTCAAATGGTTCGATCACCATGTGAACTTCGCCAAACTGGCCTGATCCACCACTCTGTTTGCGGTGACGATAGTCGGCCTGGGCAATTTTGGTAATGGTTTCCCGGTAGGGGATTTTGGGGTTTAGAAACTGTATGTCAATCTTAAAAACGTTATCGAAATACCATTTCAATGTATTGATGTGGTATTCTCCCTGACCGTGAATCAGAATTTGTTTCAGCTCTTTTGAATATTCAATGAGATAAGTTGGATCCTCTTCGTGAAGGCGGTGAAGGAATTCGCCCATCTTTTCTTCATCTGCTTCATTCACAGCCTTTACAGCTGTGGTATATCTTGGAGCGGGGAACTGAATGGGTGGAAATTCGATCTCAGCATCTTTATCACAAAGCGTATTGTTGTGTTTGACATCTTTCAATTTAACAGTGGCGCCTATATCTCCGGCTACCATTTCTGGTACTTTGGTCCTGGTTTTTCCCGCTACCGCAAAAATCTGGGAGATTCTTTCTTTGGAGTTCTTGGCCATATTGGTCAAATCCGTTCCCTCCTTCAGTGTTCCGGATATTACCTTGAAATAGGTGACTTCTCCAACGTGCTGCTCAAGAGCGGTCTTAAAACAGTAAATAGAGGTAGGACCTTTTACGCTGATCGGGATCAATTTCCCGTCGACAGTCTCTACCGGCGCCAATTCTCCCGGATCGGGAGCAACGTTGACGATGAAATCCATGAGCCTGCGTATGCCCATGTCTTTGGCCGCACAGGTACAGAAAACCGGGAAAAGCCCTCTTGAGAGCATGCCCAATTTTAGTCCTTTTTTCATCTCATCTTCGTTCAAAGAACCTTGCTCAAAAAAGAGTTCCATCAATGCTTCGTCATTCTCTGCAGCCATTTCAACCAGGTTGTTGTGGTATTCTTCGGCTTTATCCATTTCAGAGGCAGGAATATCCAGCATTTCCGGCTTTCCTCCGTTTGGCCCCCACTGAAGCATCTTCATCTTTAAAACGTCGATGGCTTTGTTGTAACCCAGTCCCGGGTTTACAGGGTATTGGACAATGGCCAGTTTGTTGCCAAAGGTTGTTTTGGCCATCTCCATGGTATTGTCCCAGTTGCTGTTTTCGTGATCAAGGTGATTGATAACAAAAATCAGCGGTTTGTGAAATTTTTCGGCATTCCTGTTGGCAATTTCTGTCCCAACTTCTACGCCGTTGACAGCATTAAAAACAAGTAAGCCAGTCGCTGCGACACTCAGGGCGGGAATTACCCCTCCGACAAAATCGTCCATCCCGGGAGTGTCAATGATGTTAATCTTGCATCCCTCAAATTCAGTATAAAGAACAGTTTCATGAACAGAGTTGCCATACTCTTGCTCCACGAGGTTGTAATCTGACGCAGTGTTCTTGCTTTTGACATCCCCTCTGCGGTTAATAATCCCACCCTCGAAGAGCATGGCTTCTACAAGGGTGGTTTTCCCAGCGCCCGAGTTTCCGAGTACTGTAATGTTCCTAATTTCATTCGTTTGATATACCTTCATAACAAAAAATTTAAATAAAATTATCTGGTTGTTTAGAAAACTTATATTCAATTCCTTCAAAAATAGAAATTATTTAAAATGGTACGACCGGCACTGGAATTTTCGATTTTCGATTTTCGATTTTCGATTTTTGGAAAAATTGTAAATAACCTGATATCAATGGGATGCATTACAAGACCTTTGGGGGGAAGTCGGTTTTCATGTTACTAAACATGTTATGGACTTTCCAACATATCAACAAGCGAATTTTCGATTTGAGTATAAAGATTGGCCAGGAGATGATTTTTTACGTTTAATTACTTTCGTGTTTCCTCATCATTATCTCATAACCCTTTAAATGATCCGTATCCTTTTCAATTGCCCATTTTTCATTGTCAACTGTCCATTGTCAATTTTCCATTTTCAATTGTCCATTGCTCCGCAGTTAGATCCTGATAAATTTTGCATATTTGCATGTAACCAATCCGCATTTTAGCTGATGCCACGATTCCCGTTTTACAAACAATTGGATGCCATGGATTGCGGGCCCTCCTGTTTAAGGATGATCGCAAAACACCACGGTAAAAATATTTCGTTGCAAACGATCCGTGACAGGAGTTCCCTGACCCGGGAAGGCGTATCCTTTCTGGGTTTGTCGGATGCTGCTGAATCATTGGGAATGCGGTCGGTTGGGGCAAGGGTTGGTTTTCAGCAATTAGCCGACGAAATACCGCTCCCCGCAGTCGTCCATTGGAAGGATGAGCATTTTGTCGTTGTATATGGCGTTAAAAGAGGGAAAGTGCTGGTGGCTGACCCCGCCTTTGGATTGATCAGTTACAGAAAAGAAGAATTTCTCAAAGCATGGAGTGGCGTTTCAGACGAAAAAAATGCGAAAGGTCTGGTACTTATTCTTGAGCCTACGCCGGATTTTTATCAGTTGCAGGATGAAAAAATAGATAAATCATCCTTTTCATTTTTATTCTCCTATTTCAGGAATCAGAAAAAATTTTTGTGGCAGCTTCTGCTTGGACTGCTTTTGGGGAGCCTGTTTCAGTTGATTTTTCCTTTGCTTACCCAGTCTATGGTCGATGTGGGTATCAACAACCAGGATATTGGATTTGTTACCCTGATACTGATCGCCCAATTGATCCTGTTTGTATCCCAAATGACTGTCGAGTTTTTCAGAGGGTGGATTCTGCTTCACTTGACCACCCGTTTAAATATCTCCCTTATCTCAGATTTTCTCATCAAGTTGATGAGGCTTCCAATTGCCTATTTCGATACCAAGATGATTGGTGATCTCTTGCAGCGAATAGGAGATCATACAAGAATTGAGAATTTCATCACCAACCAGACGCTGAATGTGCTTTTTTCGATGGTCAATCTGTTGATTTTCTCCATCGTGCTGGCGCTTTACAGTTGGACGATCCTTCTCATCTTTCTGTTGGGAAGTGTGCTCTATGTGGTTTGGATTGTCCTTTTTTTAAAGAGAAGGAGGGAATTGGATTTTCACCGTTTCAGGCAATTGTCGGAAAATCAGGCAAAATTGATTGAACTTATTACAGGCATGCAGGAGATTAAACTGAACAATTGTGAAAAGCAGAAACGATGGGAGTGGGAACGGATACAGGCCAGGCTTTTTAGAGTAAACATGCGACGTCTCACATTGAGTCAGACCCAGACCATTGGCTCTTCCTTTATTAATCAGCTTAAAAATATCCTTATCAGTTTTCTTGCTGCGAAGCTTGTTATTGATGGACACATTACCCTGGGGGCAATGGTTGCAGTCTCCTACATCATTGGACAAATGAACGCCCCATTATCCAATTTGATGGAGTTCATCCAAAACGCCCAGGATGCCAAAATATCACTGGAACGGTTCAATGAGATTCATCTGAAGAAGGATGAAGAGCGTATGGAGGAGAATAAATTGGTTCATCTTCCTGATAACAGGGACATCTCTTTAAAAGGTGTGACCTTTCAATATGAGGGTCCCCGTTCCCCAAAAGTATTGAAAGAGATAACCCTTGATATTCCTGTCAACCAAACCACGGCCATTGTAGGCATGAGCGGAAGCGGAAAGACAACGCTTATCAAATTGTTGCTGGGCTTTTATCCGCCGGTTTCGGGTAACGTATCGATCGGGGGCACTAAGCTTGAACAGTTCTCAACCGCAATGTGGCGCGAAAAATGCGGAGTTGTGATGCAGGATGGGTACATTTTTTCCGATACTATTATTAATAATATTGCTGTTGGCGTTGATGCGATTAATAAGGAAAGAGTGAAGGAGGCTGTCAGGATGGCCAATATCGGCGAGTACATCGAGTCGTTACCAAAGGGTTATCATACGAAAATTGGCCAGGAGGGGGCAGGTTTAAGCCAGGGGCAAAAGCAACGGATCCTTATTGCCCGTGCTGTGTACAAAAATCCGGAGTTTCTGTTTTTTGACGAAGCCACAAATGCATTGGATGCCAACAACGAGAAGGTGATCATGGAGAATATGAATGAATTCTACAAAGGCCGGACAGTTGTTGTGGTTGCACATCGGCTGAGTACGGTAAGGAATGCCGACCAGATTGTTGTGCTCGACAAAGGAGAAATTGTTGAACGGGGCAAACATGAAGAGTTGATCAAATTGAAGGGCAGTTACTGGAATTTGGTCAGGAATCAGCTCGAGTTAGGCGCTTAAAATGAATTGACAATGGACAATTAAATAGGATGTCGAAAAAGATAGATGAAATTGATCTTCACAGCAAGGAGGTCCAGGAGCTGATGGGGAGAATGCCTTCCTGGCTGATCCGGAACGGAATTGTTATGGTGATTCTGCTCTTGGCGGTGTTGGTTGCAGGTAGTTGGGTTTATAAGTACCCTGATGTTATTGTGGCGCCAGTTGTGGTCACTGCTGCGTCAAACGATTCAAATACTTTTATCGGATCTGTTCAGTTAAAAATGAACCCTTCCGGAAAGGTTCAGGTTGGTCAGCGGGTTAATCTTAAGTTTGCCAATTATCCCTATATGGAGTATGGTGTCGTCAAAGGTGTCGTAAGCAAAATAACCTCAATTCCTAACGGGGAAACCTATGCTCTTGAAGTAAATCTTCCCGGCCAAATGGTCTCAACATTTGGAAAGAAATTTGAATTTCAGCAGGAGCTAAAGGGTACTGCCGAAATAGTTACGGAGGAGCGGAGGTTGCTGGACCGGATTCTTCATCCGGCAGTTAAATATTAATGTGGAAATTGGAAAATGTGGAAATTAAAGAAGAGAGATGAGACTTAAGACATGAGAGTAAGATTGGTGTCAAGGGAAAGCACGCACTAATCCCAATTTTCACATTTTCACATTTTCCAATTTCCACATTCTGATAGTCAATTAGTCTCGTATCAGTAATCTGGCTGAAAACCACTTTTTTTTAAGGTTGTAGTGTATTTTCCAAAGAAATGTGTACTTTTGCAGTCCATTTTGGAGAAGTTTTGCTTTGTAATAAAGTGTTAGAATGCAGAACTTACGGGGAATAGCGAGATTTTCCCGGGTGAATTATGTGTGTATTTTTTATAAAATTTAAAAAACGTTTATGCCTACTATTCAACAGTTAGTACGTAAGGGAAGGGTAAATATCGAAGACAAAAGTAAGTCTCCGGCATTGAACTCTTGTCCGCAGCGTAGGGGCGTGTGTGTACGTGTATACACTACGACGCCTAAAAAGCCGAATTCCGCCATGCGGAAGGTTGCCAGGGTTAGGCTAACCAATGGCAAAGAGGTGAATGCTTACATTCCGGGAGAAGGTCACAATTTGCAGGAGCACTCTATTGTTCTTGTTCGTGGCGGTCGTGTTAAAGACCTGCCGGGAGTTCGTTACCATTTAATTCGTGGTGCACTTGATACCGCCGGTGTCGAAGGCCGCAAGCAACGTCGTTCCAAGTATGGCGCAAAACGCCCAAAACCGGGACAAGTAGCTGCTACAACAAAAAAGAAAAAGTAATTAAGTAAAAGAAACATTAGTTATTAGTTTGGAGGTTTGGTTGAGTAAGGGCTTGTCTTGAACAGGCTGTATAACTGAAGGCTAAACAACAACCGATTCGAATAACACAAACAATTTGTAACTAAGATGAGAAAGACAAAACCAAAAAAACGGATCATTCTTCCCGATCCGAAATTCAATGACGTTCTCGTTACTCGCTTCGTGAACAGTCTTATGTTTGATGGAAAGAAGTCCATCGCATTCAAAATCATTTACGATGCCCTTGATATCGTTGAGAAGAAGATGAAAGACAATGATGTGTCTGCTCTTGACGTTTGGAAAAAGGCGTTGATCAACATCACTCCCCAGGTTGAGGTTAAAAGTAGGCGTGTCGGTGGTGCCAACTTTCAGGTTCCGATGGAAATCCGTCCGGAAAGAAAAGTGGCTATCTCCATGCGTAACCTGATCATCTTTGCGAAAAAGCGTTCCGGTCACTCAATGGCAGAAAAACTTGCTGCCGAGACCGTTGCCGCTTACAACGAAGAGGGTGGGGCATTCAAGAAAAAAGAAGATACACACAGAATGGCAGAAGCAAACCGCGCGTTTGCACACTTCCGGTTCTAACCGGATGTTTCAGATAGTTTAGTTTAGATTAGTACGATAAATTTATAATGGCGAAAAGGGACCTTACAAATACCAGGAACATCGGGATCATGGCGCACATCGATGCCGGTAAAACAACCACTTCAGAGCGGATTTTGTTTTATACGGGCAAAGTTCACCGCATTGGTGAAGTTCACGATGGTGCAGCAACGATGGACTGGATGGAACAGGAGCAGGAGCGTGGAATTACCATCACTTCTGCTGCGACATTTACTGAATGGACATACCAGGATATTGTTCATCAGATCAATATCATTGATACTCCGGGCCACGTCGACTTTACGGTTGAGGTGGAGCGTTCGTTGAGGGTTCTTGACGGTGCGGTTGCAACCTTTTGTGCCGTAGGTGGGGTAGAAGCCCAATCGGAGACTGTTTGGCGTCAAGCCGATAAATACGGAGTGCCTAAAATTGCATTCATCAACAAGATGGACCGAGCAGGCGCCGATTTTTTCAATGTTTACAACGACATCAAGGAGAAGTTGGGAGCCAATCCGGTTCCAATCCAAATACCAATTGGCGCTGAAGAGCGTTTCAAGGGGATCATCGACCTTGTAGCCATGAAATCAGTGGTATGGCACGATGAGACCATGGGAGCCGACTACTCTGTTGAGGAGATCCCGGCCGACATGATGGAACTTGCCATGGAATGGCGCGAAAAATTGGTTGAGTCAGTTGCCGAGCAGGATGAAACTTTGATGGAGAAATTCTTCGAAGATTCCAACAGTATTACTGAAGAGGAGTTGAAACATGTAATTCGCAAAGCAACGCTTAAGGGAGTAATTATTCCGATGTTGTGTGGATCAGCATTCAAAAACAAAGGGGTTCAAACCCTTTTGGACGCAGTTTGTGCCTATTTGCCCAATCCTTTGGATGTGGCTTCTATCGTAGGTACAGATCCGGACACAGGCGCTGAAATTGAGAGAAAGCCGGATGTTGGCGAACCGCTTGCAGCCCTTGCTTTCAAAATTGCCACTGACCCATATGTTGGCCGTTTGTGTTTCATTCGCGTTTACTCCGGTAAGATTGATGCAGGTTCATATGTATTAAATACCCGCACCGGGAAGAAGGAACGTATATCACGTCTTTTCCAGATGCACTCCAACAAACAACAACCCCGCGATGTAATTGAAGCCGGCGACATTTGTGCCGCAGTGGGTTTCAAAGATATCCGCACAGGTGATACCCTTTGTTCACTCGATCATCCGATCGTACTTGAGTCTATGACCTTCCCGGAACCGGTAATCGGTATCGCGGTTGAGCCAAAAACCCAAAAGGACCTGGATAAACTGTCCAATGGACTGGTGAAACTTTCCGAAGAGGATCCAACCTTTCAGGTTAATACGGACCTGGATAGCGGACAGACCATCATCCGTGGTATGGGTGAGCTCCACCTGGAGATTATCATCGATCGTTTGAAAAGGGAATTCAAAGTAGAGTGTAACCAGGGTGCGCCTCAGGTATCCTACAAAGAGACCATTACCAAGGAGGTTTCCCTTCGTGAAGTTTTCAAGAAGCAAACCGGTGGTCGTGGTAAATTCGCAGATATCTCCGTGATCATTGGTCCGGTTGATGATGACAAAACAGGACTTCAATTTGTTGATCAGATCAAGGGGGGTACTATTCCGCGTGAATACATTCCTTCTATCGAGAAGGGCTTTAAAGAGGCTATGAACAATGGTCCTTTGGCCGGATACAAAATCGAAAACCTTAAGGTGGTTCTGGTGGATGGTTCTTTCCACCCGGTTGACTCCGATGCACTCTCTTTTGAGTTGTGCGCCAAGCAAGCCTTCAGAAATGCAGCAGCCAAAGCCAAACCGACTTTGCTGGAGCCGATCATGAAGGTGGAAGTTGTTACCCCGGACGATTACATGGGTGATATTGTTGGTGACCTGAACCGACGTCGTGGCCATGTTGAAAGTATGGATGCCAAATTCGGCGCCCGTGTCATCAAGGCGCTGGTTCCGCTGTCCGAGCAGTTTGGTTACGTAACGACCTTGCGTACCCTCTCTTCAGGCCGTGCAACCTCTACGATGGAGTTTTCCCACTATGCAGAAGTTCCAAGGAACATTGCACTTTCAGTTCTTGAAAATGTAAAAGGAAAAACAGAGTTGTTATAACACTAAATACGTTCTTATCATGAGTCAAAAAATCAGAATTAAACTGAAATCGTACGATCACAACCTGGTTGACAAATCAGCTGAGAAGATTGTAAAGACTGTCAAATCTACAGGCGCTATTGTTAGTGGTCCAATTCCACTCCCAACACACCGTCGTATTTTCACGGTTTTGAGATCCACCTTCGTCAATAAAAAATCGAGGGAGCAGTTCGAATTATCTTCCTACAAGAGATTGATCGACATTTACAGTTCAACCGCAAAAACGATTGACGCCCTAATGAAACTGGAATTGCCCAGTGGTGTTGAAGTTGAAATTAAAGTTTGATAAACTGCTTAACAAGTAGAAAAAATGCCAGGATTAATTGGAAAAAAAATCGGAATGACTTCCGTATTCAGTGTTGAGGGGAAAAACATCCCATGCACTGTGATTGAGGCTGGTCCATGCACGGTAACCCAGATCAGAACCCTTAAAACCGATGGTTATGAGGCTGTTCAATTGGGATTTGTCGACAAAAAAGAGAAGCATGCGACCAAAGCAGAAATCGGCCATTACAAAAAGGCCGGTACTACTCCTAAGAGAAAAGTGGTAGAATTTGATGGGTTTGGTGACGATGTGAAGCTGGGAGATGTCATTACAGTTGACATGCTGGAGGCTGATACATTCATCGACATTACCGGCATATCAAAGGGACGCGGGTTCCAGGGTGTTGTTCGTCGTCACGGCTTCGGCGGTGTTGGGCAGAGCACACACGGCCAGCATAACCGCTTGCGCGCACCAGGTTCTATCGGTGCCTCTTCCTATCCTTCCCGCGTATTCAAAGGAATGCGTATGGCAGGTCGCGACGGTGGAAAAACTATAACTGTTCAAAACCTTCAGGTATTGAAAGTTATTCCGGAGAACAATCTTTTAATTGTTAAAGGTTCTGTCCCCGGAGCCAAGGATTCATACTTAATTATCTTGAAGTAATGGAAATCGCAGTTTTAAACAGAGCAGGTGAAGAGACCGGAAGAAAAGTAGATCTGAATCCCAGTATTTACTCGGTAGAACCTAACGATCACGCGATTTATCTCGACGTGAAGCAATATCTGGCAAATCAACGTCAGGGTACCCATAAGAGCAAGGAACGTGGTGAAGTCTCCGGGTCAACCAGGAAGCTGAAAAAGCAAAAAGGAACCGGTGGCGCCCGTGCGGGAAGTATCAAATCAGGTACCATCCGTGGTGGAGGCCGTATGTTTGGACCACGTCCGAGGAATTATGGTTTCAAATTGAACAAGAAACTCAAAGAGTTGGCACGCAGATCTGCCCTGACCTACAAGGCTCAAGGCAGTGATATTTTAATTCTTGAGGACTTCACAATTGATACGCCCAAAACAAAAGAATTTATCACACTCCAAAATAATTTGAAAATTGGTGATAAAAACTCGTTGATAGTGTTATCGGAAGCAAATAAAAACATATATTTGTCAACCAGAAATTTACAGAACATAGAAGTTGTAACTACCTCAGACTTATGTACTTACAAAATCATGAGGGCTAAAAAAATTGTTTTAGCAGAGAGTTCTGTAGCTAAATTGGAGGAATTATTTAAGATTAACGCGTAAGAAAATGGTTGAAATTTTGATTCGCCCTATCGTAACCGAGAAAATGAATGCCCAAGCGGAGAAATTAAACCGCTATGGTTTCATGGTAGATAAGAAGGCAGATAAGCATCAGATCAAAAGGGCCGTGGAAGAAATCTATGGCGTTAAAGTAGTTTCTGTCAACACGATGGTATATGCCGGTAAGTTAAAATCCCGCTTTACAAAGAGTGGGGTGATTACCGGACGTACAAATGCTTATAAAAAAGCAGTTGTCACGTTGAACAAAGGAGAGAATATTGATTTTTACAGCAATATCTAAGTAAAAAATGGCAGTTAGAAAGTTAAAACCTGTAACTCCGGGTCAAAGGCACAAAGTGATTGGTACTTTTGACTCAATTACAACTGGCAATACACCTGAAAAATCATTGTTAAGGCCCATGAAGAGCACCGGTGGTAGAAATACCAGTGGTGTGATGACAATGAGGTATATAGGTGGCGGGCACAAGAGAAAATACCGTGTAATAGATTTTGTCCGTGAGAAGGACAATATTCCTGCACGCGTTGATTCGATCCAGTACGATCCAAATCGTACTGCTCGTATCGCACTCTTGATTTATGCCGATGGAGAGAAGCGCTACATGTTGGCACCCAATGGCCTGGAAGTAGGTCAAACGGTTGTTAGCGGAAATGAAGTGGCTCCCGAAATCGGTAATTCGCTACCTCTTGGAAAAATACCTCTTGGTACAATCGTTCACAACATTGAGTTGCATCCTGGTCAGGGCGGTATTATGGCTCGCTCGGCCGGTACTTATGCGCAACTCACCTCACGTGAAGGACGATACGCCATCATCAAACTCCCCTCAGGCGAGTCACGTATGGTACTGGTTGCATGTCGTGCGACAGTAGGTACCGTAGGAAACGCCGATCATGCCCTTGAAAGATCAGGTAAAGCCGGTCGAAGCCGCTGGTTGGGGCGTCGTCCCCGTGTTCGTGGCGTAGCCATGAACCCTGTGGATCACCCTATGGGTGGTGGTGAAGGACGTGCATCCGGTGGACATCCGCGTTCACGTAAAGGGTTGCTTGCGAAGGGTTACAAGACCCGCTCGAAGAAAAAATCTTCGACCAAGTACATTATTGAACGTAGAAAAAAATAATCGCGAAAAAACTGAGTAGATTATGAGTCGTTCGTTAAAAAAAGGCCCTTTCATCGACTTTAAGTTGGAGAAAAAAGTGTTGGTTCTCAATGAATCAGCAAAAAAGTCGATCGTAAAAACGTGGGCAAGACATTCAATGATTTCGCCTGATTTTGTAGGACATACCATTGCAGTTCACAACGGGAATAAGTTTATTCCGGTTTATGTTACTGAGAACATGGTTGGACACAAATTGGGTGAGTTTTCTCCTACCCGCACCTTCAGGGGTCATGGTGGCAATAAGAAGAAATAAGCCATGAACGCGGATATGTATAATAGAAGTAAAAAGTACCAAGATGGGTTCTAGAAAAAAGCAAAGCGCTGAATTGCTCAACGAAGCAAATAAACAGAGATGTCAAGCTGTTTTGCGCGACTGTCCCACTTCGCCGCGTAAGATGCGCCTTGTTACCGATATGATTCGTGGAATGGCGGTAAATCGTGCACTAGACGTATTGAAGTTCTCTTCCAAAGAGGCATCACGCAGAGTAGAAAAACTCCTTATGTCGGCAGTTGCAAACTGGCAGGCTAAAAATGAAGGGGTTAGACTTGAAGAAAGCAACCTATACGTGCAGGAAGTTTTTGTTGATTCGGCTCGCATGCTGAAACGTCTCCGTCCGGCCCCGCAAGGGAGAGGACACCGTATCAGAAAGCGTTCCAATCACGTGACTGTCCGTTTGGCAAGTAAAAATGTTGTAGAAGAAAATACGAAATAATAATATGGGACAAAAAGTAAATCCGATTTCTAATAGGCTTGGAATCATCAGAGGATGGGATTCCAACTGGTTCGGAGGCAACAATTATGGTGATAAACTGATCGAGGATCACAAAATCAGGGCTTATCTGAATGCTCGTCTTGCAAAAGCGAGTATTTCGAAGATAATCATTGAGCGTACCTTGAAACTCATCACCATTACTGTTCAGACTTCCAGGCCTGGTATTATTATTGGTAAAGGTGGTCAGGAAGTAGACAAACTCAAAGAGGAGTTGAAAAAGATCACCAAAAAAGAGGTTCAGATCAATATCTTTGAAATTAAACGTCCTGAATTGGATGCTCAGATTGTTGCCAACAACATTGCCCGCCAGGTAGAAGGTAAAATTGCCTACCGTCGTGCAACCAAGATGGCCATCGCTGCTACCATGCGTATGGGCGCTGAAGGTATCAAAGTATTGTGTTCCGGTCGTTTAAACGGGGCAGAAATGGCCCGTTCAGAAATGTACAAAGAGGGTAGAACCCCTTTGCATACTTTAAGAGCCGATATTGACTATGCACTGGCTGAAGCTTTAACCAAGACCGGTTTGATCGGTATCAAGGTTTGGATCTGCAGAGGTGAGATTTACGGTAAACGTGATCTTTCTCCAAATGTAGGTCAGGCACAGCAGACACGTAGCACGAATGCCCGTCCAACCCCGCCTGCTGGTGGCAAGGGTGGCTTTAGAAAACGTAAAAAGTAATTAGTCTGATAATCATCGACAAAGCGAAACAAGATGTTACAGCCAAAGAAAGTAAAATTTAGAAGAGTACAGAAGGGCAAACTGAAAGGCAACGCGCAACGCGGAAACCAATTATCGTTTGGATCTTTTGCCATAAAGAGCTTGGAAACTGCATGGATCACCGGTCGCCAGATAGAGGCAGCCCGTGTTGCAGTAACGCGTCACATGCAGCGTCAAGGACAAATTTGGATCAGAATTTTTCCGGATAAGCCAATTACCAAGAAACCAGCCGAGGTTCGGATGGGTAAAGGTAAGGGAGCACCGGAGGGTTTTGTTGCAACAGTAACTCCCGGTCGCATTCTAATCGAGATCGAAGGGGTTCCTTTTGATCTGGCTAAAGAAGCTTTACGCCTGGGAGCCCAGAAATTTCCAGTGAGTACTAAGTTTGTTGTACGACGCGATTTTGTAGAAACTTCAACAATTGAGTAATGAAAACGCAAGAAATCAAAGAGCTTACAACAGCCGAAATCACTGAAAAGATAGAAAACGGGAACGAAGAGATGGTTCGTATGTGTTTGAATCACAGCGTAAATCCTCTTGACAATCCGATGAAAATACGGTTCGCCCGCAAAAACATCGCTCGTCTGAATACCGAATTACGCAAACGTCAAATTGAAAACAAATGATGACTATGGAAACAAGAAATCTTCGTAAAGAGCGTATCGGAGTGGTGGTCAGCAATAAAATGGAGAAAACTATCGTAGTTGCTGAAAAAGGAAAAGAGAAACACCCGATTTACGGAAAATTCGTGAACAGAACTACCAAGTTCCATGCGCACGATGAGAAAAACGAGTGTAACATCGGCGACACCGTCTTAATTATGGAAACCCGCCCTCTGTCAAAACAGAAGGGGTGGAGATTAGTAAAAATCTTAGAAAGAGCCAAGTAATATGTTACAGCAAGAATCACGTTGTACAGTTGCAGATAATAGCGGTGCTAAAACAGCCCTGGTCATCCGGGTATTGGGCGGAACAAAAAAACGTTACGCCTCTGTTGGAGATAAAGTTGTTGTGACTGTGAAAACCGCACTGCCAGGCAGCGATACCAAAAAAGGATCGGTTTCTAAAGCAGTCGTTGTACGTACTTCCAAAGAGGTGCGCCGCAGCGACGGTTCTTACATCCGTTTCGATGATAACGCTGTTGTACTGCTGAATGCTGCAGGCGAGATGAGAGGTACACGTATTTTCGGACCGGTGGCCCGCGAACTTCGTGACAACTTCATGAAAATTGTCTCACTGGCACCTGAAGTACTTTAATATTAAATCAGACCATGCAGAAAAAATTACATGTAAAGAAAGGAGACACGGTCGTCGTAATCTCCGGCAATTCAAGAGGCTCCGAAGGGAAAGTACTTGAAGTGGTCAGAGAAAAGGATCGTGCCATTGTAGAAGGAGTTAATCTTGTATCTAAACATACAAAACCAAATTCCAAGCACCCGCAAGGAGGCATCATCAAACAAGAGGCGTCTATCCACGTTTCAAATTTGATGCTGAAAGATCCTAAAACAGGGAAACCTACCCGTATCGGACGCAAGCTCGATAAAAACGGGAAACTAGTTAGGTATTCAAAAAAATCAGGGGAGGAGATTAAGTAATGGGATACACACCTACTTTTAAACGCAAATATCAGGAGGAGATTGTTCCTGCTTTGCAGAAGGAGTTTAGTTATAAATCTGTTATGCAGGTTCCTGTACTGGAGAAGATTATCATCAACCAGGGTCTTGGTTCCGCAATTGCCGATAAGAAAATCATGGAGGTAGCTATCGAAGAGCTCGCTTCTATCAGCGGTCAGAAACCGGTTTCTACCATCTCCAAAAAGGACATTGCCAACTTTAAACTTCGTAAGAAAATGCCGATCGGTGTAAGGGTAACCTTGCGCAGTGACCGTATGTATGAATTTTTGGACCGTCTTGTCTCGATTGCGCTTCCCCGCATCCGCGACTTTAAGGGCATTGCCGACAAATTCGACGGTAGTGGCAACTACACGCTTGGTGTAACCGAGCAGATTATCTTTCCTGAAATCGTGATGGATAAAGTAACCAAGATGAATGGATACAACATCACCTTCGTAACGACTGCAAAGAACGACGAGGAGGGATATGCACTACTGAAAAGTTTTGGTTTACCGTTCAAGAACGCAAAAAAGAACTAAAAGATATGGCTAAAGAATCAATGAAAGCCCGCGAAGTGAAGCGTGCAAAACTCGTTGAAAGGTTTGCGGAAAAGCGCGCCAGATTGAAAGCGGAAGGTGACTACATCGGTATGAGCCTTTTGCCTAAAAATTCGGCAAAGATTCGTCTGCACAATCGTTGCAAACTGACTGGTCGTCCAAAAGGATACATGCGTCAGTTTGGTATTTCCAGAATTCAGTTCCGGGAAATGGCCTCTAGCGGCCTAATACCCGGAGTTAAAAAAGCAAGTTGGTAATCGTTTAAATTATCGCAAAGATGACAGATCCTATTGCAGATTACTTGACCCGACTAAGAAATGCCATCAAGGCAAAACACAAAGTCGTGGAAATCCCTGCGTCAAACATTAAAAAAGAGATTACCAGAATTCTGAAAGAAAAAGGGTACATACTCAATTATAAATTTGACGAAGAAGTCAACTATCAGGGAAGCATTAAAATTGCCTTGAAATACCATCCTGCTGATGGTACTCCGGCAATAAAAAATCTAAAACGTATCTCTAAACCCGGACTTCGCCGCTACTGCGGAATTGAAGATGTCCCAAGGGTATTGAACGGATTGGGCATCGCTATCATTTCTACCTCTAAAGGTGTAATTACCGACAAAGAGGCCAAAGATTTGAACGTTGGTGGTGAAATATTATGTTACGTTTATTAATAAAGGAGGATTATTATGTCAAGGATTGGAAAACTTCCCATTGATTTACCCGCCGGAGTTACGATAAACGTCGACAGTGAAAATGTTGTCACCGTTAAAGGAGCGCTGGGCACCCTGGTTCAGAAAGTGGACAAAGAGATTGAGATCGCGGTTGAAGGCAACCAGATTTTGGTAAAACGTCCTACTGAACAGAAACGTCACCGTGCCATGCACGGATTGTACCGTTCACTCTTGAACAATATGGTTCTGGGTGTATCAAAAGGCTATGAAGTGAAACTCGAATTGGTAGGGGTTGGTTACCGTGCAGAATCACAAGATCAGGTACTTGACCTGGTATTGGGACATTCTCACCATACCTACCTGCAATTGCCAAAAGAGGTAAGCGTTACAGCTGTTACTGACAAAAGAGCTAACCCTATCATCACACTCAAATGTGCTGATAAACAGTTGATCGGTCATGTTGCGGCTAAAATCAGGTCGTTCAGAATGCCGGAACCTTACAAAGGCAAAGGTGTTAAATTCGTTGGCGAAGTATTGCGTCGCAAAGCTGGTAAATCGGCTTCTAAAAAATAAATGATTTTTAGTTATGGCTCTCACAAAAATTCAAAGAAGAGATAGAATTCGCATGAGAATCCGGAAAGTTGTTTCCGGTTCCTCAGAGGTTCCTCGCATGAGTATCTTTCGCAGCAACAAGCAGATTTCTGTTCAGTTTGTTGACGATGTAGCGGGAAAAACCTTGTTGGCAGTTTCTTCATTAAACAAAGAAATCGCTTCTCAAGCCGGAACCAAAACTGAAATAGCTGCCCTTGTTGGGAAATTGGCTGCTGAAAAGGCACTTGCTGCCGGAATCACTGCCGCCTGTTTCGATCGCGGAGGCAACTTATATCATGGACGAGTTAAAGCAGTTGCTGAAGCTGCACGTGAAGGAGGTTTAAAAATATAACCGTTATGGCGAAAAATATTAAAAAAGTAAAAACCAGCGATCTTGAGCTTAAGGACAGGTTAGTTGCAATCAACCGGGTCACCAAGGTTACCAAAGGAGGTAGAACTTTCAGCTTTTCAGCAATTGTAGTCGTCGGAAACGAGGATGGTATTGTTGGCTGGGGTCTTGGAAAAGCCAGTGAGGTTACTGCAGCAATCGCCAAAGGCGTTGATGCAGCTAAGAAGAACCTCGTTAAAATCCCGATTATTCATGGTACTGTTCCTCACGAGCAAACCGCAAAATTCGGTGGTGCAAATGTCTTGTTGAAACCTGCCTCTTCAGGTACCGGAGTAAAAGCCGGTGGTGCTATGCGCGCCGTTCTTGAAAGTGTAGGGATCCATGATATTCTTGCCAAATCCAAAGGATCGTCTAACCCTCACAACCTGGTAAAGGCAACTTTTGAAGCATTGGTCGAACTGAGAGATGCCTACACAGTCGCAGAACATCGCGGTGTGGCTCTGGACAAAGTGTTTAACGGATAAACCTAAATTACATTATGAAAATTCGTATTACACAGTTTAAGAGCAAAATTGGCGCATCCAAAGCTCAAAAGAAAATTATTGATGCGCTCGGTCTGCACAAATTGAATCAACCTAAGATTCATGAGTCAACCCCCGAGATTCTTGGAATGGTTAGAAAGCTTCAGCACTTAGTAAAGGTTGAAGAGGTTAACGATTAAAATTTCTTAAGTAACATCCGAATAGATAGGCCGAATTTGGCAAATTGTGATCCGGATGTTCCATGAGACCTTTGAGAAAAATTTATATACTCGAAAGAAATGGAATTAAATAACTTAAAACCTGCTGTAGGTTCTGTTAGAAAAGAAAAACGGATTGGTCGCGGACAAGGTTCGGGTCATGGTGGTACATCTACCCGTGGTCATAAGGGGGCTAAATCGCGCTCAGGATACTCTTCCAAGAAGGGATTTCAGGGTGGTCAGATGCCGCTGCAACGTCTTGTTCCCAAATTCGGGTTCAAGAATATCAATCGCGTTGAATATAAAGCGATTAATCTCAGTGCGCTGCAGCAATTGTCCGAGGAATTAGGGATTGCATCCATCGATTTTCAAACCTTTTTGGATGCTGGGTTTGTCAGTAAGAATGACAAAGTTAAGATCCTTGCCAAAGGTGAATTGAAAAACAAGCTGGATGTGAAAGCCCACGCTTTCTCTAAATCTGCCAAAGAAGCAATTGAAAAATTGGAAGGTACTACCGAATTAATCTGATTCTGATGAAAAAGTTGATCGAAACGCTTAAGAACATTTATAAAATTGAGGATTTACGATCCCGGTTAAGTGTGACCCTGTTGTTCCTGATGGTTTACCGTTTTGGGTCCTTCGTCATTTTGCCCGGTATCGATCCAAATCCTGAACATTTTGAAGCTTTAAGAAATCAGACATCTGATGGGATTCTTGGACTGCTGAACATGTTCTCGGGAGGCGCTTTCTCCAATGCATCCATCTTTGCGTTAGGAATCATGCCTTACATCAGTGCTTCGATCGTAATCCAGCTATTGGGATTTGCTGTTCCTTACATTCAAAAGCTGCAAAAAGAGGGTGAATCTGGTAGAAGAAAAATCAACCAGATGACCCGTTATCTGACTGTTGTGATTTTAATTTTCCAGGGTTGGGCATATTTGGCCAACCTAAGATACCAACTTCCTGAACAGGCATTCCTGGTACCTGCTTTTGCTTTCAATCTAAGTGCCACCATTGTGCTGGCTGCCGGTTCCATGTTTATCATGTGGTTGGGAGAGCGGATTACGGACAAGGGAATTGGGAATGGTATTTCACTGATTATTATGATTGGAATTATTGCCCGTCTGCCTCAATCGTTGGCTCAGGAATTTGTGAGCCGTATGGCTGAACAGGGTCGTGGTTTTATCATGTTGATTGTTGAATTGGTCGTTTTCCTGCTTGTTATTGCAAGTACTATCCTATTGGTTCAGGGAACACGAAAAGTGCCGGTACAATACGCGAAAAGAATTGTAGGGAATCGTCAATACGGCGGTGTTCGTCAGTACATTCCTTTGAAAGTGAATGCTGCTGGTGTTATGCCAATCATTTTTGCGCAGGCAATCATGTTTATCCCCGCAACGGTGGCTGGTCTTTTCTCATCTGAGACAATGGGACGGATGATGGCATCCTTCTCTAACTATACCGGATTCTGGTACAACGCAGTCATGTTCCTGATGGTAATTATTTTTACCTATTTCTATACCGCTATCACCATCAATCCTAACCAAATGGCCGAGGATATGAAGAAAAATGGCGGATTCATTCCGGGTATCAAACCGGGGAAAAGAACAGCTGAGTACATCGACACCATCATGTCGAGAATTACTCTTCCTGGTTCCATCTTCCTTGGATTTATCACGATCCTGCCTGCATTTGCAATGATTTTGGGAATCAATCAATCGTTTGCGCACTTCTTTGGAGGTACTTCTTTGTTGATTCTTGTCGGGGTTATTCTCGACACGTTGCAACAAATTGAAAGCCACCTTTTGATGCGCCACTACGATGGATTGCTGAAATCTGGTCGCATCAAGGGTCGTACTGCAGGAGCGAACATGTAATAGGTTGGGCGGTCCAACCATATGTAAGGAATTTATTATCCTGGCAAGTTAGCTGTATAGCATTATCATACATCGGATTGGAACTAACAATTGTTACCATCTGATACGTTCTGATCATTTTGCGGATGTTTACCTGTTTCCGAAAAAGAGTGTTGTATCTTTTTTTTCTTTTCAGTATCTTTGCCGACCTGAAAAAATTGATCGCCTCCGTCTTTTGATGATTACTTTCTGAATTAACACGATGGGAGTAAGCGCGGCAATGAAAAGACCATCTTTTAAGGTGTTGGAAGGAGAGAGGGGAGTATGACTTCATCGAGCCCTGTCGAATGATCGAATGTTTTGAAGTTTGCTCTTAGGGGCAATTTGGGGAATATTTTGAATTTTCAAGTTTAATGCAGAAGTATTAGTTTCTATGTCAAAGCAATCATTTATTGAACAAGACGGAACAATTATTGAAGCATTGTCCAATGCTATGTTTCGTGTAGAATTGCAAAATGGTCATGTGATCACGGCCCACATTTCGGGAAAGATGCGCATGCACTACATCAAGATTCTGCCTGGCGACAAAGTAAAGGTTGAAATGTCACCTTATGACCTTAGTAAAGGAAGAATCTCTTTCAGATACAAAAATTAATATCTAGAAAAATGAAAGTAAGGGCATCCATTAAGAAACGTAGTGCGGAGTGCAAAATTGTAAGCCGTAAGGGACGTCTCTACGTGATAAACAAAAAAAACCCGAAGTTCAAACAACGTCAGGGTTAAAAATGTTAAATTTATAACGATTTTTTAATCAATATAAGATTATGGCTCGAATAGTTGGTGTAGACATACCAAATAACAAAAGAGGCGAAATTGCCTTGACCTATATTTTTGGAATTGGCCGCAGCCGCTCTGCTGAAATTCTTGAAAAGGCTGGTGTCAATAAAGACATCAAAGTCAGTGAATGGAATGATGATCAGTTTAGTGCAATTCGCAAGGTGATTACCGATGGATTTAAGGTCGAAGGCGAACTGCGCTCTGAAAACCAGATGAGCATCAAGCGATTGATGGATATCGGTTGTTACCGCGGAATTCGTCATCGTTTAGGCCTTCCAGTACGTGGACAAAGTACAAAAAACAATGCCCGTACCCGTAAAGGTAAAAAGAAGACAGTTGCAAATAAGAAGAAAGCTACTAAATAAGAATAAGTAGAGATGGCAAAAAAGACTGGAATATCTAAGAAAAGGGTTGTCAATGTCGAGGCTGTTGGACAGGCTCACGTTTCATCCTCTTTTAATAATATTATCATTTCGATGACCAACAACAATGGTGAAGTAATCTCCTGGTCATCAGCCGGGAAAAAAGGCTTCCGTGGCTCAAAGAAAAATACTCCGTATGCAGCCCAAACTGCTTCTGAAGAGTGTGCAAAAACAGCTTTTGATCTTGGTTTACGCAAGGTAAAAGTTTACGTAAAGGGACCGGGGAACGGCCGCGAGTCTGCTATTCGCGCTATCGCGAATGTTGGTATCCAGGTAACTGAGATCGTCGATGTTACCCCAATGCCTCATAACGGTTGTCGTCCTCCTAAACGTCGTCGTGTCTAATCATCAGTAAATTAAATTAAAAAACATGGCAAGATACATAGGTCCTAAATCAAAGATTGCTAGAAAATTCGGTGAACCAATCTATGGTCCGGATAAAGCATTTGAGCACAAAAACTTTCCTCCGGGAATGCACGGCAACAGCAAACGCCGTAAAAAAGTATCGGAATACGGTACACAGTTGAAAGAGAAGCAAAAAGCGAAATACATGTACGGTGTTTTGGAGCGTCAATTCCGTAATTTGTTCGAAAAGGCACATTCACACAAAGGTATTACAGGTACTGTTCTTTTGCAGTTGCTTGAGAGCCGTTTGGATAATGTGGTTTTCCGTCTGGGCATTTCTCCAAGTCGTGCAGGAGCCCGTCAATTGGTTTCTCACAAACACATTACTGTCAATGGTGAAGTGGTCAATATCCCTTCATACACCGTTCGCCCTGGTGAAGTAGTTGCAGTACGCGAGAAATCAAAATCATTGGTTGCAATCAATGATTCGCTCTCTTCACGTCGTCACAGCAGCTTTTCATGGCTGGAGTGGAATGGTGAATCAAAATCGGGTAAATTTTTGAATGTACCTGAGAGGGAAGAAATTCCTGAAAACATCAAAGAGCAGTTAATCGTCGAATTGTATTCGAAATAATTAATATAAGGTTTATGGCAATTTTAGCTTTCCAGAAGCCGGATAAGGTGATCATGATCGAGTCGGATGACAAAATCGGTAAATTCGAATTTCGTCCTCTTGAGCCAGGTTATGGTATTACCATCGGAAATGCATTACGCAGAATTTTGTTATCATCCTTGGAAGGATATGCGATCACGACGATTAAAATCGAAGGTGTTGAGCATGAATTTTCTACCATCCCCGGTGTGATTGAAGATGTTACGGAGATGATTCTTAATCTGAAGCAGATCCGTTTCAAAAAGGTAGTTGATGATTTTGATAGTGAAAAGGTCACTGTTACCATCTTCGGACAAAATAAATTCAAAGCGGGTGACATTAACAATTTTATCACAGGCTTTCGTGTTTTGAATACCGATTTGCTGATCTGCAACATGGAGACAGATGTGAAACTTCAGATCGAAATGACGATCGAGAAGGGACGCGGATATGTACCTGGTGTGGAGAACAAACCTGTTGATGAGGAGTTTGGGGTCATTCCAATCGATTCTATTTTCACTCCCATCAAGAATGTGAAATATTCAGTCGAAAACTATCGTGTAGAACAAAAAACCGACTATGAAAAGTTGGTGATTGATATCCATACAGATGGTTCTATTCATCCGAAAGATGCACTGAAGGAAGCAGCTAAAATTCTGATTTACCATTTCATGCTCTTCTCTGACGAGAAAATCACACTCGATTCTGATGAGAAATTTGCCAATGAAGAGTTTGATGAGGAAATTTTGCACATGCGTCAATTACTGAAAAATAAACTGGTCGATCTTGATCTATCTGTTCGTGCACTCAATTGTTTAAAGGCAGCTGATGTTGAGACACTTGGAGAATTGGTTACTTATAACCGCAATGACCTGTTGAAATTTAGAAATTTTGGCAAGAAATCCTTAACAGAACTTGATGATTTGTTGGTAAATCTCAATTTGAGTTTCGGGATGGACATCAGTAAGTATAAATTAGACAAGGAATAATTACAATGAGACATAGAAAAGGTTTTAATCATTTAGGTAGGACCAGCTCTCACAGGAAGGCGATGCTTTCCAATATGGCAAATTCTCTTTTGCTTCACAAACGCATCGCTACAACCCTTGCAAAAGCCAAAGAGTTGAGAGTTTTTGTTGAACCATTGATTACACGTGCCAAAGAGGATACCACGCACAACAGAAGGGAAGTATTCAGCGATCTGAAAAGTAAATCTGTAGTGACAGAACTTTTCCGTGATATTATCGTGAAAATCGGAGATCGTCCGGGTGGATATACCAGAATCTTAAAAACTGGTAACCGTATTGGTGACAATGCAGAGATGTGTATCATTGAACTGGTCGATTACAACGAGAACATGCTGTCAACTCCAAAACTTGATACCACCAAAAAGCGTAGGATTCGGAAACCAAAGAAAACAGAGACACCTGCAAAAGAGAGCATAAAAGTAGAAGAGGCCTCGGAAGAAGCTGCATCCTAATCTCTCAGAAGTTGAAAGATAATCGAAAGCCATCCTTGCCAGGATGGCTTTTCTTTTGTCTTTTTTGCAATTTTGAGCAAAAAACAGATTAATAAAATTTTTACCTCCATTGTTAGATAAATATATAAATTGATTCATTTTTTGTGTAATTTTCACCAGCATATCGGATAGATCTTCAAAATCGATTTTTGGAGGAGTAAGGGTTATGAGCTTACGGATATAAATAACTAACATAATAAACTCTTTATGGATTACATTAAAGAAAAACTTTTGAAGAAGGGTGAAGAAGAGCGCCTTGTCGTAAAACGTTTGATTAGTGAGTATGGGAGCACCGTACTTGAGTCGGTCACCATCGATCAGGTACTAACCGGAATGAAAGGCATAACCGGACTGCTTACCGTAACCTCTAAGCTAGACCCCAATACAGGTATCACTTACCGAGGATATACCATACCTGAGATTCAACAAAAATTACCGAAAGTCAGGCCTGAAGGAGAGCCTCTTTCTGAAGGTCTGTTCTACCTTTTCCTGTTGAACGAGATTCCTACCAAAGCTGAAGTTGATGCCCTGAGCAAGGAGTGGGTACGGCGTAGTGAGTTGCCTGAGCACGTGATCGAAATTATGGATGCTATGCCCCTAACCAGCAAGCCAATGACTCAGTTCAGTACGGCTATTCTTGCCATGGCAACTGAGTCGAAATTCCAAAAGGCGCATCGCGACGGATTGCACAAAAATGATTATTGGGATACAACATTTGAGGATGTAATGGACTTGATTGCGCGTCTCCCTGTAGTAGCAGCATATATCTACCGCAAGAATTTCAAAGACGGAAAGTTCATTCCACCGGATCCAAATCTTGATTGGGCTGCAAATTTTGCCCATATGATGGGTTACGACCAGGACGAAGTGTACCGTCTTTTCAGAATGTACATGATGATTCATGCAGATCATGAAGGAGGGAATGTATCTGCCCATGCAACCCATCTTGTTGGGTCTGCGCTAAGTAATCCCTATTATTCCTATGCTGCCGGAATGCTTGGGTTAGCCGGCCCCTTGCATGGTTATGCCAACCAGGAGGTCATCAACTGGATTTTTGAGATGCAGGAAGAGATAGGTGTCAGTGAAAGCAAAGAGGAAGAGCGTGAAAAAATTGAAGCTTATGTCAGAAAGACCATCTCCTCAGGTCAAGTGGTTCCCGGTTACGGTCATGCAGTTTTGCGTGTGACAGATCCTCGTTTTACCGCGCAACAGATTTTTGCTCAAAAATATGTGGGAAATGATCCCATGGTTGATACGGTCAATCACCTTTACGATATTGTACCTCCAATTCTGAAGTCGCTTGGCAAGATCAAAAATCCATGGCCCAATGTGGATGCCTTCTCAGGTTCTTTGCTTCAGCATTACGGAATTACAGAGCACTTTTTCTACACGGTAATGTTTGGAGTTAGTCGTTCCTTGGGTGTTCTAGCACAATTGGTTTGGGATAGGATGTACAATTTGCCGTTGGAAAGACCATCATCGGAAACACTGGAGTTCTTCAAAAACAAAGCTGGAATTTAGGACCTTTAATATTACACAGAGTTACACAGAGAAGCACAGAGAAGCACAGAGGTCCACAGAGAACAATTTCTAATTGTTTGAAGGGTTTGAATTGTTTAAAAAGTTTGAAGGGTTACGGTCTTTGAACAATTCAAACTCAATAAACATCCTAAACATTTCTTTTTCTCCGTGTAACTCTGTGCTTCTCTGTGCTTCTCTGTGTAACTTTTTTGTTTCACCAATGATGATTTTATGCCATACAATGGATTGAACGATTTTGTCGGGTTACTGGAGCGTGAAAACGAACTGATCAGAATCAGTCAAAAGGTTAATACCGTTCTGGAAATCACCGAGATTGTTGACCGTATGTCTAAATCTCCGGGGGGAGGGAAGGCCCTTTTGTTTGAAAACAACGGAACGACTTTCCCTCTTTTGATTAATGCATTTGGTTCAGAGTCAAGAATATGCCTGGCTCTGGGACATACATCGCTCAGTGCTATCGGCGCAGAGCTGGAAGAGTTATTTAAACAACTGGCTGGTCCTGCCGGGACTCTTTTGGATAAATTGAAGTTGCTTCCTTTGCTCTCAAAGATTGCTTCCTGGATGCCTAAAAAGAAGAGAGGCAGAGGTAGGTGTCAGGAGATTGTGATGGCAACACCTGACTTGACCAAACTACCTGTTCTTACTTGCTGGCCTGCCGACGGCGGACCATTTGTGACGCTGCCCGGTGTCGTTACGCGCGATCCTGAAACGGGTGTCCGAAATGTGGGAATGTACCGGATGCAAATTCTTGGACCAAATACTACCGGGATGCACTGGCACAAACACAAAACCGGAGCCCGGCACTACCTGGGGTACAAAAAAGCGGGAAAGAAGATGCCTGTATCCGTTGTTTTGGGAGGCGATCCTGCCTATACCTATGCGGCAACAGCACCGCTGCCTGATCAAATTGACGAATATATGCTGGCCGG
Source organism: Prolixibacteraceae bacterium (assembly GCA_023228025.1). Lineage (GTDB taxonomy): Bacteria > Bacteroidota > Bacteroidia > Bacteroidales > Prolixibacteraceae > CAINVV01. The sequence goes on along the minus strand of JALOCD010000003.1, from coordinate 27,900 downwards.
GTTTCTTCGGAAGAGAAAAGTGGAGTTGGTCAGGTGCCTCACCAATGATCTTGAGGTTCCCGATGATGCAGATATCGTGATTGAAGGTTATGTTGATCCCTCGGAGGAACTTGTTTGGGAAGGTCCGTTTGGAGATCATACCGGTTTCTATTCACTGGCCGATTGGTATCCCAAATTTCATGTCACCTGCATTACCCACCGGAAAGGGGCAATATATCCCGCAACCATTGTGGGGATCCCACCGCAGGAAGATGCCTACATTGGTTTGGCCACAGAGAAAATATTCCTGGCGCCCATGAAACTGACCATGATGCCGGAACTAAAAGACCTTTACCTTCCACCCGAAGGAGTCGCCCACAACCTGACGCTGGCAAGGATCGATAAAACCTATGCAGGACAGGCAATAAAGACGATGAATGCCATGTGGGGGGCCGGACAGATGATGTTTAACAAGATCATGCTAGTGACCGATCAGGATAATCCGTGGAAGGACATGGAGGCGTTTGTCAGGAAAGTGAGCATTGAAATTGATCCGGTTCACGACATTATTTTTTCTTCTGGCCCCATGGATGTATTGGATCACTCCTCCTCAAAATTTGCATTTGGATCCAAAATGGGGATCGATGCGACCACCAAATTTCCCGAGGAGAAGTATACGGAGCAGATTGAAGATAAACTGCCCGGATCGGAATTATTCGATCAAATAACCTCGGATATTCCTGCAGTCAAAACTGTTCAGGCCTCCCTGCTGGATAAAGGTATCCCGGTGTTGATTCTTGGAATTGAGAAGAATCAGGATTTTCGTCCAGCAGTATTGACAGAAGTTCTTTTGAATATATCTGTCGTACAGCAGGTTAAATTCATTTTGTTGGTGGATGCAGCTTTGCCTGTCGTGAATCTGGATGCCGTGGTCTGGTATGTTACCGGAAACATCGATCCCAAAAGAGATTGCAAAATCTTTGAGGCAACCCGTTCGGGAGAAGTTTCCCACCTGGTAGTGGATGGAACACGTAAAACTGTTCAGTCTGATGGTTTTCAACGTGACTGGCCTAATCCGGTGGTCTCCTCTCTTGAAACAATATCCCTGGTTGACCGAAGGTGGCAGGAATACGGTTTGGGAACGATGATCCCTTCTCCATCACTGATTTATTCCCCGCTCAAACGAGGCGAAGGGGCAATCTCTGAATAATGTTAGTATTTGAAGCTTTCTTAAAGTGATAAAAACCCATCAGTGAGTTGTTTAAAGAAGAATGCAGATTGATAGTGAGAGAGATCAGGATTAAATCTAATATTCTTTATTGATGCCAAGCTGGAAGCAAATAGCTTCTATTACTTCTTCCTTTATTACTTTTGATGATATCTGGCCGTATTTTTTTGATAATCTTTTTTATCAATCGTACGAATCTGGTGACATAAATCTTCACAATAGTTCATTATCAGAGTTCTCAAAGTCGGAGACAGTTTCAACAATATCAGAAAGGAAAAGTGGATCTGACGATGCTTTTTTTAGCATTGCGATTTTCTCCTCTCTAATCTCATCAATATCCTCAATAATTACTCTAACCATTTTTTTTGACTTGAATCTTTCAGGCAGATTAATTATAAGTTGATTATTTTTTTGAATATCGTATGTTTTTTCAAAAGTCATATTTGCTTTTTTTGTAAAAATACAAAATATTTGGTTCAATGTCTTTTTGTATGGGTGAATCTGCCATCGTTGAATAACCTACTCATCTTTTGTCCAAACAGATTAAATTTTTAACTTTAGCGTATATCAGATTGTATTCTGATTGCTCTATTTTTGTACAATAAAACTTTAGATCTCTGCCATGGAAACAATAAAAGGTTCAAAAACAGAACAAAACCTCTTGAAAGCATTTGCCGGAGAATCCCAGGCCAGAATGCGCTATGACTATTTTGCCAAACAGGCAAGAAAAGAGGGTCTCGAACAGATCGCCGCTATCTTTGAAGAGACTTCCACGAATGAGCGGTCACATGCAAAACAGTTTTTTAAATTTCTTGAAGGTGGAATGGTTGAAATTACGGCTTCCTATCCTGCCGGGATTATCGGATCAACGCTTGACAACCTGAAGGCAGCTGCCGATGGGGAGAACGAGGAGTGGACCGATCTCTATCCCGGATTCGCAGCGATTGCTGAAGAGGAGGGTTTCAAGGCGGTAGCGGCCATTTTTAAAATGATTTCGAAAGTAGAAAAGGCCCATGAAGAACGATACAGAACTTTGTTTGACAATCTTGAATCTGGAATGGTATTCAAACGGGGGGAAAAAGTCGTATGGAAATGCCTCGTCTGCGGATATTTGCATGAAGGGCTTAGCGCACCTCAGATTTGTCCTGTATGTGAACATCCCCAGGCTTACTTTGAAATTCAGGGGAAAAACTATTAATCGGTATGACAGATCTTCACCGGTTTATCTGTTCCCTTCCCAAAGCTGAGTTGCATCTTCACATCGAAGGTACGCTTGAGCCTGAACTCATTTTCAAATTGGCTGAGCGCAATAGCGTTGAATTAAAGTACGACTCGGTTGAAGCCTTGCGAAATGCCTACCAGTTCGATGATTTACAGGATTTTCTGGATATTTATTATGCCGGAAGCAGTGTGCTTTTGCGGGAACAGGATTTTTATGACCTTACCTGGGCCTATCTGCTGAAAGCCAAAGAGAACAATGTTGTACACACGGAGGTGATGTTCGATCCCCAGTCACACACTTCGCGCGGGGTTCCGTTCAGCGCAGTGATCGGAGGCATCTACCGCGCGTTGACAGATGGTTATGAGAAACTCGGGATTTCCTTCAAATTGATTCTATCTTTTCTAAGACACCTGACTGAAGAGGACGGATTCAAGACGTTGGCTGAGGCTACACCTTTTCAAGGATGGATTACTGCTGTTGGCCTGGATTCCTCTGAAAGAAACTATCCACCGGATTTGTTCGCCAATCTTTTTGAAATGGCCCAGGAGATGGGATTTTTAACCGTTGTTCATGCAGGGGAAGAGGGTCCTCCCGAAAACATATGGGCGGCGCTGGATCTGCTGAAGGCATCCCGTATCGATCATGGAACCAGTGCGTTGGAAGATCCGGACCTGGTCGATGTGCTTGGCATTTATGAAATTCCGCTGACCTCCTGTCCGCTTTCCAATCTGAAACTGAAGGTGATTCGAAAGATGGAAGAACATCCATTGAAAGAGATGATGGAAAGGGGAATTAAAGTGACGGTCAATTCAGACGATCCTGCCTATTTTGGCGGGTACCTCAATGACAACTATATCGCGGTAGCGGATGCACTTCAACTGTCGAGAGAAGAGATTGTTCAACTTGTCAAAAACTCGTTCGAAGCATCCTTTATCACGGATGGAGAGAAAAGAACTTTCCTTAAAAAGGTAGAAGAAGTTGCTGGAGTGGAATAAATTTAAAAACTTTTCCAAAGTTGAATCTTACGTACAAACATTGATCGTTTGTATCAACTTTGGAAAAGTTCTCAAGTATTGGTTGTAAGTATCAACTTTGGAAAAGTTTTTACTATAATCCAGTTTACGGTTTCGGGTACCCGTCCATCTGGTGCAGGTTCTCACTGATCTCCTGATCAGAGAGTTCGTAGTCGGACAGTTGGCCGCGCATATATTTGTCGTAACCGAGAAGGTCCATCATTCCGTGACCGGAAAGGTTGAAAATAATAACTTTTTCTTTACCCTCCTCTTTCGCTTTTTTTGCTTCACGGATGGTAGTGGCAATGGCATGGGTCGTTTCGGGGGCAGGCACAATTCCTTCGGTTTTAGCGAAAAGCATTCCGGCTTCAAAACATTCAGACTGATGAATGGCGATCGGCGTGACATATCCAGCCCTGACTGCTGCACTTACCAGTGGCGACATCCCATGGTAACGAAGTCCTCCGGCATGGATAGGGGCCGGGATAAAATTGTGGCCTAAACTGTACATCGGCAAGAGAGGGGTCATTTTGGCAAGATCGCCATGGTCGTACATGAAGGTTCCTTTCGTCAAAGTAGGGCACGAGTAAGGCTCAGCTCCGATTATTTCAATGTCGGCGCCATTGATTTTGTCCTGAATAAATGGGAAAGCAAGTCCGGCGAAGTTGCTTCCTCCACCGCAGCAACCAATGACGATGTCAGGTTTTTTAATTCCAACTTTTGCGAGTTGTTTTTTAGCTTCCAGTCCGATGATTGTTTGGTGCAGCATGACATGATTTAAAACGGAACCCAATCCGTATCGGGTCTGTCCTGTTGGGTCTGTCACCGCGGCCTCGATGGCTTCCGATATGGCAATGCCTAAACTTCCCGGAGTATCCGGAAATTGTTCGAGGACAGCACGTCCTGCCGCAGTTTCAGTACTCGGACTTGCCACGCATTTACCACCCCAGGTGTTCATTAGGATCTGACGGAATGGCTTTTGTTCGTAGCTGACCTTTACCATGAAGACTTTACATTCGATGCCGCCAATCAGTGCGCAGGCAAAGGAGAGGGCGCTGCCCCATTGTCCGGCGCCAGTCTCTGTGGTCATTCGTTTGATACCGAATTGTTTGTTATACCATGCCTGCGGAACTGCGGTATTGGGCTTGTGGCTCCCGGCAGGGGAGACACTCTCGTTTTTGTAAAAAATCTTTGCAGGTGTGCCAAGCGCCTTTTCCAATTCAAATGCACGGATCAGCGGACTTGGTCTCCAAATTTTCAGCATATCCTGTACCTCTTCAGGGATGCTGATCCAGCGTTCAGTACTGACCTCCTGTTCGATCAGGTTCATTGGAAATACCGGCGCAAGCATTTCGGCCGATATAGGTTTTCCGTCGGGCCCCAGCGGGGGCAACATGGATAGATCGGCTGCCAGATTGTACCATTGTTTGGGCATTTCCGATTCGTCGAGATAGATTTTCTTTTGCATGTTTTCGAATTTATTGGATGGAAAATTTAAAAAAGGAAAGGGGAGATGCCTCGTAAACAGACATATCCCCTTTTATGGTTTAATTACAGGCATACCGCTTACGCATCTTGGATAAAGTCGTGCCAAAGCCAGTTCGAGCCCCTGTAATTTGTAAGTGTAATCATTGTTTTGATATTAAATTATTAGCAAAAATAGAGAACTATTTTAAATATCAAAATGGTTTATAGGAAATATTTACATAATTGAAAAATTACCTTGATTCATATGATGATTAATTCTCTTTCCGGTATTGCTGCGGAGCATTACCCGCCTCTATCAACTCTTTTACAACATTATAATCCGAACTTTAGATTCTGATGTTCATGATGGTTTTGTTTGTGGCTCTCCCACTTGAATTGTATTGCTTCAATCTCATTGTTATGTGCAATTGTCGGGATGGTTCCCAAGTAAAGTTAAGGATTTAAATTCTTAACTTTAAATTATCTTTGCGATTGTTATTCCTGTTTTCATTCTGAACTGACTTGTGAAAAACGAAATCAAAGATAAAAATTATTGGATGGAAGTCTGGAACCGCTTTCGATCGGGCGACCAGGAGTCGTTTGCTATGTTGTACAACCTGCATATCGACACGCTTTACCATTATGGCACAAATCTTTGTAAAGATGATGCGGCCGTTAAAGATGCGTTGCAGGAGCTCTTTCTCGAACTTTATTTGAAACGTGATAAATTAAAGATCGCTCCCGAAAACCTTAAGTTTTACCTATTGCTGGCGTTGAAACGAAATCTGATTAGAAAATTGCAGGCTGAAAGGACCTTCATCCGAGGATTCAAAAATTCTGTTGATTTTGAACCTCAATACAGCATCGAATTTCAAATTATTGAACAGGAAAAAGATGAGGAGATCAACCGGAAAGTAATGAATGCTCTCAACCAACTCCCTGCCAAACAAAAGGAAGCCGTCTACCTGCGTTTCAATGAATCGCTCGAATACAGTGAAATTGCCGGAATATTGGATATCACCATTGAATCTGTTCGAAAACAGGTTCATCGCGCATTGAAAACAGTTCGCGAAATTATTGGTAATAACCCGATTCCAATTTTTTTTAGCCTTTTTGTGAAAAAAGGCTAAAAAAACTGTCCATGTTTAAATGGTAATTTGCCTTTAGTAGTATAACAACTAACTAGGCATGGAACAACTGAGCAAATACATTGAAAATAAAAACTTCATCATTTGGGTATTTCAACCCGATACTGAACTGGAAACATGGTGGAATCAGTTCGAAACAGACCATCCGGAGGAAAAAAGGAATATCCAACTGGCCAGAAAAGTGCTTATGAAGTTCCGGACCGCCAACAAAAAGCTGACCGAAGAAGAAAAAATCCTTTTATTTTCGAGAGTATTAAAACAGGTAGAAGAAAAACAGCGTACCGGAAGATCCAGGCGACTGGTAAATGGGTTTTTGAGATATGCCGCTGTAGCTTTTTTGTTCTTCTCTATAGGGGCACTGCTGTTCTACAAACAGAACCAATTTAATCCGCAATTCCAGGCACAAACACTGGCAGAACCAGTACCCGAAAATTCCGCCAAACTAATCCGTGCTAACGGAGAAAATATCTTGCTGAAGGATGATAAATCGGTCCTTCAATATCAGGCCAACGGGAAACTCGTGGTCAACAACGATACCATCAGCGTAGCACAATCAAAACCCGCCTCGGCTTTTGCGATGAACCAGTTGATTATCCCTTATGGCAAAACATCAGAAGTACTGTTGCCTGATGGGACAAAAGTCTTCCTCAATGCTGGTAGCCGTTTGGTTTACCCAGAAAATTTCACCGGAACGACACGGGAGGTGTTTCTGATCGGAGAAGCCTTTTTTGACGTAAAACACGATAAAAGCCATCCATTCATTGTTCAGGTCGACGATTTGAGGATAAAGGTGCTGGGTACTAGGTTCAATGTATCGGCGTATCAGACCGACAATGTAGTTGAAACCGTTTTGGCAGAAGGCAAAGTGAGTATGAAACAGAACAATGCAGGATTGTTCGAGAAAGCCACAGAACTTGAGCCCAACCAGTTGGCATCCTTCGACCGGACTACAAAAGAGACCAATATAAAAAAGGTTGAGATTGACAATTACATTTTATGGACAACAGGATTGTTGAAATTTGAAAGTACCGATCTGAGTCGTATTACCAAGCGGCTCGAACGCTATTACAACATTCGTTTTAAGTATATTGACCCAATGTTAGGTGGTCTGCGCATCTCCGGGAAGTTGGAATTAAAAGAGGATAAAGAGGAGATTTGTGAACGTATAGCCAGTGCGGCATCAGTGAAAATAGTAAAAAAAGGAGACAATGTCTACGAAATTTTAAAATAAAAAACCGGTTGGTGTTCCAGCACCTCCCGGTTTCGTGTGTGTTAAACTTTATTAGTGTATCATTTAACGGTTCAAAGTTATGAAAAAAAAACGAGAAATCTTGTTCCCGTTTGGGGATGAGATGCGATTAAGAATTAGAAAGATGAAACTAACCCTTCTTATGGTCTTTCTGGTCATGGCCTCTTTCGGCAACAGCTTTTCCCAGGTGACACTTTCGCTTCACTTTAACAAGGCGAACATTCAGGATGTCCTGGGGAGCATAGAGAAAAAAACCGACTACATCTTTTTGTACAAGGACTACATTTTGAATGGCTCACAAGCAATCACTATCGATTTCCATGATGCCAAATTTGAAGAAGTTCTCAAATCGATCTGTGACCAATGCAATGTCGATTATGAGGTACACGACCGGCAGATTATTCTAAAGGAAAAGACAAATGCCGAGTTGCCATTGGTTCAGCTACAGCCTAATAAGAGGGAGATATCTGGAACTGTAAAGGACAATAAAGGGTTTCCGTTGGTCGGCGTAAGTGTTGTCGTGAAAGGAACCACGACAGGAATTGTCACGGATATGGATGGAAAATTTACATTCTCAGTATCAATTGAAGCGAAAATACTTGTTTTTTCATTTGTCGGAATGAAAAGGCAAGAAGTAGCTCTCACTGCAAATCCAACAGTCAATTTGGTAATGTTGGAAGAAAACGTTGGCATGGATGATGTCGTAGTAATTGGTTACGGTATCCAAAAAATAACCAAAGTATCAGGTGCGATTTCTACTATTAAAGCTGCTGATATTCTAAAACTAAATCCGGTCAGGGTTGAAGAAGTTTTGCAGGGCGGGGCTTCAGGAGTTACCATCATAGGAAACGGTTCTCCAGGAAGTAAACCATTGGCATTGATAAGAGGGATTCCTTCTTTTACCGGTACTGACCCGGTTGTAATAGTAGATGGTATTCCCCAAACACTTACTGATTTGAATGCGATCAATCCCGGAGATATTGAATCAGTCAATGTATTAAAAGATGCTGCTACCACCGCTATTTATGGTGTAAAAGGTGGAAATGGGGTTATTGTAATTACAACAAAGAGTGGTGGGAAAAATCAAAAAACTCAATTTGGCTTCAATTCTTATATTGGGCAACAAGGCGTAGTGAAAGAAATTGATATGTTAAATGCCACTGAATATGCTACCATTAATAATGAAGGTAGTTTAGTTTCAGGAGGGCAAAAAATCTTCAATGACCCGGCTTCTTTAGGAACAGGTACAAATTGGCAAGATCAGATATTTCACAAAGCTTCCGTTTCTTCGTATAATTTAACGGCTAAAGGTGGTGGCGATAAAATGAGCTATTTCATTTCGGGAGGTTATTTAGGACAAGGCGGTATTGTTGCTGGCAGTGATAAATCAAAATTCGAAAGATACAACGCTACAGCCAATTTAGTTTTTGATTTAACGCCAAAATTAAAGTTAATCTTAAATACCAGCTATGCGCATACGCAAAGAAAGACTGTTCCTGAAGGCTCTTTTGGCGCCGTCATAGGTAATGCTTTAAATTTTGACCCTACAGTATCTGTTTATAACACGGTACCAAATACAATAGGAACTTACGGATTTAGCAACCTGATAACGAAACAAAATGTAAATCCGTTGGCGCAAATAGATGCTACACATAATATATATAAAGAAGACAAATTATATGGAAAAGCAGAGTTGCAATATGATATGATAAAAAATCTTAAAGTAACCTCTCGTTTGGGTTATGTGAAATGGGAATCACTAGGCAAGATATTTAATCAGCTTGCTTTTTATGGCCCGGCACATGAATTTAGCAGTCTTAATGCGGATGGTACTACAAAAGGAACAAACCACAATAGCGTAAATGAAGATGTGAGTGCAACTTTTAGCTATACTTTTGAAACTTTTGCGAATTACAGCTATATTTTCAAAGAAAAACACTCATTTAATGCTGTGGCTGGTATTTCTGCAGCACAGTTGACAGGTCATCGTTATTATATGACGAGGCAGGATATTCGTGATAATAGCTGGGAATGGGCTGATATGATTGCTGCTACCGGAACGAATTCAGCAGCAAATACGAATGCAATTCAAGTCAATAAGTATAAGACTCTAACCCGGAGAAATGCATCCTATTTTGGAAGACTTGAATATGATTATGACGCAAAATATTTAGCTTCATTTTCTGCCCGTCGTGATGGTTCTATGGCATTTGGTAAAAATAATAAATTTGCTAATTTTTATGCTGGATCAGTGGGTTGGGTGGTAACTAAGGAAGATTTCTTTAAATCGGATGTAATTAATTACCTGAAAATCAGAGGGAGTTACGGTACTTCAGGTAATGAGAAGGTAGATCCAGTATTAGCTACTGTTAGTATTGGTGGCCCGAATTATGAAGGTGGTGGTACGCCAAACAATAACGGTTATCAATTTGACGGACTTTTAGTTTCAGGTGCAACAATTAGTTCATTTGCCAATCCGTTCTTACGGTGGGAAAAACAATCTCAACTTGACATCGGATTTGATGTTACTTTTTTGAAAAACTTCTCCCTGACAGCTGATTATTTTGATAAGAAAGTGGATGGTTTGTTGTTTGTTAGTCCAATTCCTTTCTATGCAGGAACCCTGCCAGCTATTTCGTCTAATGTAGGCTCAACCAAAAGCAGCGGCGTCGATTTAACAGTAACATACCATAATTCAAGTACTAAAGACCTCAAATTCAATACGTCAGTTTCAGTTACATCTGCAAAAAATTTGGTTACTTCGACCAATATCAATGGATCAGCTTTCCTTTCAGGAGGAGGATTGGTTACACCAAATTATTATCTGGTAACAAGATATGAAAAAGGTTATCCTCCTGGATATTTTTATGGCTGGAAAACGGATGGATTGTTTCAGAATGCAGCTCAGATTGCGGCAAGCCCTACTCAAAATGCAGTACCAGGAGATATTAAATATGTAGATGTAAGCGGACCTAAAGGCATACCGGATGGGAAAATAGATGCTTACGATAGGACAAAAATTGGAAATCCTTATCCAAAATTTACTTTGGGTTGGAACTTGGGGTTTGAATATAAGGATTTTGACCTGAGTGTATTTACATATGCATCTGTTGGTAATGATATTTTTATGGGGGGATATACACGGGGCTTTGTGTATGATAATATGCCAGTATCGGTTTTAAACAGATGGACTGGCGAAGGCTCTACCAATGATGCCAGAAATCCCCGTTATACATTTAAGGATAATAATGAAAATACACGGCCGTCAGATAGGTTTATTGTAAACGGGACATTTGCTAAAATTAAAAATCTGGAAGTGGGATATACCCTGCCTTCTCCATTGTTAAAGAAAATAGGCGTTAGCCAATTGAGGCTTTATCTACAAGCCAAAAACCTTCATACATTCACAAAATATCCTGGATTTGATCCTGAAATATCGGACGGTAGCAACATTTTAAATACAGGAGTGGATTTGGGTTTATACCCTCAGTCCAGAACTTATTCAGTTGGGTTGAATGTTAAATTTTAAACTATTAAAATATGAAAACTATAAAAATAATAACAGGGTTAGCCTTGTTTATAACAGTGTGTACAGGCTGTAATAAATATCTTGATTTTAATCCACATTCAGAATATAAGGTTACAGAATTGGATTTTCTAAAAACAGAGGCCGATTACAGACAAATGATTGTGAGTTGTTATAGCCCAATGCAATGGATTACCCATCAGCCGCTTATTTATGGGGATCTTGCTACTACCAATTCAGTATCAGGGGGCAATAGTGCTACGGATCAGAACATACTTCAAAATATCGATGATTATACTTTAACTTCTGCGACACAAAATGCTGAAGCAGTTAATTTATGGCGATTTACATATGAAGGAATTAACCGAGTGAATTACATGGTGCAACATAGGGATAAGAATCCTACTGGTTTAAAAATAGACTTTGCCGGGAAAGATGCTTTGTATGGTGAACTCTTTTTTATTAGGGCCTATGAATATTTTATGTTAGTCAGGAATTTTGGGGATGCTATAGTGTTTACCGATAAAAGAGTTGAAATTAGTGATTTTGGAAAGATGAAAAGAGTCCCTAAGACGGATGTATATAAACAAATTGAAATTGATTTAAATGCGGCTATAGCTGTATTGCCAACGACTCCTGCCCAGAAAGGCAGGATTACCAAATATGCGGCCCAGGCTTTGTTGGGAAAAGTTTTACTTTATGAAAATAAGCTACCTGAAGCTGCAGCAATGCTGGAGAATGTGATCAATGGCCCGTTTAGCTTGGTCACTGATTTTGGAAGCCAGTTCCTTCTGGCTGGCGAAAATGGCCCTGAATCTGTTTTTGAAGTTCAGTATTCAAATGATTCCCCTTACTGGAATTGGGCGGGTCGTAATTCCGGTCAAGGGGATTATGCAGTATGGGAAATGGGAGTAGTTGGAATCAGAGGCGCTGCCGGCATGCCTTATGCAGATGGAGGCGGATATAATTTACCAACCAAAGAGTTATATAATGCTTATGCTCCGGGCGATAAAAGAAGAGACGCCACCTGTTTTGATATTGCGGCATATAAACTGGGAAATCCGGCCTTGAATGTTACATATACTATTGTGCCATATAAACATACGGGATATTATAGTAAAAAATACCTGCCAATGTTAGGCGAAACAAGCGGACAACCTCAGCTAAACTATGGAAACAATATTCGGACCATCCGGTTTGCTGATGTTTTATTAATGGCCGCCGAAGCCAATGTTGCTTCAAATACTGCAAAATCCCAGGGCTATTTAGATAGGGTTAGGGACAGGGCTTTTGGTGATGCTTTACACCGCGTACCAGCTACGAAACAGTCTATTCTGGATGAACGAAGATTGGAATTGGCTATGGAAGGAGAATATTTTTACGATTTAGTAAGAACTGGACAAGCAGTATCAAAAATTCCGGGTTTTAAAGCCGGTAAAAATGAAGTATTTCCAATTCCATGGGAAGATGTTGATAATTTCGGAGTGACTCAAAATCCGGGCTATTAATTATTGCAAATAAAGTATTATAGATCTAAGTTAAAGTGGAGGAGTCATGCAATGCCTCCTCCACTTTTTTCTTTATTTAGATTTGATTAATAGCTTTTCCACTCTGCAGAATTCATTGGAAGTAAAGATTTTCCGCTGTTGATCCTGTAGAAAAAACTACATAAGAAGAGTAAATAAATTATGAAATTGCTATTTTCTTTCGCCTTGATTATTGCACTCATGCCTTTCGGGGTTCAATCAGAGGAATCACTGCAAAAATTATATCCTGTCGATTTCTCTCAGGTAAATATTACGGATCCTTTTTGGAGCGGAAGGATGACTGCTGTTGCGACAAAAACATTGGATGCATGTATTCTATTTTCTGAAATCAAGACTGGCCGAATCCGGAATTTTGAAAAAGCTGCCGCTCATAATGGGCAACATGAAGGCATTTATTATGATGACTCAGATGTTTATAAGGCGGTAGAGGCAATGGCATATTCGTTAAAAAACAATCCTAACCCTGAAATTGAAAAAAAAGCGGATGAATGGATTGATAAAATTGCAGCGGCCCAACTACCAGATGGATACCTGAATACTTATTTTGAACTGACGGACATTTCAAAACGCTGGACAGAAATAGGGAAGCATAAGGATTATTGTGCAGGCCACCTGATTGAAGCGGGAATTGCCTATCATAATGCTACAGGTAAAAGAAAGTTGTTGGATGTGGCCATTAAATTTGCAAATCATATTGATACGTTTTTGCGAAAAAGCAATCGCCAATGGTTTAGTGGCCACCAGGAAATAGAGTTGGCACTCATTAAATTGTACCACCATACAAATGACAGAAAATATCTTGAAGTGGCGCAATGGTATCTTGAACAGAGAGGCAAGGGCTACGGGAAAGAATGGGGGAATCAGGATTATTGCCAAAACAGCCTGCCGGTAAAAGATCAGAAACAAATTGGTGGACATGCAGTAAGAGCAATGTACATGTACGCGGGAGTGGCGGATATTGCTGCAATTACCAATGATACGGGATATACTAAAGCGATGAATTCCATCTGGAAAGATGTAATATTTCGGAACATGTATATCACAGGTGGTATCGGTGCACAAGGAACAAATGAAGGTTTTGGAGATGATTATGATTTACCTAATGAAAATGCGTATTGCGAAACCTGCGCCTCGGTTGGCATGGTTTTCTGGAACCAACGAATGAACATGCTTACCGGAGATGCCAAATATATTGATGTGCTTGAACGTAGCTTATACAATGGCGCCTTGGATGGATTATCGCTTATGGGCGACCATTTTTTCTACGGAAACCCATTGGCCTCTTCGGGCGACAAGCAGCGCAGCGAATGGTTTAATACCGCCTGCTGCCCATCGAATATTGCAAGGCTTGTAAGTTCTTTAGGAAATTATATTTACAGCCAATCTGCGAATGCAACCTGGATTAACTTGTATATCGGCAGCGAAGTAAAACTGCCCGTAGAAAAACAGTTTTTTGGTTTATCGATGCAAACTTCTTATCCCTGGCAGGGCAATACCACTATAAACATTACAAGTGCACCAAAAAAATTATATCAACTGAGGCTGCGTATTCCGGGATGGTTAAAAGAACCTGTGCCAGGAGGTTTATATTTTTATATCACACCTCAACACACCACATCCATTGGAATTTCCATAAATGGTAGACCGGTATCTTTTCGTGAAGAGCTGGGATATGCAGTTATTGACCGTCAGTGGAAAAAAGGGGATTTAATTGAGATCAATACCCCAATGGAAATTCATCGGATTGCCAGTCGGGCTGAATTAAAACAAAACAATAACCGTTCGGCCTTGCAATATGGCCCCCTGGTTTATTGTGTCGAAGGGGCTGACAATAACCAGCAAGCCTGGAATTTTATTCTTCCTATTGATGCAAGCCTTCATATTCAATATGAATCAGAATTACTGGGTGGCGTAAATACAATAACCATGGAGGCAAAAATTATTGCACCCAGTGCCAATGGTCAAACGGTACAGGTTATTAATAGGCCTATCAAAGCCATACCTTATTTTGTGTGGAATAATCGTGGCGCCAATGAAATGCAGGTATGGTTGCCTACTTCCTTTCGGGATTTAAAGGTTAATTGGTAAAGAATAAGAATGAAAAATTTAACTAAAAGTAAAAAGTCTGAAATACCCATGAGGAAGTTTTCACACCAACCGAAAATGAATAGGTGGGTATTGGCTTCGCCGATCTTCGATTCCATCAGACCATTAAACAATAAAAATATATACTGATGAAACCATTTAAAAGCTCTATCCCGTTCCTGCTTTTTTTCCTTTTTATATCAGTCAGCCTCGCCCAGAATACTATAAATAGTTTCGATTTTCGTTCACCTCCAAACTCGACCAAAGTGAATACCTGGTGGCATTGGATCAGTGGTAACATCACCAAAGAAGGTATTACCAAGGATTTGGAGTCGATGAAGCAGCAAGGTGTTTCTCAGGCAACAATTATAAATATTGGAGATCAGACAACCTGGTTTCAACCCAAAACGTATGTTCCTGTAGAAATCAAATTTAATTCACCGGAATGGTACGAAATGTTTCAATGGGCTTTAAAGGAAGCCAATCGTCTGGACATAAGAATTGGTGTTCACAATTGCGATGGCTGGAGTACAAGTGGCGGTCCCTGGATTACGCCGGAATTGTCGATGAAACAATATGCATGGTCAAAATCAATTGTTGATGGCGGCAAGGTTATAAACACACAACTGGCCCAACCTGCAGCAAAAAATAATTTTTACCGCGATGTGGCTGTTGTGGCTTATCCAATTGGAGAGAAACAAAATTCAATCCTGAAAAACAAGGTAAATATTGAAATCAATAAGGTATCAATTGGAACAAAACTTACTGATGGAAATCCCAATAGCAAAATCACATTAAACAAAGGCGATATGATTAATTTCACCTTTGAAACAGATGTAGAAGCCTGTAAAATAGCACTGTTAAGAACCGTGGTTTTTACATGGGGAAATTTAGACAAAGTGATCAGTCAGTTAGTTCTTTCCTCCTCTGTCGATGGGAAGATATATACAAAAATTTCCGAGTTGGAATTTGCTGGAGTCAACAAAATAAATACAGTTACTTTCCCCACTACTAAAGCAAAGTACTTTCAACTCGAATGCAAAAAAGGGAATTATGAGGTGCCCGAGCTAGAAATTCTAAGTGTCAATGAAACACCGGCTTATTCGCCCCAGGTTTCGTTTTTGCTCGAAAAAACAGCCTCTCTTACTCCAGCAGATGAGAGAGCTTTTGATCTACCTGTAAAAAACAATAAAAAGGGAATAGCTGAAAAGTCGGTCGTCGATCTTTCCAGGTACATGTCGCCAGAGGGTGTTCTGAATTGGAAAGCGCCCAAAGGTCGTTGGCAGATCATCCGGTTTGGTTACACTACTACCGGAGTTACAAATTCTCCAGCAACTTCCGAAGGAATTGGACTGGAAGTAGACAAGATGGATACCTCAGCCCTGGATATTCACTTCAATAGTTTTGCCGGCAAATTGCTACAGTCGGCAGGTCAGTACAAAGGCAACACATTCAAATTTTTACTGATCGACAGTTGGGAATGCGAGTTTCAGAACTGGACCAAAAAATTTCCCGAAGAGTTTAAAAATCGCAGGGGTTACGACATCATTCCGTGGATTCCGGTTTTATGTGGCGAATTTGTAGGGAACCCACAGCTTTCAGATGCTTTTCTGCACGACTTCCGCAAAACGATTTCCGACCTGATCAGTCAAAACTATTACAAACAGTTTAGTGATTTATGCCATAGAAACAAATTGGAAATGCATGCCGAAGTCATTTATGGAAACCGAGCGATGTATCCTCCTTTAGATGTTTTAAAATCGAATAAGTATGTTGATTTACCCATGATTGAATTTTGGGCCGATCCAAATTCGATCGGAATTCCTGAATATCAACCTACAATCAGGCCAATAGCATACTTTCCGACTTATGCTGCCCTGGCCGACAAAAAACAGGTCATTGGATCAGAAGCTTATACCGGTTATGCGGATTATTCCGATTCGCCGGCCAACTTAAAACCCTTTGGAGATGCTGCCTTTTGTTCGGGAATTAATCAGATGATCCTGCATAGTTATGTACATCAGCCTTTAGATAAAAAACCCGGTGCAACCTTAAGTGGTTTTGGCAGCACTTTCAACCGGAATAATCCATGGTGGGAATTTTCGCAAGGTTGGATGACTTACCAGGCACGTGTTCAATATGTATTGCAAAAGGGTGAGCCTGTTGTCGATGTGCTGTTTTATGTTGGCGACCAATTTCCACAGTTTTACAGTTTTAACAAAAGCATTGCCAACGATTTACCCTTTGGATTTCAGGCCAATGCCTGCAATTTCGATATGCTGACAGAAGCGAGAGTCATTGATGGCAAACTTTCTTTTGGGGGTCAACAGACCTTCCCCATTCTTACCTTACCCAATCTTACGATAATGGATTTTGTTACTTTAAAGCGGATTGCCGGATTGGTGAAAGAAGGAGCTGTCGTTTTAGGACCAAAGCCTTTGGAAATGATATCGGTTCAGGATATCAAAACACGCACCATGGAATTTAATCAGCTGGCCAACTCACTTTGGGGCAATTCAGGAGAAAATCAATATGGAAAAGGAAAAGTGATTTCAGGAAAATCAATTGGCGAAGTATTAAAACAGCTTAATGTAGTTCCCGATCTTACCACTAACAGCAAAGATCCGAAGGAGATCATGTTTTTCCATAAAAAACTTGGAGATACTGATGCTTATTTTGTATTTAATCAACAAGCCCGAAGCCTTAACAGGGAACTGATCTTCCGCATAGCAGGCAAAACTCCCGAAATATGGAATCCTGAAAATGGTTCTGTAGCAAAACCTGCAATTTATTCCATTGAGAAGAACCAAACCCGGATACCGGTTAGTTTTAAACCACACGAATCTAAAATATTTGTTTTTAAAAAAGGCGCCCCCGATCAATTCATTGCAAATGTTTCGTTGGCAGGGAAACAAATCTTTCCGCAGCAACAATTGGGAGATACCACTTTTGCAATTCCGCAGGCAACATTCAATAAAAGCAAATTTGGTTTTACCACCAATCTGAGCGGCGAATATGCATTTACAACCAACAACAACCGAATACTCAAGGCGGATTTGGTTCAGACTAAAATCTCACCAATTGATAATTTTAAAGCAACGATTGAATTTTTTCCTATATCGGATGAAGTGATTCAGCCGGTTGTGATCACTAAATTAAAATCGCTGACCGAATTTGAAGATCCGGCGATCCGCTATTTTGCCGGGAAAGCCAAATACACGATTACATTTAAGGCTCCTGACAGTTTTATCTCTGAAACCGATTCGGTTGTTTTAGACCTTGGCAACATTGACGCTACCGCTGAAGTACGTTTAAACGGTAATTTGCTGGCGTATGCCTGGATGCCAAACACAGAACTTGTCGTATCAGGTCTGTTGAAAAATGAAAACAAACTGGAAATTACCGTTGCCGATGTAAGCCGCAACCGGTTCATAGGCGATTGGATTCAGTTCGGAAAGATAAAAAGCATCTGGAGTACATCAAACGCACTTAAAAAAGATTTGCCTTTAAAACCTTCAGGATTAATGGGACCATTGAAACTGGTAAAATACAATATACAAGCTGGTTATGACAAATCGAAAGATGTGTCTCAGGAAACTATGGAGAATATTTACAATGAGGTAAAAACACCATTTAAATATGGAGTTGTTTTTAGTCATCCAGATTCAACAAAATTAATGGATAGCCCAACTATCTTTCGTGAGAATAATATTTGGTATATGACTTATATCATTTATGACGGTCAGGGATATGAGACTTGGCTTGCCGAAAGTGAAAACTTACTTCAATGGAAAACCAAGGGGAAAATTCTTTCTTTTACCGAGGGTACGTGGGATGCAAATCAAAAAGCAGGCTATTTGTCATTGGTTGACTTTAATTGGGGAGGGACTTATTCGGTTGAGAAATTTCAGGATAGGTATTGGATGTCCTTTATAGGAGGGAACTCAAAAGGATACGAAACTGGAATTTTAGGAATTGGTATTGCAAATTCAAATACCCTGACTGAAGAAAAAGAATGGAATAGGATGAGTAAGCCAGTATTATATCCGAAAGATGATGATGCAAGATGGTTTGAAAACAAGACAATTTACAAAAATTTAGTTGTACTTGATAAGAATAAATTAACAGGTCATCCTTTTGTCATGTACTATAATGCCAAAGGCGATACTGCCAATTATGAGAGTATAGGTATAGCAGTTTCTGATGATATGGTATTATGGAAACGATATGGCAATAACCCTGTTGTAACCAAACATAAAGGAATATGCGGTGACGCGCAAATTGCAAAGTTTAATGATCTTTATATTATGTTTTATTTTGGTGCATTCTGGAAACCCGGGGCTTTTGAAAGATTTGCATGTTCCTATGATTTAGTAAATTGGACAGAATGGAATGGCGAAGACTTGGTAGCACCTTCAATGCAGTATGATAAGTGGTGTGCCCATAAACCTTGGGTAATTAAATGGAATGGGATTGTTTATCATTTTTATACCGCAGTAAGTGAACATGGTAGGGTTATCGCCCTATCCACATCGAAAGATTTAACAAAATAAAACCTGGGTCATTTAATTATTTATCAAATGAGAGTAGTATTTTTTTTTACCAATCTGTTGTTCTTTTTATTTGGAGTACTGTTTGGATTTTCGCAAACCACTATACCATTGTCCGAAAGCATAAAGTCAATAGCATTTAAGTACAATCAAACTTTGCTGGGCAAAAATGTATTTGTGTTCGATCCTGCCATGGATATGCATGAAGTTCAAACATTGATCGACTCCATTTATGCTGGTCAAGTCTATCCAACTAATGAGTTTTCCAATAACAGATATGCGCTGCTATTTAAACCCGGAACCTACAAATTAGATGTCAGGGTTGGCTATTACATGCACATTATGGGTTTGGGAAATTCTCCTGAAGATGTGGTGATTGTTGGTGCTGTCAGGTCTAATGCATCGAAAGGTCATGTGCTATGTAATTTTTGGCGGACAGCAGAAAACTTAACAATAGTTCCTGCCATTGATTCGACCAATACCTGGGCTGTTTCGCAAGCTGCTCCCTTGCGCCGTGTGTATGTAAAAGGAAATTTGAAATTGTTTGAAGGGGCTTCCAGCGGAGGTTTCATGGCCGATTGTAAAATTGAAGGTACGGTATTTTCCGGTTCGCAACAACAATGGTTAACCAGAAATTCAGTTTTTAAAAAATGGGACGGCGGAGTTTGGAACATGGTGTATATCGGCGTTTCCAATGCCCCGAAAGAGAATTGGCCCGAAAAACCTGTTACCACCATTAAAGAAACCCCTGAAGTGCGCGAAAAACCATTCTGGACCTTTTCAGGAGGAAAATTTGTTTTAAAAATTCCAGCATTAAAGAAGAATTCAATTGGCGTTGACTGGGACAATCGGAACAATAACGAAAAGGCAATTTCGATTGATGATTTTTATGTTGCTAAACCTGATGTAGATAATGCCGCATCGATTAACAAAGCTTTAAAAAAAGGGAAGCACATTCTTTTTACACCGGGGATTTATTCATTAAGCGAGAGCCTTAAGATTATGCTGCCCGGAACAGTTATGATGGGAATTGGAATGGCAACGCTCGTTCCTGAAAAAGGGAATAAAGTGATTGAAGTTTTCGATGTTAATGGTGTAACAATAGCTGGTTTGCTGATTGATGCAGCTCTTATCCCTTCCGAGACACTTATGCAGGTTGGAAACCCAAGATCGAAAAAGAACCATGCAGCAAATCCCACCTATTTATTTGATCTGTTTTTCAGGGTTGGAGGTCCTCATGAAGGATCCGCCACTCGTTGTCTGGTTATCAACAGTAATAATGTTTGTGTTGATCATGTTTGGCTTTGGAGGGCCGACCACGGTGATGGTGTTGGCTGGGACAAAAACAAATGTGCCAATGGCTTGATCGTAAATGGCGACAACATTACTGTTTATGGTTTGTTCAACGAGCATTTTCAGGAATATCAAACACTATGGAATGGAGATAAGGGCCGGGTTTTTTTTTACCAAAGCGAAATGCCATATGACCCGCCAACTGTTGATGCCTGGAAACACGGCGAAACCAATGGATATGCATCGTACAAAGTTGCCAACAATGTAAAAACCCACCAGGCTTGGGGTGTAGGTATTTATAATGTATTTTACGACGCCCCGGTAATTGTTGATCAGGCGATTGAAACTCCACCAGCAGTAGAAAATGGGTTTTACCATAAAGTCATTTTTTGGCTAAACGGAAATAAGGAAAGTATTGTAAAGAGCATCATTAATGGTAAAGGTGGAAGTGTTAACAGTTCAAACAGAAAAGCGACGATGGAGTAATGGACATTTACCTGTCAGAAGATACTTGTAATTGGAGTAAAATTTCATCCTGCGCGAATAAACGGTTTTAAATTATATATTTGGCATTGTTTGTACAATGAAACGAGCCATAAGGAATAACTTACACAAGAGCACGACTGCTTAGGCGAGTTCCATCTGGCAAATAAAAATAAATTATTGACAGATGAAATGCTCCAATGGGCGAGAATAACCAGATAATATCAGATACTTTACTTTGGAATAAATTCATTCATGGCGATGAAGATGCTTTTCGTTTGATTTATAAAAGTCATGTCCAGACACTCTTTAAGTATGGATGTAATTTCACACACGATGAAGCGCTCATAAAGGACTGTATCCAGGATATTTTTGTGGACCTTATGAAATACAGGTTAACTATTGGATCAACCAATAACATCAGATTGTACCTGTTCAAATCGTTGAAACGCAAAATTATTAGATCACTTCACAAAAGTGAAATTTACCGGCATCTGGAATCAGATAAAATCCCTTTTCAATATGCACTCTCAAATGAAGATGAAATTATTGAAGATGAAAACACTAGAAACAGGACAAGGCATTTGGAGTTAGCCATGTCTACCTTGAGTCCCAGACAGAAGGAAGCAATATATCTCAAATATGTTTCGAATCTGAGTTACGAAGAGATCAGCAGTTTGATGAAAATGAATTACCAGTCGGCACGAAACCTGATTTTTAGGGGTTTGGAGAAATTGCGGGAGAGCTTTCCGAAAGAAATCGTTTTACTTTTGAGTCTACTCCGAAAAGTCAAAAACCCCTAAATCCCCTGAAGGGGACTTTAAGAGTTCATTGATTTTCAACGAGTTCCCCTTTAGGGGTCAGGGGTAAAGAAGTTGAAAATCAATGAACTCAGACTTTTCGGAGCAGTCTCACTTTTGTTATTTGGGAAACGGCTGCAAAAATATTTCTGATTAGTTGAGTACAAAATCAGGATTTCCTCCTTATAAGAAAAATGTACTCTTATGAAGGATTCACAGGAAAAACCATCGACTGATTTTATTCATCAATCTGAGTTTGTAGAATGGGTATTAAGGCCTACTGATGAGTTGAATCAGTATTGGGAAAACTATATTGCCGAGAAACCTTTGGAAATAGGCAGGATCAAACTTGCTAAACAACTGATTATCGACATAGTTCCCAAAGAAAAGCCACTTGACGAAGTAGAGGTCAATATCTTGTGGAGTAAGATCAATGAATCTGTAAAATTCAGAGAAAGAAAGATAATAAGTATAAGAAGGTGGTCTGTTGCCGCCAGTATACTATTAGTAATCGGCCTCTCAGGCTGGTTCTTGTCTGTTCACAAATCCACGGATATCAATGAAATCAATTACCATTCAGTTGTAGGTAAACCTAAGCCTGGGAAGGATATAATGTTGATCCTTGCAGATCAATCCAAAGAGACGTTTTCAACCAAAGAGGTTGATTTAAAGTACAGTAAAGATGGTTTACTGACAACAAATTCAGGGAAACAGGTTCAAAAAGAGTCAGTTGAGCAAAATTCTACAATCGAGAAAATGAATCAGCTTGTAGTTCCGTTTGGTAAAAAATCAAAAATTGAACTGGCGGATGGAACTAAGTTGTGGTTAAATTCCGGCAGTCGTGCTATTTACCCTGTAGTATTTAAAAAAGACAAAAGAGAGATTTTTATAGAGGGGGAAGGAATGCTTGAGGTTGCTCACGATGCTTCAAGGCCATTTTATGTTGTAACAGATCAAATGAAGATAAGGGTTTTGGGGACAAAATTCGACCTGTCGGCATACAAAGAGGATGCCACTATTTCAGTCGTTTTGGTTGAAGGGAGTGTGGAGGCAACTTCCGGAAATGAAAAAATGATACTGAAACCCAATCAACTGCTGAGTTACCATAAATCAACCCATGAACCCACAATCAGTCATGTAAATGTTATGGAGTATGTGTCGTGGATTGATGGATGGATGTTGTGCGAGAAGGAGAAACTGACCTCCATATGCACCAAACTATCCAGATACTATGATGTCAGGATTGATGTTTTTGACCCTAAATTCAATGATATGACGCTTACAGGCAAACTCGATTTAAAGTCCAACTGCGAAGATGTATTAAAAGTAATTTGTTCGACCGCACCAATAAATTATACAATTTCAGAGAACCAGATCACCCTCATTATCAGAGAGAAATAAATAAGACCAGACTAAATGTAAATTAAGTACTAATCAATTGAGTTGCCCATGAATTAACTAAAATGACAAAAAGAAGACAGGCTATATTGCACTATAACCTGTCTGAAGTTTTAACGCCAATTCGAAAAACATTAAGCAAATTAAAACCAAACAAATTTATGCAAAATTTCGGGTTATTGGTTCCTTATTCCCGGAACCTAAAAAAAATCCTGCTAGTTATGAAACTAATTACGCTGCTACTATTAATTTCATTAGCAACAGCAACTGCCAAAACCAGCTACTCGCAACAAACAAAATTCGTACTGAATCTTGAGCATGTTACGGTCAAACAACTTTTCGATAAAATCGAAGGTAGCAGTGAATTCATTTTTATTTACTACGACAACATCCTCGACCTCAACCAGGAAGTATCAGTTATTGCAAATAACGAAACGGTTGAAGAGATACTTAAAAAGGTATTTGAAACCTCTGACAATACCTTTAAAATCTTCGACAGGCAAATTGTTATCGCAAAAAAAGAGAATTCTGACGCGGTTTTCTCAAAATTTCCGGAACCCCAGGTTTCAAAAAAAGAATTATCAGGTTCCATAACGGACAGCAAGGGAAATCCATTGCCTGGCGTATCAATTGTTGTCAAAGGGACAACATTGGGTACCGTAACAGATGCGGAAGGCAAATTTATCCTGACCATGCCGGTCGATGCCAAGTCCCTTGTCATATCATTCATCGGGATGAAGTCTCAGGAAATTGTCCTGACCAGGGAAACGGTAATCAATGTGATCATGGAAGAGATGAATGTTGGGATGGATGAAGTAGTGGTGATAGGTTACGGTACTCAGAAAAAAGTTACTGTCACCGGTTCAATTTCCACAGTTTCAGGTGACATAATTGCTAAATCACCTTCTCAGGGCGTTGCTACAGCTCTTGCAGGTCGCGTAACAGGCGTGGTTACTACCCAAGTGAGCGGACAGCCCGGTAAGAGCAATCCAAGTGTTTATGTTCGTGGCGTCGGTACTTATACAGGAGCATCAGGCGCCTTATCTCTTGTGGATGGTGTGGAACGATCGTTTCAATCCATTGACCCGAATGAAATTGAGAGTATTTCGATATTAAAAGATGCTTCCGCAACTGCAGTTTTTGGCATCAGGGGGGCAAACGGGGTCATTATTGTCACGACCAAAAGGGGCGTGGAAGGAGCACCTAAAATCAGTTTTTCTGCCAATTACGGAATTCAGGTACCGTCCAAACTAGTGGAGACAGCAAATAGTTATGTCTATGCCACCGAATGGAATAAAGCCCAATTGCACGATGATCCCGGCGTACTGCCTTCAGCTCTGAGGTTTTCTCCTTTGGCGATCAATTCATTCAAGACCGGTAAATATCCGGAGATATTCCCGAATGAAAGTCTTGCAACCAAAATTTTTAAAGCTACCGCTCCTCAGAATCAGGAAAATATTAGCATATCAGGAGGCAGTCAGTCTGTAAAGTATTTCATCTCGCTGGGTCACTTTTTTCAGGACGGCTTAACTACGACTTTCAATGATCCTGACACTTATCCATTTCAATATAAGCGGTATAATTATCGCGCAAATATTGATGTGGACCTGACTAAATCGACAAGGATCAGCCTGACAATGGGCGGGACAAATGAATACCGTCAGCAGGACATTGTTTGGGATTTATACAGAACTGCTCCATTTGCGGGTGTTGTAATCGATGGGAAACGTTATCGCAACAGACAAACTTACATCCCCGGGGCAACATTCGATGCACTTGACAACATTCAATATCAATCCGGATACACTGGTTTCTATGCAAATACAAACAACCTGGACCTCGGCATAGAACAAAACCTGGATGTTGTCACCAAAGGGCTTGTTTGGAAGTTTAAATATGCTAACAATGCAAACTGGACCAGGGACGTTACAAGGAGAAAGGATAAAGTTGTGTATGAACCTCTTTTTAGATGTACAGTTGATCCCACAGCGGTAGGTGATAGTACAATAGTAACCAGGGCAACAGGAACAGACGCATTGCTAGGATACAGTGAATCATCTGGCAAATCGAGAAACTGGTACCTCGAGACTTCCTTGCGGTATGACCGTACTTTCGGTGATCATAGTGTGGGGGGGCTATTGCTTTACAACGAGAGCAGAAATCCCTATCCGGGTTCATTCGCCGATATCCCGACAGGTTATGTGGGAATGGCGGCAAGGGGTGAATACAAATACAAATCGAGGTACATGTTTGATGTCAACCTTGGATACAACGGGTCGGAAAATTTTGCCGAGGGGAAACGTTTCGGATTTTTTCCTTCAGCTTCGGCAGGCTGGATATTGACAGAGGAATCATTCCTG
Organism: Prolixibacteraceae bacterium; assembly: GCA_023228025.1. Taxonomy (GTDB): domain Bacteria; phylum Bacteroidota; class Bacteroidia; order Bacteroidales; family Prolixibacteraceae; genus CAINVV01. The sequence goes on along the minus strand of JALOCD010000003.1, from coordinate 2,552 downwards.
AAAGACAAAAGCTCACTGCTTAATTATTTTAAGTTGAGGGCTTCTTACGGAAGTGTAGGAAATGACGGAGGTATCGGAAGATTTCTTTATTTACCTGATAGCTATAGTCTGAATAGCGGCCAAGGATACAATTTCGGCACGACAATCAGTACAAATGAAATAATCGCAAAAGAATCGAGAATAGGGAATCCCGATGTAACCTGGGAGAAAGCGGTAAAACAGAACTATGGTTTTGATGCGACTCTTCTTCAGAACAGGCTTTCATTGACTGCGGATGTCTTTTTCGAACTTAGGTCTAATATTCTTACCGCCCGTAATACGGTACCCGAAATTTTAAGTTTAGCTATGCCTGCAGTTAATCTTGGAAAAGTCCAAAACCGCGGTTTTGAAGTAGAAATGAAATGGAGGGACAAAATCGGTAAGGTTAATTACAATATTGGCGGTAATACCTCATTTGCCCGCAACAAGATACTCTTTATGGACGAGATACCCCAAAAAGAGACCTATCTTTACCGGACGGGCCAATCGGTAGGCAGGATCTTTGGTTATTCTTTTTCTGGTTTCTGGACCCCGGAAGATGTAGCTCACTATCAGGATTTTCCTGATGCCAGCTGGATTCCTAGAGCAGGAGACGTAAGATATAACGACCTTAACAACGACGGTAAGATTAACAACCTTGATCAAAAACCCGTGGGATTCCCGAATTATCCGGAAATTATTTACAGCTTGTCCGGTGGTGCAGAGTATAAGGGTTTTGATATAAGTTTCATGTTTACCGGAGTGGCAAACGTTTCAAGAGTTTTAAGTGATGGATGGGCGACTGTCTTTGGCCAAGCCAAGGATGCCTCTTTGCTGCAATGGTTTGTCGATAAGCAATGGACACCTGAAACTGCTGCTACTGCCCAGGCACCGGCGATATCAATTACCGGCGCCAGCAATAATGTGAAAACTTCAGGCTTATGGATCAGGGATGCCTCGTATTTGCGATTGAAAAATGCAGAAATAGGATACCGTTTTAGCCCCAATGCATTAAAGCGATTGGGTATGTCGAGCATGAGAGTTTATGCCAACGGATCTAATCTGCTGACATGGACCAAATTGGAACAGATGGATCCTGAGCAGCGTGCAATCCAATATCCTTTGATAAGGATCTTTAACGTTGGAGTGAATCTGATCTTTAAATAGACTAATATTCAACTATCATGAAACTTAATATTGTAATTATATTATTGATTGCAGCATCGCTTTCTTTGGTTTGCGGATGCAAAAAGTTACCTCTTGGCGAAAATTTTCTGACCAAAGCGCCAGGTACTGATGTAACTGTTGATACCATCTTTAATAAGATGGAATATGCCGAACGCTATTTAACGGGCGCTTATGATTATTTGCGTTATGGCCTGGTTGTCTTTAATTATGGAAATTCTACGAAACCCTGGACTGCTTTAATGGGCAGGGATAATATGGGATCCATTACTGATGAGATTCAGTCCTATCTCCCGGATGGAGGAGTATTGGCACTTTGGTACAGTGGGTTGTACGATGCGAACACGGAGAGTAAGGGAGGACAGAACAACAACTATCCTCCCGGCGCCTCGAGCAGATATAATTTTACACAGGAATACAGCTGGGCAGCCATTAGAATCTGCTATAATTTCATAAAGAACGTAGACCGCGTTCCGGATAGTGATGCTGCTTATAAGAAAAAGTTAAAAGCCGAAGCTTACGGGATCATTGCTTGTATGTACACCGATATGTTCAGAAATTTCGGGGGGATACCCTGGATAGATCATGCGTACAGCATTACTGAATCTGCAGGTCAGTTACCGCGGCTTACCGCTCAGGCTACCTGCGACTCGATCGTTAAGCTGTGCGACAAGGCAATAGCCGATTTGCCCTTTGCCTATCAAGGCGCTGACCTTGTAAACTTTGACGGTCGTTTGACAGGGGGAGGTATGATGGGACTTAAAGCCCGCGCACTTCTGTTCAACGCAAGCCCGCTTTTTAACGCAAGCGCTCCTTATCTTGACGGGATTGGTGCGCAAAAGAAATTGGCATGGCATGGTGGATACGATGCCGAAAGGTGGAAGAAAGCCATGGATGCAGCTCATGACCTTATTGTAAAGGGTGAAGCCACAGGCGATTACAAACTTTACCATAACCCAGGAAACAGCTTTCGCCAAGATTTCCAGGATGCTTATTATCTCAGGGGCAACGGGGAACAGCTAATTACTACACGAAAGTTTTTCAAGGCGCCACCATCAACAGGAGATGTTTCCTACAGTTTTGTTTTTGATGCATGGAACCATGGTACAGCAAATTGTACTATGGAACTTGTTGATGCATTTCCAATGCTTAACGGGAAGCCTATTACCGACCCTACATCAGGATATGATTCAACCAATGTTTATAATAACAGGGATTGGCGGCTAAAAGAAACTGTGGCTTGTCTTGGCGATGTGTATAAGGGACGAACTGTAGAAAGCTGGATCGGAGGACGTGACAGGTTGACTGAAGCTAGCCAAGTTACGAAATCAGGCAATTTTCTTCGGAAA